>NZ_JAANNB010000009.1 GCF_011603975.1 Cellulomonas sp. IC4_254 | reverse complement strand
GGACGGGGGAGGTGTCGCTCACGAGCACCATCTAACCAACGACCGCCGACCCCGCGCCGCTCAGCCCTCCCGCGCCGCGAACTCCTGCGTCCCGAGCACGCCCAGCAGCCGCAGCCGGCCCTCCGCCTCGCTGCGCGGCGCGGCCGTGAGCACGAGCAGCGTCTGCGCGCCGTCCTCGGTGAACAGCGCCTGGCAGTCGACCTCGATCGGCCCGACCCGGGGGTGCACCAGCGTCTTGTGGTCCTCGAACCGCCGGGACACCTCGTGCGCCTCCCAGATCGCGACGAACTCCGGGCTGCGGGCGGACAGCGCGCGCACCAGCTCGGCCGCCCGGGACCGCGGGCCCTCCGCCCCGAGCGTCGCGCGCAGCGAGGCGACCTGCGCGCGGCTCTGCCGGTCGCGGTCCTCCTCCGGGTACATCAGCCGCTCGGTCGCCGGGTGCGCGAACCAGCGGTAGATCGCGCTGCGCTCCCACCCGGTCAGCTGCTCGACGGGGCCGAACAGGGCGCGGGCGAGGTCGTTCTGCACCAGGGTCCGGCCGAGCCCGTCGAGGATCAGCGCCGGGGAGTCCGTGATCCGGTCCAGCACCCGGAGCAGGCCCGGGGCGACGTAGTCCTCGCGGGCGGCCCGGTCGGGCGCGCTGTGGCCGGCGACCCGGTACAGGTAGTCGCGCTCGTCGGGCGTGAGCCGCAGCGCCCGGGCGAGCGAGCCGAGCATCTGGGTGCTCGGCTGCGGGCCGCGCCGCTGCTCCAGCCGGGTGTAGTAGTCCGTCGACATGACGGCCAGCTGCGCGACCTCCTCGCGGCGCAGGCCGGGCGCCCGCCGCCGCGCGCCCGGCGGCAGCCCGACGTCGTCCGGGCGCAGCGCCTCCCGGTGCCGGAGCAGGAAGTCGGCCAGCGCGTCGCGATCCACCCGAGCAGTATCGGCGGGCGCGACCCGGCGGAACCAGGGATCGGCGGTCCCCCGACAACCGCTCTCTGGCGGGGCCGCGCGGGCCGCCGAAGACTCGGGGCATGCGAATCACAGGGAACACCGTCTTCATCCCCGGCGCGACGAGCGGCATCGGCCTGGCGCTCGCCGTCGCCCTGCACGAGCGCGGGAACGAGGTGATCGTCGGCGGCCGGCGCACCGAGCTGCTGGACCGCGTGACGGCCGAGCACCCGGGCATCCACGCCTACCGGATCGACACCGCGGACGCCGAGGACGTCGCCGAGGTCGCGAAGCGGGTGATCGCCGAGCACCCCGAGGTGAACGTCCTGGTCCCGATGGCCGGCATCATGCGCGTCGAGGACTGGACCGACCCGGCCGGGTTCCTCGACACCGCGGAGCAGACCGTGACCACCAACGTGCTCGGTCCGATCCGGCTGATCGCGGCGTTCGTCGAGCACCTGCAGACCCGCCCGGACGCGACGATCCTCACCGTGTCGTCGGGGCTCGCGTTCGCCCCGCTCCAGGTCACCCCGACCTACAACGCGAGCAAGGCGTTCATCCACATGCTCAGCGAGTCGGTCCGGCTGCAGCTGGCGGGCACGAGCGTGCGCGTGGTCGAGCTCGAGCCGCCGTCGGTGCAGACGGACCTCATGCCGGGGCACCGGGAGAACGCCGACGCCATGCCGCTCGACGCGTTCGTCGCGGAGGTCATGGCGCTGCTGGAGGCGCAGCCCGACGCGACCGAGATCCAGGTCGAGCGCGTGAAGTTCCTCCGGTACGGCGAGGCCCGCGGGGACTACCCGCAGGTGGTGGCGGCGCTGAACGCGCGGGACCCGCACGGGAAGTGACGCCGGGTCGCGGGCGCGCGGTGCGCCGCCGTGCGCCCGCGCCGCGCGGCCCGCGACCTGCGGCCGGGTGCGTGGGCGCGCGCCCGTCAGGCGTCCGCGTCGTCCTCGGCGGCCGGGCGCTTGCGGGCGGGTGCGACCGCCAGCACCGTCGCCATGAGCTCGCCGCGGGACACCCGGATCCGCAGCGAGTCCTTCGCCGCGACCTCGGTCGCCTCGCGCACCACCCGCCCGTCGGACGTCTGCACCACGGCGTAGCCGCGGTCCAGCGTCGCGGCGGGGGACAGCGCCCGGACCTGCGCGGCCAGCGCGCGGGTCGAGGTCACCGCGCCGGCGAGCGCGTGGTCGAGGCTGCGCCGGGCGTGGTCCCGGGCGCGCAGCACCTCGGCCTCGCGGGTGTCGACCATCGTGTGCGGTCGCGCGAGCACGGGGCGGCTGCGCACCTGCTCCAGCCCGGCGGCCTCGCGCGCCACCCGGTGCTCGACGGCCGACCGGATGCGGGCGCGGGCCTGGGTCACCCGGGCGCGCTCCTCGCCGACGTCCGGCACGATCCGCTTCGCCGCGTCCGTCGGGGTGGACGCGCGGTAGTCGGCGACCAGGTCCAGCAGCGGGGTGTCGGTCTCGTGGCCGATCGCGGACACCAGCGGCGTGCGGCAGGCGGCGGCCGCCCGGACCATCGCCTCGTTGCTGAACGGCAGCAGGTCCTCGACCGAGCCACCGCCGCGCGCGACCACGATCACCTCGACCCGCGGGTCCGCGTCGAGCTCCGCGATCGCCCGGCTGACCTGGGGCACCGCGCCGACGCCCTGCACCGCGACCTCGCGGATCACGAACTCGACCTGCGGCCAGCGCGCGCGGGCGTTCACCACCACGTCGTGCTCCGCCTTGGACTCCCGCCCGCACACCAGGCCGACGACCCGGGGGAGGAACGGCAGCGGCACCCGGCGGTCCGCGTCGAACAGGCCCTCCGCGGCCAGCACCCGCTTGAGGTGCTCGATCCGGGCCAGCAGCTCGCCCACGCCGACCGCGCGCACCTCGTCGGCGTTCAGCTGCAGCGTGCCGCGCTTGGTCCAGAACGTCGGGCGCGCGTGCACCACGACGTGCGCGCCCTCGGCGAGCGGGGCAGCGGCACCCGACAGCACGCCCGCGGGCATGGACACCGGCAGCGACATGTCCGTGTCCGTGTCCCGCAGCGTGAGGAAGGCGATGTTCGCGCCGGGGCGGCGGTTGAGCTGCACGACCTGGCCCTCGACCCACAGGGGCGACATCTTCGCGACGTAGTCGGCGATCTTCACCGAGAGCAGCCGCACCGGCCACGGGCGCTCGGCGGTGGTCTCGTTCGCGCGGGCGGGCAGCTCGGCGGGCGCGCCCGGGGCCGGGGTCGTGGGGGAGGACTGCTGCTGCACGGGCCCACCCTGCCACGCGCGCCCGACACCGGGCGGCGGCCGACCGCCGCGGCGCTGCGCCGAGTTCGGTGGCCCCCGCCGAGTTCGGTGCTCACAGCCGCCGAACTCGGCTGGACCCACCGAACCGGCCGTGGGGCGCACCCGCGCCGGGCGCGCGACCTACGATGGGCCCGTGACCGTCGGCACCGAGCACGGCGCGGCCCCCGCGGGCCGGCGCGTGCTGCTGGCCGCCCCGCGCGGGTACTGCGCCGGCGTGGACCGCGCGGTCGTCGCCGTCGAGCAGGCCCTGGAGCACTACGGCGCGCCGGTGTACGTCCGCAAGGAGATCGTGCACAACCGGCACGTCGTGGACACCCTCGCGGCGCGCGGCGCGGTGTTCGTCGACGAGACCGACGAGGTCCCCGAGGGCGCCCGGGTGGTGTTCTCCGCGCACGGGGTGTCCCCGGCGGTGCGGGCCGCGGCGGAGGCCCGGTCGCTGCGGACGATCGACGCGACCTGCCCCCTGGTGACCAAGGTGCACAAGGAGGCGGTGCGGTTCGCGGCGGCCGACCTCGACATCCTGCTGATCGGGCACACCGGCCACGAGGAGGTCGAGGGCACCCAGGGCGAGGCGCCCGCCCACGTCCAGGTGGTCGACTCCCCAGACGCGGTCGCCGACGTGGTGGTCCGGGACGAGAGCCGGGTGGTGTGGATCTCGCAGACCACGCTGTCGGTGGACGAGACGATGGAGACGGTGCGCCGGCTGCGCGAGCGGTTCCCGCTGCTCCAGGACCCGCCGAGCGACGACATCTGCTACGCCACCCAGAACCGGCAGGTCGCGGTCAAGAAGCTCGCGCCGGAGTGCGACGTGGTGATCACCGTCGGCTCGGCGAACTCGTCGAACTCGGTGCGGCTGGCCGAGGTCGCGCTCGAGTACGGCGCCCGCGCGTCGTACCGGGTGGACACCGCCGCGCAGGTGGACCCGGCCTGGCTCGTCGGCGCGCGGACCGTCGGCGTCACCTCGGGCGCCTCGGTGCCGGAGATCCTGGTGCGGGACGTCCTGGACCTGCTGGCGGCGCACGGGTTCGGCGACGTCGAGGAGGTGCGGACCGCGACCGAGGACCTCATGTTCTCGCTGCCCCGCGAGCTCCGTGCCGACCTGCGCGCGGCCGGTGGGGACGACCCGCGCCCGCGCCGCGGCGACCGCCCCGACCTGGCCGTCCGCCCGGTCTGACGGCTCCGGCCCACGTCGGCTCGGCGCCTGACTCGTCAGACCGCACCCGGCCGCCCCAGACCGCGGCCGGACGCCTCAGACCGCGCCCGGCCCCGCCTCCGGCGGACGCACGTCCCCGAGCACCGCGTCGTCCAGCGCCCCGAGCGCGTCGGCCGCCCGCCGCCCCGTCCCGGGCGCGGTGGGCCCGTCCGGCCCCAGCCCCACGACCTGCTGCGTCTCCCACGCCACGAGCTCGGGCGCGGTCACGACGGACAGCCGCCGCTCGACCGACGGCGGCGTCTCCAGCCCGCCGTCCACGACCCGCAGGTCGGCGAACTTCCGCGCGCTCACCAGCACCCGCGACTCCAGCGACGCGACCGACTGGTTGTACGCCGTGGCGGCCGAGTCGATGGCCCGGCCGACCTTGGACAGGTGCCCGCCGAGCGTCGCGATCCGGCCGTGCAGCTCCTTGCCCAGGTCGAGCACCGCCTGCGCGTTGCTGGCCAGCGCGTCCTGCCGCCAGGCGTAGGCGACGGTGCGCAGCAGCGCGAGCAGCGTCATCGGCGTCGCGATGACGACGTCCTTCTCGAACGCGCGCTCCACGATCGCCGGGTCCACGTCGATCGCCGCGTGCAGGAACGCCTCCGCCGGCACGAACATGACGACGAACTCCGGCGACGGGCTGAACTGGTCCCAGTACCGCTTGGCCGCGAGCTGGTCGACGTGCGCGCGCAGGTGCCGGGCGTGCGCGGCGAGCCGGCGCTCGCGCTCGGCCGGGTCGGTCGCCTCGGCGGCCTCGAGGAACCCGAGGAACGGCACCTTCGCGTCGACCACGACCCGCTTGCCGCCGGCGAGGTGCACGACCATGTCCGGTCGCAGCAGGCCGTCGTCGGTGCGCACCTGGTCCTGCTCGGCGAAGTCGACGTGCGGCAGCATCCCCGCGGCCTCGACCACGCGGCGCAGCTGCACCTCGCCCCACCGGCCGCGGACCTGGGACGCGCGCAGCGAGGTGACGAGCTGGGCGGTCTGCTCCCGGAGCCGGCCGGCCTCCTCGTGCATCTGCCGCACCTGCTCGCCCAGCGCGGCGTCGTGCTGCGCCCGGCTCTGCTCCGCGGTGCGCAGCTCGGCCCGCACCGCGTCGAGGGTGCGGGCCAGCGGATCGACCATCGCGCGGACCGCCTGCTCCCGCTGCGCGAGGTCGCCGGACTGCTCCTGGTGCCGCGCCGCGAGGCTCTGGTGGGCGAGGGCGAGGAACTGCTCGCTGCTCTGCGCGAGCGCGTCGGCGGCCAGCGCGCGGAACCGCTCCGCCTGCCGGTCCGCGTCGACGCTCCCGCCGCCGAGCTCCGCGGCCGTGCGCCACCGCGCGGCCTCCACCTCCGCCCGGCGCAGCCGCGCGCCGGACCGCCCGGCGGCGAGGAGCCAGCCGAGGGCGAGCCCCGCGAGGAGCGCCCCGGCGAGGGCGAGCACGATTCCGGTGTCCATGACCCGCAGATTGCCAGGCGCCACCGACACGCACGCCCCTATGCTGGGTCGATGGAGCCGATGTCCGCTTTGTCCATCCAAGGGCTGTGGAAGAGGTTCGGCACGAAGATCGCCGTGGCGGGCGTCGACCTGGAGGTCCCCGCCGGGTCCTTCTACGGCCTCGTCGGACCGAACGGCGCCGGCAAGACCACCACGCTGTCGATGGCGACCGGGCTGCTGCGCCCGGACTTCGGCCGGGTGCTCGTGCGGGGGCAGGACCTGTGGGCGGACCCGCCCGCGGTCAAGGCCGGGCTCGGCGTGCTGCCCGACGGCGTGCGGCTGTTCGACCGGCTGACCGGCGCGCAGCTCGTCACCTACGCGGGGCTGCTGCGCGGCCTGGACCGGGACACCGTCCGGGACCGCACCGCCGACCTGCTGCGCACCTTCGACCTCACCGCCGACGCCGACACCCTGGTGGTCGACTACTCGGCGGGCATGACCAAGAAGATCGGCCTAGCGTGCGCCCTCGTGCACGCCCCGCGCGTCCTGGTGCTGGACGAGCCCTTCGAGGCCGTCGACCCGGTGTCCGCCGCGAACATCCGGGACATCCTGTCGGCCTACGCCGCGGGCGGCGGCACCGTCGTCGTCTCCTCGCACGTGATGGACCTGGTGCAGCGGATGTGCGACCACGTCGCCGTGATCGCCGGCGGGCACGTGCTCGCCCAGGGCACCGTCGACCAGGTCCGCGGCGACGCCTCGCTCGAGGACCGGTTCGTCGAGCTGGTCGGCGGGCGGCGCACGGAGGGGGCGCTCGCGTGGTTGCGCACCTCGTCCGACTGAAGCTCACGCTGCTGCGCAACGGCCTGCGGCGCAGCGTGTGGAAGGTCGTCGCGCTCCTGCTGTCCGTCCTGTACGCGCTGTTCCTGCTGGGGCTCGCGGTCGTGGGCCTGGTGGCGCTCGGCGCGCACGACGACCCGGAGCTGTCCCGCACCGTCGTCGTGCTCGCCGGCGCGCTGCTGGTGGCGGGCTGGTGGCTGCTGCCGCTGGTCGCGTTCGGCGTGGACAGCACCCTCGACCCCGAACGGTTCCAGCTGTTCGCGATCCGGCGCCGGCACCTGCTGACCGGGCTCACGCTCGCCGGCCTGGTGGGCGTCCCCGGCGCCGCGACCCTCGTGCTCGGCGGCGCGTCCGCCCTGGCGTGGTGGCGGGAGCCCGCGGCCCTGCTGGCCGGGCTGGTCGGCGGCGCGCTGGGCGTCGCCGCCTGCGTCATCGGCTCCCGCGCGTTCACGACCATGCTCGCGCCGCTGGTCGGCGGCCGCCGGTTCCGCGAGGTCGCGGCCGTCCTCGCGATCGTCCCGCTCATGCTGCTCGGCCCCCTCCTGCTGGGCGCGACCGCCGGGCTGCAGGCGGTCGCCGACGCGCTGCCCGAGGTCGGGGTCGTCGTCGGGTGGACGCCGCTCGGGGCGCCGTGGGCGCTCGCGGCCGACGTCCAGGACGGCGCCTGGCTCGCCGCCCTGGGCAAGCTCGCCGTCTCGGGCGCGACGCTCGCGGTGCTCGTCGGCGTCTGGGACCGCGCCCTCTCGGCGGCCCTCGTGCGGTCGCCCGGCGGCGCGGGCCACGTCGCGCGCAGCGAGGGGCTCGGCTTCTTCGCCCGGTTCCCGGCGACCCCCACCGGCGCGGTCGCCGCGCGCAGCCTCACCTACTGGCTCCGGGACCCGCGGTACGCCGCGGCGGTCGCCGTCGTGCCGGTCATGGTGCTGCTGCTGTGGTTCGTCGGCCGGGGTGGCGGGCTGCTGCTCGGCGCCGGCGTCGTGGTCGCGTTCGTCATGGGCTGGTCGCTGTCCGCCGACATCTCCTACGACGACACCGCGTTCTGGACCCACGTGGCCGCGCCGGTCGACGGCCGGGTGGACCGCGCGGGCCGCGCGCTCGCCGGGATGCTCGTCGGCGGCGCCGTCGTGCTCGCCACCGACCTGCTCGTGCTCGGCGTCTCCGGCCGCTGGGACGCCACGGTGCCCGTCCTCGGCATGTCGCTCGGCGTGCTGGCCGTCGGCGTGGGCGCGTCGTCGATCTACTCGGCCCGCCTCGTCTACCCGGTGCCGAAGCCGGGGGACAACCCGTTCTCCACGCCGCAGGGCTCCTCGCTCGCGGTGATGCTCACGCAGTCGCTGGGGATGCTGCTGCTGCTCGTCGTGTGCCTGCCGGCGGTCGGGCTCGGCATCGCCGCAGTCGTGACCGGGCACCCGCTGCTGCAGGTGCTCACGCTGCTCGTCGGCCTCGGCTCGGGCGCCGCCGCGCTGGTCGTGGGCGTGCGGGTCGGCGGCGGGCTGTACGACCGGCGCGCGCCGGAGCTGCTGCAGACCATCCGCTCGTTCGCCTGAGGCGGCTCGCCCCCTAGGATGGTCGCCCGTGGCACTCACCATCGGCATCGTCGGCCTGCCCAACGTCGGCAAGAGCACGCTCTTCAACGCCCTGACCCGCGCGCAGGTGCTCGCGGCGAACTACCCGTTCGCCACGATCGAGCCCAACGTCGGCGTCGTGCCGCTGCCGGACCCGCGGCTGGACACGCTCGCGGAGATCTTCGGCAGCGAGAAGATCCTCCCGGCGACGGTGTCGTTCGTCGACATCGCCGGCATAGTCAAGGGCGCCAGCGAGGGCGAGGGCCTGGGCAACAAGTTCCTCGCCAACATCCGCGAGGCCGACGCCATCTGCCAGGTGACCCGCGCGTTCGCCGACCCCGACGTCGTGCACGTCGACGGCCGCGTGTCGCCCAAGGACGACATCGAGACGATCAACACCGAGCTGGTCCTCGCTGACCTGCAGACGCTCGAGAAGGTCGTCCCGCGCCTGGAGAAGGAGGTGCGCATCAAGAAGGCGGACCCCGCCGAGCTCGCCGCCGCGCAGGCCGCGCAGGCCGTGCTGGAGTCCGGCCAGACGCTGTTCCAGGGCGCGAAGGCCGCGGGTCTCGACCTGGCCGACCTCGCCTCGCTGCAGCTGATGACGGCCAAGCCGTTCATCTACGTGTTCAACACCGACGACGCCGGCCTCGCCGACACCGCGATGCAGGACGAGCTGCGCGCCTTCGTCGCGCCGGCGGACGCGATCTTCCTCGACGCCAAGTTCGAGTCCGACCTGGTCGAGCTCGAGCCCGACGAGGCCAAGGAGATGCTCGCCGAGAACGGCCAGGAGGAGGCGGGGCTCGACCAGCTGGCCCGCGTCGGGTTCCACACCCTCGGCCTGCAGACCTACCTGACCGCCGGCCCGAAGGAGTCGAGGGCCTGGACGATCCACCAGGGGTGGACCGCGCCGCAGGCGGCCGGGGTCATCCACACGGACTTCCAGAAGGGCTTCATCAAGGCCGAGGTCATCTCGTTCGACGACCTGGTCGAGGCCGGCTCGGTCGCGGCCGCCCGCTCCGCCGGCAAGGCGCGCATCGAGGGCAAGGAGTACGTGATGGCCGACGGCGACGTGGTGGAGTTCCGCTTCAACGTGTGACCGGCCGGTCGGGCGCGGCGTCCCCGGACTGCTAGCATCAGCGATAGCAGTCCCGGGGAGGTCGCCAGCATGTCCGCCATCGTCGTCCGCGGGCTCGACGAGTCCGTGAAGCAGCAGCTCGCCGCCCAGGCCAAGGAGCACGGCCGCTCCATGGAGGCCGAGGCGCGCGACATCCTCACCCGGGCCGCGCGCCGGCCGCACATCGGCGTGGCCCTGCTCCGGGCGGCTCGGCAGGTCGGCGGGGTCGACGACCTCGTCGTGCCGGAGCGCACGGACGACGCCCGGGCGGTGGACTTCGGGTGATCGTGCTCGACACGAACGTCGTCTCGGAGGTCTTCCGCCCCGTCCCCGAGCCCCGGGTCGTGACCTGGCTCGAGGGTCTCACCGGGGAGGTCGCGGTCGCCGCCGTCACCCTCGCCGAGCTCCTCGCCGGTGTGCGGCGGCTGCCGGACGAGCAGCGCCGGTCCGCGCTCGCCGAGCAGGTCCACCTGGCCCTCGAGCCCTACCGAGCGACGCGCGCGATCCTCCCGTTCGACGTCGCGGCCGCGGAGCAGTACGCGGAGGTGCTCGCCGCCCGCGAGCGCGCGGGCCGGCCGATCCACACCGCCGACGCCCAGATCGCGGCGATCTGCCGGGTGCACGACGCGACGTGCGCGACGCGCAACGTCAAGGACTTCGACGGGACGGGGGTCGACGTCGTCGACCCGTGGACCGCATGACCGCCGACCTGCTCGCCGCGCTGCGCTGCGACCCCGAGATCCCCGCGCCGGACCTGGTGGCCGTCGACGCCGCCGACCGGCTGGTCCTCGACGAGGCCGCGCCGCTGCTGGAGGACGCCGCGCCGGGGACGGTCGTGGTGCTCGGCGACCGGTACGGGGCGGTGACGCTCGGCGCGGTCGACCGGTTCGGCCTGACCGGGGTCCGGGCGCACACCGACCGGCTCACCGGCGAGCTGGCGCTGGCGGAGAACGCGGCCCGGCTGGGCGGCGCGGACGCGTTCCGGTCGTCCGCCGGCCTGGACCCGGAGCTGGTCGCCGGTGCCCGGGTCGTGCTGCTCCTGCTGCCGCGCTCGCTGGACGCGCTGGACGAGGTCGCCGGGCTGGTCGCGAGGCACGCCGACCCGGCGGTCGCGGTCGTGGCCGGCGGCCGGGAGAAGCACATGTCCCGGGCGATGAACGAGGTCCTCGCCCGGCACTTCGCGCGGGTGCGGGCCAGCCGCGGCCGGCAGAAGGCCCGGGTGCTGCACGCGGCCGGGCCCCGCGCGGCGGACGGCGCCGCCGACCCCGCCTGGCCCGTCTCAGCGCGGCACGCGGACCTCGGCCTGACGGTGTGCGCGCACGGCGCCGCGTTCGCCGGCGCGCGGGTCGACATCGGCACCCGGTTCCTGGTCGAGCACCTGCCCGATGCCGTGCCCGAGGCCCGCACCGCCGTGGACCTGGGCTGCGGCACCGGGGTGCTCGCGTCCGCGCTCGCCGCGGCCCGCCCGGGCGTCGAGGTCGTCGCGACCGACGAGTCGGCGGCGGCCGTCGCCTCCGCCCGGGCGACCGTCGCGGCGAACGGGCTGGGGGAGCGGGTCCGCGTGCAGCGGGCGCGGGGGACCGCCGGGATCGCCGACGCGAGCGCCGACCTCGTGCTGCTCAACCCGCCGTTCCACGTCGGGGCCGCGGTGCACGACGGCGTGGCACGCGGGCTGTTCGCCGAGGCGGCGCGGGTGCTGCGCCCGGGCGGCGAGCTGTGGTGCGTGTGGAACTCCGGGCTGGGCCACCGGCCGGCGCTGCAGGCGGCGGTGGGGCCGACCCGGCAGGTGGCGCGGAACCCGAAGTTCACGATCACGGCGTCCCGCCGGGCCTGACCGGGCCGCGCGAACGGCCTGCGCGCCCGGCCCCGCTCACAGCAGCGTCGTCAGCACGCCCCCGTCGGCGCGCACCGCGGCACCGTTGGTCGCCGACGACAGCGGGCTCGCCAGGTACACCGCGAGCCGCGCGATCTCCTCGGGCTCGATGAACCGCTGCAGCAGCGACGTCGTCCGGGCGGCGGCGAGCGTGTCCTTGAGGTCCCCGGCCGGCACGCCCTGCGCCCGCGCGATCTGCTCGACCGTGCCCGCGACACCGTCGGACCAGGTCGGCCCGCCGAGGATCGTGTTGACCGTGACCGCGGTGCCCCGGGTGGTCTTCGCGAGGCCGTTGGCGAGGGCCAGCGCCCCGGCCTTCGTCACGCCGTAGTGCACCATGTCCGCCGGCACGTCCACCCCGGACTCGCTGCTGACGAACAGCACCCGGCCCCGGCCGCGCGCGAGCATCGGCGGCAGCAGCCGGCGCGCGAGCCGGACCCCGCTCATCAGGTTGACGTCGAGGTAGCGGTGCCAGTCGGCGTCGGTGATCTCCCCGAACGGTGCCACCTCGAACACGCCCACGTTGTTCACCAGCACGTCGACGTCGCCGAGCCGGTCGAGCAGCCGGTCGACCTGGTCGGCATCCGCGACGTCGGCGGCGATCCCGGACACGACCGCGCCCGGGGCCGCGGCCCGCAGCCGGGACTCCGCGTCCCGCACCCGACCCTCGTCCCGCCCGTGCACGACGACCTCGGCGCCCTCGGCGAGCAACGCCGCGGCGATCGCGTAGCCGATGCCCTGCGTCGAGCCGCTCACGAAGGCGCGGCTCCCGGTCAGCTGCAGGTCCATGGTGTCCTCCCCGTGCCGCCGCACGGTGCGGCGATCACTTGCTCAGGAAAGTCACCGTAGGCGCGGGTCGCTTTCCTGGGCAAGTCATCACGGCTAGGCTGCGGGCATGACGGACGATGCCGCGACCCCCGACGAGCTCGCCGGCGACGACCTCGCGACCTGGTCCGCCCTCGCGACCGTCCTCGAGTGGCTCCCGCCCGCCCTGGACGCGCAGCTGCAGCGGGACGCGGGGATCACGCACTTCGAGTACGGCGTCCTCTACGCGCTCAGCCGGGCCGACGGCGGCACGCTGCGGATGAGCGTGCTGGCCGACTACGCCAACAGCACCCTGTCCCGGCTGTCCCGCGCGGCGGCCCGGCTGGAGGCGCGCGGCTGGCTGCGCCGCGAGCCGGACCCGGCCGACGGGCGGTACACGCTCGCCCTGCTCACCGACGACGGCCGGGCGGCGGTCGCCGCGGCGACGCCCGGGCACGTCGGGACGGTGCGCCGCCTGGTGCTCGACCGGCTGACGGCGGCGCAGGCGCGGCAGCTGCGGGAGATCAGCCTCCGGATCGGACGCGCGGTCCGGGAGGAGGGCGGCTGGCGGCCGCCGGCGCCGAGGACGGGGGAGGGCTAGGCCCTCACCCCTCGCCCGCAGCCCGCCGCACCAGGTCCCGGATCGCCGCCTCCTCGGCGTCGCCGACCCGGGTCAGCGCGTACGCCGTCGGCCACATCGCGCCGTCGTCCAGCCGCGCGTCGTCGTTGAACCCGAGGGTCGCGTACCGGGCCTTGAACTTCGACGCCGGCTGGAAGAACAGCACCGCCTTCGACGCCCCGTACGCCGGCATCCCGTACCAGGTGCGCGGGGTCAGCCCGGGCGCGACCTCGCGGACGATCGCGTGGATCCGTTCGGCCATCGCGCGGTCGTCGTCGGGCAGCTCGGCGATCTTCGCGAGCACCTCGGCCTCGGGGTCGCCGGCCGCCTTGCCGCGCCTGCGGGCGGAGCGCACCTCGGCGGCGCGCTCCTGCATCGCGGCGCGCTCCTCGGCGGTGAAGTTCGCGGTGGTCTCGCGGGTCTCGGCCATGCTCGGTGCCTCCTGGTCGGCGGGGTGGTGCGGTGCTGCGCCCACCGTAGGAGCCCGGGCCGGGGCGGTGCTTCTCCGATCCTGACGGGTCAATACCCCGTCCCGCCGTCGTCCGAATCCGCGAGCTGCAGGTCGTCGACGATCGCCTGCACGTCCTCCAGGTGCTCCGGGCAGTACACCCCCACGATCAGCAGCTCGGCGCGCACGGCGCGGCTCTCGGAGATCGTCGGCCGGTAGCCCGGGCCGGTGGCGCCGTTGGCCAGGCCGGAGAAGATCGCGGCCTTGCCCAGCGCGGACGCCGGGTCGGAGCACGCGACGCCGCCGTCGGTGCCGAGCACGGCCGCGACCCGGTCGACCGACGGCAGCTGCGCGGCGCCGGCGGCCGCCATCTGGTCGACCAGCTGCTGCGCCTTGTCCTGCGCCTCGGCGTCCTGGCGGGCGGAGCGGAACGACAGCAGGGCGATCAGCACCAGCACCGCGAGGACGGCGATGCTCACCCCGTACACCCAGCCGCGCTCGCGGCGGGTCGAGGTCTCGACGGGCACGGTCATGACGCGCTCACCTCCGGCTGCTGCGGTTCCGCGAGGCGCCACGAGGGCTTGCGGAGCCGGTAGAACAGGAACGGCACGAGCAGGCCGAGGCCGAGGGCGCCGCCGCCGACGACCAGGACGTACACCCACGGGCTGCCGGTGCCGAGCTGCGACGGCGGGACGAACCCGACGAGCAGCGCGGCCGCGGAGGCCACGAAGCCGACGCCGCACAGCGTGCGGATGATCGGGGCCTTGTACCCGCGCGGGTGGTCGGCGTGCAGCCGACGCAGCCGGACGGCGGCCACGAACATGAGCAGGTACATGATCAGGTAGACCTGCGTCGTGATCACCGAGAACACCCAGTACGCGCTCGACACCGAGGGGATCAGCGCGTAGCCCAGGGCGATGAGGGTGGTGATCGCGCCCTGGGTGACCAGGATGTTCTGCTGCACGCCGTTCTTGTTGAGCCGCTGCAGGAACGGGGGCAGGTAGCCCTCCTGCCGGGAGATCAGCAGCAGGCCCTTCGACGGCCCGGCGAGCCAGGTCAGCATGCCCGCGACGGACGCGGTGACGAGCATGATCCCGATGACCGGGGTCAGCCACTGCCAGCCGAACTGCGCGAACACCGCGTCGAACGCCTGCATGATCCCGGCGGTGAGCGAGAGCTCCTCGGCGGGCACGAACCACGAGATGGCGAGCGCCGGCAGGATGAAGATGAGCAGCACCATCCCCATCGCCAGGAACATCGACCGCGGGAACTCCCGCGCCGGGTTCCGCAGCGACGACACGTGCACCGCGTTCATCTCCATGCCCGAGTAGGACAGGAAGTTGTTCACGATCAGCACGAGGCTGGACAGGCCGGCCCACGCCGGGAGCAGGTGCTCGGCGTCCATCGGCGCGGCCGACGGGTTGCCCTGCCCGAGGAACACGACGCCGAGCGTCACGAGCAGCACCCCGGGGACCAGGGTGCCGATGATGAGCCCGCCGGAGGCCAGCCCGGCGATCGCCTTGGTGCCGCGGGACGACACCCACACGCCGCTCCAGTACACGATCACGATGACCGCGGCCGTCCACACGCCGCTGGTCGCCAGGTCGGGGTTGATGACGTAGGCGAGGGTGCTCGCCACGAAGCCGAGCAGCGTCGGGTAGTAGAAGATCGTCATCGCGAACTGGCACCAGACGGCGAGGAAGCCGGCGGGCCTCGAGATGCCCTCGGACACCCAGTTGTAGACGCCGCCCTTCCAGCCGGACGCGAGCTCGGCGGACACCAGCGAGGTCGGCAGCAGGAACACGATGGCCGGGACGACGTACAGGAACACCGCGGCGAGCCCGTAGATCGCCATGGTCGGCGCCGCGCGCAGGCTGGCCACCGAGCTGGTGGTCATCATCGCGAGCGCGACCCAGGAGATCCACTGGGCGGCCGGCACGGGGGTGCGCGCCGGGACGGCGTCGGCGGGCGGCGGGTCGGGGGCGTCCCCGGTGCGGTCGACGGGCGCGGCCGGCGTGCCCGGGACGCCGGGCGCGCCGTCGGTGGTGGTGGCGCCCGGGCCGCTGCCGGGCGGCGTCGCCGCCCGGTGCCGCGGCGTGGGCTCGCCGGTGGTGGGTGCGGTCTCCGCGGACATGGTGACCCCCTCTCCGCGCCGTCGCCGGCGACGGGGATCACGCTAGGGAGGGGCCGGAGCGGCCGTCCTCACCCGGCCGGGGTTACCTCCCGCGCCGCGTCACCGCACGCCGTAGACCCGCGCACGGTGCGCGGCGAACCGCCGCCGCCCGACCGTGTGCCACAGCAGCCGGGCCGGTGCGGGCAGGTTGGTGCGCAGCCAGCCGGCGCGCTCGGCGGCCGGGACCGCGTCCAGGATCCAGCCGAGCTGGAGGAGCATCCGGCTCCGCGGGACCGACGCCATGCCGTGCTCGTGCAGCTGGTCCCACTCGCGCTGGCTCAGCACGGAGGAGGCGGTCGGCAGGATGCGCTCCTCCTCCTGGCCGAGGTGCAGCACCAGCAGCGCCTGCAGCCGGTCGAGCGCCGCGGCCACGTCCTCCCGCGCGGCGGCGGACGCCCCGTCCTCCCACGCCGGCAGCACGCCGTCGAGGTCGCGCAGCTGGTCGGCGACGCCCGCGTGCTGCGAGCGCATCAGCCCGACGTGCAGCGCGCAGGCGGGGGAGCGCTGCTCGAGCCGGTCCCACAGCAGCAGGTCCTCGCCCTCGTGGTGGTGGTGCAGGCCGGTCGCCACCTCGCGCACGTGCGCGGCGACGACGCGCATCCGGGCGACGTCGCCGTCGGGCACCCCGCGGACGAGGCCGGGGGCGTCGGCGAACGCGCGCCGGAACAGCTGGTGGATGTGCAGCAGGTCGGAGGTGTCGCACCCGGGTCGGTCGGTGGTCGCGGTCATCGTCGGCTCGCTCTCGCTCGGTGGGGCGGGTGGCGTCCGGCGCCGGTGACGCCGCCCCTGCGGGCGTCACCGGCTATCGCCGAACGGTGGTGACGACTATCCTCAGGGCCATGTCCGCCGTCAAGAGCCCCGACCCGCTCGACGCGTGGGTCGTCCGCGGCGCCGAGCCCGGCGTCGCGCCGGCCGCGACCGAGGGCCTGCGCGCGCTGCTCAACACCGACGACCGGTTCCACGGCGTGGACCGGCTCCGCGGTGCCGGCCCGGCGGCGCTCGTCGAGGCGCGGGACGTCCTGCGCGGCTACCTCGGCGGCGGCGACGCGGCGGCGCTCGGCGCGCTCGCGGCGCGGTACCCGCTCGTGGTCGCGCCCGGCGACCCGGCGGCCGGCGGCGGGCTCGCGCTCGTGCCCGCGCCGGGGGCCGACGGGGACGCCGCGTTGGTCGGGGAGGTGCTGGCCGCGCTGCACCGGGCCGTGGCCACGGGGGACTGGGCGCGGCTCAAGGCGTGCGCCAACCCGGACTGCCAGTGGGTCTACCACGACGGGTCCCGCAACCGGTCCGGCCGGTGGTGCTCGATGGACGAGTGCGGCGACGTGATGAAGGCGCGGGCCTACCGCCGGCGCTCGCGGGCGGGGACGGCCCCGGCCTGACGTGGTGGCCGAGCGGCCGAGCACCCGGCGCTGCGACCGCCCCGCCGTACGCTCGCCACGCCGGTCGGTCGACCGTCGGCCGACCCGCGCTGGAGGCGACGATGCTGTCCGACCACCCCGCGATGCCCTGCCTCGCCGTGCGGGACCTGGGCCGTGCGCGCCAGTTCTACGAGCAGACCCTGGGCTTCCGGAAGGCGGAGCTGCCGGGGTTCACCGACGCCGAGGAGATGACGGGCGTCGTCTACGCGACGAAGCAGGGCGGGCTGCTGGTGTACCCGTCCTCCTACGCCGGCACCAACCAGGCGACCGCGGTGACGTTCCAGGTCGCCGACGAGGCGTTCGACGCGGAGGTCGCCGCGCTGCGCTCCGGCGGCATCGAGTTCCAGACCTTCGCGCTGCCGTCGGGGTCGTGGTCCGACGGCGTGCTGACGGACGGGCCGATGCGGTCGGTGTGGTTCGCCGACCCGGACGGGAACATCCTCAACGTCGAGGCGGTGCGCGTGGCCGCCGCCGTCTGACCGCCGGCGCTCGCACCCACGGGCCGCCCCGCCCGCCCGGGCCGGGCGGCCCCGTCGTGCCCGCGGCCACCGGCGCTCCCGCCAGGGGGTGCCGAACGCGGCCGGTCGTGCGATCCTCGTCACACCTCGTGCCCCGCCGACGACGTCGGAGCGCGGGGGACGGGTGCCGTGCAGGCGCCCCGCATAGCACAGGACCGTGGCCCCGCGCCGGGACGACGGCTCCGGACGAGGGCGGCCGCGAGACGCGGGTGCCCCGAGCGGCATGTTTCCGCGATGTTACCGGCGCGTTCCGTCTTGAATGCTGGACACTACTGCTCAGTATCGATCCGGTAACGATCACCCGCAGCGGGGGGATGTGTCCGAATTGTCCTGACTGGGGTCACTACCGTTGCCCCATCCACGGCGGGACCGCACGTCTGCCGCGCTCGGGACGACCTCGCCAGGCCGGCCCACGCGGCGCGAGGACGGGTGGGCGCCACCTTCACAGGAGGAACATTGAAGATCAGGCGAATCAGCGCCGCGGCGGCTGCGGTGGCGGCGGGGGCCCTCGTGCTCACGGCGTGCTCGAGCCCCGCTCCGCAGAGCGAGATCGACGAGACGACGTCGGTCAACGTCAGCTGGAACCAGCCGATGTTCTCGACGAACAACCTCACGTCGAACGGCAACGCGACCGCGAACGCGAACGTCATCTACCTGATGACCTCGTTCTTCAACTACTACGACGGCGACCTGAACCTCGCGAAGAACGAGGACTTCGGGACGTACGAGGTCGAGTCCGAGGACCCGCTGGTCGTCAAGTACACGATCAACGACGGCGTCACGTGGTCCGACGGCGAGCCCGTCGACGCGGCCGACATGATCCTCTGGTGGGGCGCCCAGAACGACATGTTCGACACCGCCTCCGGCGACGACGTCGAGTCCGGCGACGACGGCTCGGTCACCGCGCCGGAGGGCTCGGTCTACTTCGACTCGTCCTCCCCGGCGATGAACCTGATCACCGACTTCCCGGAGATCAGCGACGACAACAAGTCGGTCACCTTCCACTACACCGAGCCCCGCTCGGACTGGGAGGTCTCGATGAGCCAGCCGTCCCCGATCGCGGCGCACGCCGTGGCGGAGATCGCGCTCGGCATCGACGACCCGACCGAGGCGAAGAACGCCCTGATCGACGCGTTCAAGAACAACGACGCGGCGGCCCTGGCCCCGATCTCGGAGACCTGGAACAACGGCTTCAACTTCACGTCGCTGCCGGACGACGAGCGTCTCTACCTCTCGTACGGCGCGTACATCATCTCGGACTACGTCGAGAACCAGTACGTCACGCTGACGAAGAACCCCGACTACACCTGGGGCCCGGAGCCCAAGGTGGACTCGATCACGATCCGCTACACCGAGGACCCGCTGGCCGCGGTCACCGCGCTCCAGAACGGTGAGGTCGACCTGATCGCCCCGCAGTCCTCCGTGGACGTGCTGGCCACCCTCGAGGGCATCGACGGCGTCTCCTACTCCACCGAGCAGGAGGGCACCTACGAGCACGTCGACCTGACGTTCAACAACGGCGGCCCGTTCGACCCGGCGACCTACGGCGGCGACGCCGACAAGGCGCTCAAGGTCCGCCAGGCCTTCCTCAAGACGATCCCGCGCCAGGAGATCATCGAGAAGCTCATCCAGCCGCTGCAGGAGGACGCCACCACGCGTGACTCCTTCACCGTGGTCCCGGGCTCCCCGAACTACGACGAGGTCGTCGCGAACAACGACTCCTCGCTCTGGGCGGACGTCGACATCGAGGGCGCCAAGGCCCTGCTCGCCGAGGCCGGCGTGACCACCCCGGTGGACGTGCGCTTCCTCTACGGCAAGTCCAACGTGCGCCGTGCGAACGAGTACCAGCTCATCGCGCAGTCCGCGTCGCAGGCCGGCTTCAACGTCATCGACAACGGTGACGACAACTGGTCCTCGCTGCTCGGTGGCGGCACCTACGACGCCTCGCTGTTCGGCTGGCAGTCGACCAACACGTTCGCCCTGAACTCCGAGGCGAACTACATCACCGACGGCGTGAACAACTTCGGCGGCTACTCGAACCCGGCCATCGACGAGCTGTACGGCCAGATGTCGACGAACACGGACCCGGACGTCGAGACCCAGCTGACGATCGACATCGAGAAGCAGCTGAACGCGGACGCCTTCGGCGTCAACATCTTCCAGTTCCCCGGTGTGGTCGCGCACCGTGACGTCCTCCAGGGCGTCTCGACCATCGCGCTCTCGCCGACGATCTTCTGGAACTACTGGGACTGGGAGATCAGCGCGTCCGACTCCCTCGACGCGCCGAGCGCGACCGAGACCGAGTGACGCTCTGACGCAGCACTGACGCTCCACCAGCGAGCGACGCCGGCACGGGGGTACCGCGGCCACCGCGGTACCCCCGTTGCCGTGCCCCTAGTACCACAGCCGTAGCGGCACTCACGGCCGACCCCGGCCCGAGGCGCAGCACCCCTACCGGGAGTGCCTACACTTGCGCTTTGCGAGTACCCCCCTTCCCGTGAGGCAAGGACCCCATGGCCACCTCTGTGACGACCCGTGCCTCCGGCGCGCGCTCCGCGCCCGACGCACCGGTCACGGCCCGCCGTTCCTGGTTCAGGAACGCGGCGCCCACCCTGACCTTCCTCGGGCGACGCCTCGTGTCGTCCGCGATCGTGCTGCTCGGAGCGACGTTCATCGTCTACATGCTCCTCGCGTACTCCCTCGACCCCCTCGAGGAGCTGCGGACCAGCACCGCCCCCAACAAGGAGGCGCTGATCGCGGCACGGATCCAGGCGCTGGACCTGGACACCCCGCCGGTCATCCGGTACTTCAAGTGGCTGGGCTCGCTGCTCACCGGTGACCTCGGCTCCAGCTGGGTCACGGGGCAGCCGGTGTCCGCCCTGCTCAGCACCGCGATCCCGAGCACCGTGCAGCTCGTCGCCGCGTCGACGTTCCTCGCGATCGGCCTCGGCGTGCTCGTCGGCATCGTCTCGGCGCTGCGCCAGTACACGCGGTTCGACTACAGCGTGACGTTCATGTCGTTCGTCCTGTACTCGCTGCCGTCCTTCTGGGTCGCCGTGCTCCTCAAGCTCTGGGGCGCCATCGGCTTCAACGACTTCCTCGCGAACCCGCACGTCCCGCCGCTGTGGATCGCGCTGCTGTCCGTGATCTCCGGCGTGCTGTGGTCGTCGATCATCGGCGGCACGACGCGCACCCGGTGGGTGTCGTTCGGCGCCGCGGTCGTCGCGACCGCCGGCGCGCTGCTGTTCATCTCGAACACCGGCTGGCTGCTGGACCCGAGCCTCGGCCTGGTGGGCGTGCTCGCCCTCGGCGTCGGCATCGCGTTCGGCATCGTGGCGCTGACCGCCGGCCTGCAGAACCGCCGCGCGCTCTACGCCTCCCTGACCACCGCCGTGATCGGTGCCGCGCTCTACTACCCGCTGCAGTACGCGTTCGTGAACGCGAGCTGGGGCCTGATGGCGCTGCTCGCCGTCGCCGCCCTCGCGGTGGGCCTCGTGGTCGGCTACCTGTTCGGCGGCTACGACCGCGTCGTCTCGATGCGTGCCGCCGCGGTCACCGCGATCGGCGTCGGCGTGCTGCTGTTCGTCGACCGCGTCATGGCGGTCTGGTACCCGTACTCGAACGCCTCGCAGATCAACGGCCGGCCCATCGCGACCATCGGGTCGCAGACGCCGGGCCTGTCCGGCGACTTCTGGGTCCAGTCGCTCGACAAGTTCACGCACCTGGTCCTGCCGACGATCGCCCTGATCCTCATCTCGTTCGCGAGCTACACCCGGTACTCCCGGGCGAGCCTGCTCGAGGTCATGAACCAGGACTACATCCGCACCGCGCGGGCCAAGGGCCTGTCCGAGCGGGTCGTCACCACGCGGCACGCGTTCCGCAACGCGCTCATCCCGCTGGCCACCGTCGTGCCGCTCGACATCGCGGCCCTGTTCGGCGGCGCGATCATCACCGAGCGCATCTTCTCGTGGAGCGGCATGGGCGCGCTGTTCATCAAGTCCCTCGGCGCCAAGGACGCGGACCCGATCATGGGGTACTTCCTCGTGACCGGCACGCTCCTCGTCCTCGCCAACATCGTCGTCGACTTCGTGTACGCGGCGCTCGACCCCCGGATCCGGGTGAACTCATGAGCATCACTCCTCCCCTCGAGCCGAACGAGGGCATCACCGACCCGAAGGCCACGATCGAGAACACCGAGAACGCGATCGAGCTCAAGGAGGTCGAGGGCCTGTCGCAGGGCCGCATCGTCCTGCGGCGGTTCCTCCGGCACCGCGGCGCGATGATCTCCGCGATCGTGCTGCTCGGCGTCGTCATCCTGGTGACCACGTCCATCGGCTGGGGCCCGATCCCCGGCTGGTGGAAGTACGGCTACCGCGAGACCAGCGACATCGTGAACGCCGGCGGCGCCCCGACGATGGGCTTCGAGAACGGCGGCTTCACGTTCGGCGAGCACCCGTTCGGCCAGGACAACATCGGCCACGACGGCTTCGCCCTCGTGATGCGCGGGACGCAGCAGTCGCTGACCGTCATGGTCGTCATCGGCCTGCTGTCCACCACGATCGGCGTGCTGGTCGGCGCCGCGGCCGGGTTCTTCCGCGGCCGCCTGGACGACCTGCTCATGCGGTTCACCGACATGATCATCACGATCCCGGTCATCATGATCGGCGCCATCCTCGGCGTTCTGGTCGGCGGCGCGAACCCCTGGTCGCTGGCCATCGCTCTGTCGCTGGTGTCGTGGACGAACATGGCGCGGCTCGTGCGCGGCCAGTTCCTCACCCTGCGCGAGCGGGAGTTCGTGGACGCGGCCCGCGTGGCCGGCGCCTCCAACGGCCGGATCATGTTCAAGCACATCCTGCCGAACGCCGTCGGCGTGATCATCGTCAACGCGACGCTGCTCATGGCCTCGGCGATCCTGCTGGAGACCGCGCTGTCCTACCTGGGCTTCGGCATCAACAGCCCCGAGGTGTCGCTGGGCCAGCTCATCAACGAGTACCAGACCGCGTTCGCCACGCGGCCCTGGCTGTTCTGGTGGCCCGGCCTGTTCATCGTGACGATCGCGCTGTGCGTGAACTTCATCGGCGACGGCCTCCGGGACGCCTTCGACCCGCGGCAGCGGCGCATCCCGACCAAGCGGGCCCTCGCCCGCGCGGACGCGCGGAAGGCCAAGAAGTCCCAGGCGCGGGCCGCGGCCAGGGCCTGACGTGTCAGAGCGCCACGGCCAGCACGCTGGCCGCGATCAGCACGACGATCGCGGCCAGCGTGCCGGCGTGCCAGCGCACCCGCGGGGTGGCGCGCTCGAGGCGGGGGTCGTCCAGGACGCCCGCGTCGCGCAGCTCCTCCCAGCGGGCCCGCACGATGATCGCCGCCTGACCGGAGGCGCTCGACGCGAGGTCGCCGGGGCGCACCGTCCCGCCGGGGCCGTAGGTCGAGCCGGGGAGGTTCGCCACGTCGTCCTTGCCGGCGGTGGCCACCCGGGCCCGGCTCGGCGCGGGTGCGGCCCACGCGGCGTAGTCGCCGTAGGCGGTGTGCAGCGTGAGCGCGTAGCGGGTGTCCACCCGCTGGATCGTCGGCCAGGGCAGCTCGATCGTCCGGGTCACGTTCCGCAGCTCGACGCCCGCGGGGCTGACGAGCACGGCGGGGCGCCAGTAGGCCGCCCACACCCAGAGCACCACCAGCAGCACCGGTGCCACGTAGGGCCACGTGGCCCCCGCGTCGGCCACCAGCCCGGTCACGAGGCCACCGAGGCCCAGGACCGCCACGACCACCGCCAGAACCCGGCCGAAGGCCGGCCTGTACTCCACCACGTCCGCCGAGACCATGCGGCCATCGTCCCAGACCAGCGGACGACCGCCCCTCTCGACGTCGCGCGGCCCGCCCACATCGGGTCGTCCCACGGAAGGATCTCGTGAACCGTGACCACTGACTACGCCACCGCCCCCGGCGGCCCGGGCGTCGACGCCAAGGCGCCGATCCTCGAGGTCCGCGACCTCACGGTCGAGTTCTTCGTCGACGGCGAGTGGTTCCCGGCCGCCCAGGACGTCAGCTACGACGTCCGCCCGGGCGAGGTCCTCGCGATCGTCGGCGAGTCCGGCTCCGGCAAGACGCAGTCGTCGATGTCGCTGATCGGCCTGCTGCCCCCGAACGGCCGCTCGTCGGGCTCGGCGAAGCTGGCCGGCCGCGAGCTGCTCGGGCTGAACCACAAGCAGCTCAGCCGGGTGCGCGGCAACGAGGTCGCCGTCATCTTCCAGGAGCCGATGACCGCGCTGAACCCGGTCTACACCGTCGGGTTCCAGATCATCGAGACCCTGCGCGTGCACTTCGACATGACGCCGAAGCAGGCGCGCGAGCGCGCGATCGAGCTGCTGCGCCTGGTCGACCTGCCGAGCCCGGAGGAGTCGGTCGACAAGTACCCGCACCAGCTGTCCGGCGGCCAGCGCCAGCGCGCGATGATCGCCCAGGCGCTCGCCTGCGAGCCGAAGCTGCTCATCGCCGACGAGCCGACCACGGCCCTCGACGTGACCGTCCAGGCCGAGATCCTCAAGCTCATGCGCGACCTGCGGCACCGCGTCGACGCCGGCATCATCCTCATCACCCACGACATGGGCGTGGTCGCGGACCTGTCCGACCGCGTCATGGTGATGAAGAACGGCCGCGTCGTGGAGTCGGGCTCGGCGGACGAGGTGTTCAACCGCCCGCAGCACGAGTACACGCGCCAGCTGCTGGACGCCGTCCCGCACCTCGGGTCCGAGACCTACGCCGCGCAGGGCCTGAACGGCGAGCACCCGGTCGCCGTGGCCGAGGGCACCGCGCAGGTGACCGAGCGCGCGGGCGTCGACCCGTTCGGCACCGCCGCGCCGGCCGCCGCCCCGGGCTTCGCGCTCGAGGCCAAGGGCCTGGTCATCGAGTACCCGGGCCGTGGCCGCGTGCCCGCGTTCCGCGCCATCAACGGCATCGACCTGACCATCGGCAAGGGCGAGGTCGTCGGCCTGGTCGGCGAGTCCGGCTCCGGCAAGACCACCGTCGGCCGCGCCGCGGTCGGCCTGCTGCCGGTCGCCGGCGGCTCGCTCTCGGTCAACGGCGTCGAGCTCGCCGGCATCAAGCCGAAGGACCTGCGCGCCGTCCGCCAGGACGTGTCGATCGTGTTCCAGGACCCGGGCTCCTCGCTGAACCCGCGGCTGCCGATCGGCGAGTCCATCGGCGAGCCGCTCAAGCTGCACAAGATCGCCTCGGGCGCCGACCTGGACCGCCGCGTCGAGTCGCTGCTCGACCGGGTGCACCTGCCGCGCGCCATGCGGAACCGCTACCCGCACGAGCTGTCCGGCGGCCAGCGCCAGCGCGTCGGCATCGCCCGCGCCCTGGCCCTGTCGCCCAAGCTGCTCATCGCCGACGAGCCGACCTCCGCGCTGGACGTGTCGGTGCAGGCGCGCGTGCTCGAGCTGTTCCAGGAGCTGCAGCGCGAGTACGGGTTCGCCTGCCTGTTCATCAGCCACGACCTCGCGGTCGTGGAGATCCTGTCCAACCGGATCGCCGTGATGAGCAAGGGCGACCTCGTCGAGGTCGGCCCGCGCGAGCAGATCCTCCGCTCGCCGCAGCAGGACTACACCCGGCGGCTGCTCGCCGCGGTGCCCGTGCCGAACCCGGCCGAGCAGAAGCTGCGCCGCGAGGAGCGCGACCGGCTGCTCGCCGCGGCCGCGCCGGCCGGCACGTCCGCCGCCGAGCACGCGGTGGCCGACGGGCAGCGCGTCCAGGCGTTCGAGGACGAGCAGATCACGAACGCGGGCCGGTACGACGGCAACATCCGCCCGCGCGGCGGCGGCGACGGGGCCTGACCCGCCCCGCTCAGCACCACCGCGCGCGCCCCGGCACGACCCCTCCTCGTGCCGGGGCGCGCGTGCGCGTACACTTGATCGGCGCTCGACGTCGTCGCGCCCCTCATCTCCCCACTTCCTCGCGGAAACGAGTCCTGACATGACTGTGCCCACCTCGCCCACGGGCACGCGCGTGCGCGGCGACCTGCGCAACGTCGCGATCGTCGCGCACGTCGACCACGGCAAGACCACGCTGGTCGACGCGATGCTCCACCAGTCCGGCGCCTTCGGCGCGCACGCGCACGTGGACGAGCGCGCGATGGACTCCGGTGACCTCGAGCGCGAGAAGGGCATCACGATCCTCGCGAAGAACACCGCGGTCCGGTACGCCGGCCCCGCGGCGGCCGCGGTGGGCGAGCCCGACGGCATCACGATCAACGTCATCGACACCCCGGGCCACGCCGACTTCGGCGGCGAGGTCGAGCGCGGCCTGTCGATGGTCGACGGCGTCGTGCTGCTGGTCGACGCGTCCGAGGGCCCGCTGCCCCAGACCCGGTTCGTGCTGCGCAAGGCGCTCGCCGCGAAGCTGCCGGTGATCCTGGTCGTCAACAAGGTCGACCGCCCCGACTCCCGGATCACCGAGGTCGTCGCCGAGGCCACGGACCTGCTGCTGGGCCTGGCCTCCGACCTGCACGACGAGGTCGAGGACCTGGACCTCGACGCGATCCTGGACGTCCCGGTCGTGTACGCCGCCGCCAAGGCCGGCCGCGCGTCGCTGACCCAGCCCGCCGACGGCGGCCTGCCGGACTCGGAGGACCTGGAGCCGCTGTTCCGGACGATCCTCGAGAAGATCCCGGCGCCGACGTACACCGAGGGCGCGCCGCTGCAGGCGCACGTCACCAACCTCGACGCCTCGCCGTTCCTCGGCCGGCTCGCGCTGCTGCGCATCTTCAACGGCGAGCTCACCAAGGGCCAGACCGTGGCCTGGGCCCGGCACGACGGCACGATGCAGAACGTCCGCATCACCGAGCTGCTCGAGACCAAGGCGCTCGACCGCGTCCCGACCGACAAGGCCGGCCCCGGCGACATCGTCGCCGTCGCGGGCATCGCCGACATCACCATCGGCGAGACGCTGACCGACCCCGACGACCCGCGGCCGCTGCCGCTCATCACGGTCGACGACCCGGCCATCTCCATGACCATCGGCATCAACACCTCGCCGCTGGCGGGCAAGGGCGGCAAGGGCCACAAGGTCACCGCGCGCCAGGTCAAGGACCGCCTCGACTCGGAGCTCATCGGCAACGTGTCGCTCCGCGTCGTCCCGACCGACCGCCCCGACGCCTGGGAGGTGCAGGGCCGCGGCGAGCTGGCGCTGGCGATCCTGGTCGAGCAGATGCGCCGCGAGGGCTTCGAGCTCACCGTCGGCAAGCCGCAGGTCGTCACCAAGAAGATCGACGGCAAGGTGCACGAGCCGGTCGAGCGCATGACGATCGACGTCCCCGAGGAGTACCTGGGCGCCGTCACGCAGCTGCTCGCGCAGCGCAAGGGCCGCATGGAGACGATGTCGAACCACGGCACCGGCTGGGTCCGCATGGAGTTCCTGGTCCCGTCGCGCGGCCTCATCGGCTTCCGCACCCGGTTCCTCACCGACACCCGCGGCACCGGCATCGCGTCCTCGATCGCCGAGGGCTACGAGCCGTGGGCCGGCCCCATCGAGACGCGGGTCGCCGGCTCGCTGGTCGCCGACCGCGCCGGCGTCGTGACGCCGTTCGCGATGATCAACCTGCAGGAGCGCGGGTCGTTCTTCGTCGACCCGACGCAGGAGGTCTACGAGGGCATGATCGTCGGCGAGAACTCCCGCGCCGAGGACATGGACGTCAACATCACCAAGGAGAAGAAGCTCACCAACATGCGCTCCTCCACGGCCGACAACTTCGAGAACCTGGTGCCGCCGCGGCACCTGACCCTCGAGGAGTCGCTGGAGTTCGCCCGCGAGGACGAGTGCGTCGAGGTGACCCCCGAGGTGGTGCGGATCCGCAAGGTGATCCTGGACCAGACGGAGCGCGCCCGGGCCGTGGCCCGCACCAAGCGCGCCTGACGCCCCGCGCATGAGCACGACCGCGAGCACGCCGACCCGCACGGGTGGCGTGCTCGCGGTGCATGCGCACCCGGACGACGAGACGCTGTCCACCGGCGCGCTCCTGGCCACCTGGGCCGCGGCCGGGCTGCCCGCGACGGTCGTGACCTGCACCCGCGGCGAGCGCGGCGAGGTCATCGGCGCCGCGCTGGCCGCCCTGGAGGGCGACGGTCCCGCGCTGGCCGGGCACCGGGAGTCCGAGATCGCGGCCGCGGCCGCCGCCCTGGGCGCGACCCAGCTGTTCCTGGACACCCTCCCGCTCCCCGTAGACCTCGCCGAGCGGGCAGCAGATGTCCCCTCCGGGCGGGTCGAGGGGACGTCTGCTGCCCGGTCGGCGCACGGGACCCGGTACGAGGACTCGGGGATGGCCTGGGTCGGGACCGGGCGGGCCGGGGCCGCGGCGGACGTCCCCGCGGGGGCGCTCGTGGCGGTGCCGCTGGACGAGGCCGCGGGGCGGCTGGCCCTGCTGCTGCGCGCACGGCGGCCGGACGTGGTCGTGACCTACGAGCCGGGCGGGGGCTACGGGCACCCGGACCACGTGCGGGCGCACGCGATCACGATGCGGGCGGTCGAGCTGGCCGCGGGCGCGGGTCCGGACTCGGGAGCCGGCGAGGACCGCTGGGCGCCGGCCGTCGCGTGGGCCGTCGCGCCCGCCGCCGCCCTCCGCGCGGGGTACGCCGCCCTCGCGACCGACCCCGTGTCCCGCGCCGTGCTGGCCGCCGCCGCCGACGACCGCCGCGCGACCCGCGAGGCCCCGCTCACGCTGCCCGACCCGACAGGGCCGCTGCCGTCCGTCGCGACCGACGCGCCCGCGGACCTGGTCGTCGACGTGCTGCCCGTCCGGGACCGCGTGCTGGCCGCGCTGCGCGCGCACGCCACCCAGGTGCAGGCCGTGACGCCGCTCGACCACCCGGACGCGGTGGCCTGCTACGCCCTGTCCAACCTCGTCCTGGCCCCGGTGCTCCCGACGGAGTCGTACACCTGGGCCCCGGGCCGCGCCCCGGCCGCCCCGCTCCCGCTCTGAGCCCGGCCGCCCGAGTTCGGCAGCCCGGTGCCGAGGTCGGCAGCTGGAGGTGCCGACCTCGCGCGCGGACTGCCGAGCTCGGCGGGGTAGCCTGGCGCGCGTGCAGCCCCTGACGACCCGGATGGTCCTCCGCGCCCTCGGCGCCCTGCTGCTCGGCGTCCTCGTCGGCGCCGTCGGCACCGTGATGCACCGGTCCGTCCGGCCCTGGGGGCTCGTCGTCTGCCTGCTGCTCGTGCTCGCCGCCTCGGTGACCGCGCGGGCGTGGGGCGGCTGGGTCGCGTCGGTGGGGCTGCTGGTGGGGCTGTTCGGCAGCGTGCAGGTGCTGTCCGGGTTCGGCCCGGGCGGGGACGTGCTGGTGCCGGGCGGCGACGCGGTCCTCGGCTGGACCTGGGCGCTCGGCGCGCTGGCGGTCGCGCTCGCCGTGGCGCTGGCCCCGCGCCGCTGGTTCGCCGACGTGCCGCTGCGCGGGCGCCGCCCGAGCGCGTCGTGACCGAGGTCGACCCGCTCTACGGGGACGGGTCCGCGCCGCCCGGGTCCGCCGCGGCCACGGACGCGTTCCGGGCCGCGATGGGTCGGCTGCCGGCGGGCGTGGTCGTGGTGTCCGTGCGCTGGAAGGGCACCGACCACGCGATGACCGCCTCGGCGCTGACCTCCGTGTCGCTGGACCCGCCGATGCTGCTGCTCTGCGTGCACCAGGACGCGCGGCTGCGGGACGCCCTCGACGACGTCGACACCTGGGCGGTCAGCGTGCTCGCGGACGACCAGGCCCCGGTCGCGGACTGGCTCGCCTCGCCCGGACGACCCGCCGTCGGGCAGCTGGACCGGGTGCCGCACGTGGCGGCGCCGCGGTCGGGTGCCGCCTGGGTGTCCGACGCGGCCGCGTGGTTCGAGTGCCGGACCTCCCGGATCGTGCCCGCCGGGGACCACGACGTCGTGCTGGCGGACGTCCTGGAGTCGCGCGAGGGCGACCCGGCGGCGGGCTCCCTCGTCCACCTGCGCCGACGGGTGCGCGGGCTGCGCTGACCCGCACCCCGGCCCGCGCCGGGACCCGACCCGAGCCCGCGCCCAGACCCGCACCCCGGCCCGCGCCGAGACCCGACCCAGGCCCGCGCTCGGCGGGGTCGGCACCGGCGCCGACGTCGTTGCGAAGTCGTGACCTGCGAACCGGCCCAAACCGGGGCACCGGCGCGGGTCGCCGGCGGGTGGCGGCCGTAGAATCGGCGGTCGCGGCGCCCTGATCCCGGCGCCGCGCACTCGCGAGGGGGAACCTGGATGGCGAAGGGCAGCGCGGAGGGCACCGAGCCCGTCGTGGACGGCGAGGGGCCCGCGGAGTCGTGGTCCCCGCTGGACGAGTTCGAGCCCGACCGCCCGCGGCGCCGCTGGCTGCGCACGACGCTGATCGTCGGCGGGGTCGTCGTGGTCCTCGCGGGCGCCTACGTCGGCGCGGCCTTCGCCCTGGCCGACCGGGTCCCGCGCGGCACGACCGTCGCCGGCGTCGAGATCGGCGGCATGACCGCCGCCCGCGCCGAGCAGGCCCTGACCGACGGGCTCGGCGACCTCGCGACCGAGCCCGTGCCGGTCAGCGCGCAGGACATGTCCGGCACGGTCGACCCGGCCACCGCGGGCCTCACGTTCGACGCGTCCGCCACCGTCGACCGGCTCACCGGCGCGGACCTGCGCCCGCAGCGGCTGTGGCGGCACCTCGTGGGCGGCGGCGCGGAGGACCCGGTCACGGTCGTCGACGAGCCGGCGCTGGACGCCGCCGTCGAGCAGCTGTCCGGGTCGCTGACCCTGGCGCCGGTCGACGGCTCGATCGCGTTCGCGGACGGCGAGGCGCACGCGGTCGCCGCCGAGGACGGCTGGGCGCTGGACGACGACGCGGCGCGGGCGACGCTGGTCGACACCTGGCTGACCGCGGCGCGCCCGCTCGAGCTCGCCACCGAGGTGGTCGCGCCGGCGATCACCCAGGAGGCCACCGACGCCGCGCTGCAGGACGTCGCGTCGCGCGTGGTGGCCGCCCCGGTCGCCGTCCAGGTCGCCGGCCAGACGGTCGAGCTGCCCGTGGACGTGCTCGCCGCGGCGGCGTCGATGGTGCCGCAGGACGACGAGCTGGTGCTGCAGATGGACGGCGCCGCGCTGGTCGAGGCCGTGCTCGCGCGGTCCACGAACCTGCTCACCACCGCCTCGGACGCGCGGTTCGAGTTCCAGGACGGCTCCCCGGTGATCGTCCCCGGGACGCCCGGCACCACGCTGGACCCGGCGACGCTCGCCACGGCGGTCGCGGACGCGACCCAGGCGGACCAGCGGGACGCCGCGGTCGAGCTGGTCGAGTCCGACCCCGCGCAGACCACCGAGGCGCTGCAGGCGCTCGGCGTGACCACGGTCGTCTCGGAGTTCTCCACCCCGCTGACCTCCGAGCCGCGCCGCACGCAGAACATCGCCGCGGGCGCCGCCGCCATCTCCGGCACGCTGGTCCGGCCGGGGGAGACCTTCAGCCTGACCGACGCGCTCGGCCCGATCGACGCCGCGCACGGCTTCACCACCGCCGGCGCGATCGTCAGCGGCGAGCACACGGACGCCTGGGGCGGCGGGCTGTCCCAGCTGTCGACCACCACGTACAACGCCGCGTACTTCGCCGGCATGGAGGACGTGGAGCACAAGCCGCACTCCGAGTGGTTCACCCGGTACCCGGCCGGCCGCGAGGCGACGCTGTTCACCGGCACGCTCGACATGCGGTGGAAGAACACCACCCCCTACGGCGCGCTGGTCCAGGCGTACGTCGCCGACGGCAAGACCTGGGTCCGGATCTGGAGCACCCCGTACTTCGAGGTGACCACCGAGGCCGGCCCGAAGACCAACGTCGTGCAGCCGACCACGGTGTACTCGCAGTCCGCGACGTGCTCGCCGCAGTCCGCGGGCAACCCGGGCTTCCGGATCACGAACACCCGGACCATCAAGCTCAACGGCGAGGTCGTCGCCGTCGAGCCGTCGACCTGGACCTACAAGGCGCAGAACAAGGTGGTCTGCGGGGCGGACCCGGCGACGGCGGCCCCGGCGGGCTGAGCCGGGCGGTCAGCGCCGCGGGCGCCGCTGCGGGGCGGGCGGCACGACCTTGCCCAGCGCGATCTCCGCGCCGGGCACGCGCACGTCGCCCGCTCGTCGGGTGCGCACGGTGACGCCGTCGTCGTCCACCGCGACGAGGTCGCCCAGGACGTCGGTGTACGGCTGCGGCTCGCCCGGCGGCTGGCGGCGGCGGACGACGACGCGCTGACCGACCCGCCACGCGCGCCACGGGGCGTGCGCCGGGCCGTCCCCGGGACCGCCCTGCCCGCGGGCGTCGGCGGGGCCCGCGTCGTCGCTGCTCACGTGTGGTCCCCGTCTCGTCGTCCCCTGCTGCGCCGGTCGTGCGCAGGTGAGCGATACTAGGAGCAGCCAGCCCGAGCCGACCCGGACCGCGCCCGACCGACGAGGCCGGGGCGCGTGGAGGACACCGTGACGTATGTGATCGCCCAGCCCTGCGTGGACGTCAAGGACAAGGCGTGCATCGAGGAGTGCCCGGTCGACTGCATCTACGAGGGCAAGCGGTCGCTGTACATCCACCCCGACGAGTGCGTGGACTGCGGCGCCTGCGAGCCGGTGTGCCCGGTCGAGGCCATCTACTACGAGGACGACGTCCCCGAGCAGTGGAGCGAGTACTACAAGGCGAACGTCGAGTTCTTCGACGACCTGGGCTCGCCGGGCGGCGCGGCCAAGATGGGCGTGATCGAGAAGGACCACCCCGTCATCGCCACGCTGCCGCTCCAGGTGCGCGGCGAGTAGGCGCGTGGGTCTGCACACCGGCGCGCTGCCGGACTTCCCCTGGGACACCCTGACGGCGTACGGGGACCGGGCGCGCGCGCACCCGGACGGCATCGTCGACCTGTCCGTGGGCACGCCCGTGGACCCGACGCCCGAGGTGGTCCGGCGCGCGCTGGCGGACGCCGCCGACGCGCCCGGCTACCCGCAGACCTGGGGCACGCCCGCGCTGCGCGAGGCCGTCGTCGCCTGGTACGCCCGGCGCCGCGGCGTCCCCGGCCTGGACCCGGCGGGCGTGCTGCCGACCGTCGGCTCGAAGGAGCTCGTCGCCCTGCTGCCCGCGCTGCTGCGCCTGGGCGCGGGGGACCTGGTCGCGCACCCGGCCGCCGCCTACCCGACGTACGACGTCGGTGCGCGGCTGGCCGGCGCGGAGCCGGTCGCGACCGACGACCCGGCCGCGCTGCTCGCCGGCCCAGACGGCGACCGCGTGCGGCTGGTGTGGCTGAACTGCCCGGGCAACCCGGACGGCCGGGTGCTCGGCGTCGACGAGCTGCGCGCCGTGGTCGACGCCGCCCGCGCCGCCGCGGCGCGCACCGGCCGGCCCGTCGTGGTGGCGTCGGACGAGTGCTACGCCGAGCTGGCGTGGGACGAGCCCTGGGCGTCCGACGGCGTGCCGAGCGTGCTGGACCCGCGGGTGACCGGCGGCGACGTGACCGGCCTGCTCGCGCTGTACTCGCTGTCCAAGCAGTCCAACCTCGCGGGCTACCGCGCGGCCTTCGCGGCGGGCGACCCGGCGCTGGTGGCCGACCTGCTCGCGACCCGCAAGCACGTCGGCATGATCGTGCCGGCACCGGTGCAGGCCGCGATGACGGCCGCGCTGGGCGACGACGCGCACGTGGCCGAGCAGCGCGAGCGGTACCGCGCGCGGCGGACCGCCCTGCTGGCGGCCCTCGCGGGCGCCGGGCTGGTCGTCGACCGGTCGGCGGCCGGGCTGTACCTGTGGGCGCGGCCGGCCGAGGGCGACGACGACTGCTGGGCCACCGTGGGCCGCCTGGCCGAGCGCGGCGTCCTCGTCGCGCCCGGGTCGTTCTACGGCGCGCCGAGGCACGTGCGGATCGCGCTCACCGGGACCGACGAGCGGATCGCGGCGGCGGCTGCGCGGCTGGCGGCGGTCGGCGCGCGCTGACCCGCCCGGTCGCTCGCCGCGGGGCGCGCGACCTGCGAGCGAGCGTGTGACCCTCGTCACAGCGCCTCGCGCCGCTCCCGGGATGGTTCCGCCCCCGGACGGCACGTAGCCTCGACGCAGGCCGAGCCACCCCCGTGGTGCGCGCCCGCACCGCAGCGGCCGCCGGCAACCTGACCTGCACGACCTCGCGGACCGGACCGAGGTCCGAGCCCCGCACACCGCCCGAGGAGGAGCGCCATGTCCGACGTCACCACCGAGCCTGTCCAGCTGGTCGTCGACGGCACCCCGCACGACCTGCCGGTGGTGCGCGCGACCGAGGGCAACGACGGCGTCGTCGTGTCGTCGCTGCTGCGCGAGACCGGCCTGGTCACCGTCGACCCCGGCTTCATGAACACCGCGTCCTGCGAGTCGCAGATCACCTACATCGACGGCGACGCCGGCATCCTGCGCTACCGCGGGTACCCGATCGACCAGCTCGCGGAGCGGTCGTCGTTCCTCGAGGTCGCCTACCTGCTCATCAACGGCGAGCTGCCCACGACGGACCAGCTCGAGGCGTTCGTCGAGCGGATCAACCGGCACACGTTCGTGCACGAGAACTTCCGCACCTTCATGGGCACCTTCCCCTCGGGCGCGCACCCGATGGCGGTCATGTCGTCGGCGATCAACGCGCTGCCGACGTTCTACCCGGAGTCGCTCGACCCGTTCGACCCCGCGACCGTCGAGCTCGCGACCGTGCTCATCCTCGCGAAGACCCGCACCATCACGTCGTACCTGCACCGCACGTCCCGGGGCGAGCCGCTGCTGTACCCGGACTACTCGCGCGGGTACATCGAGGACTTCCTGCGGATGACGTTCGCCGTCCCGTACCAGCAGTACGACGTCGACCCCACCGTCGTCCGTGCCCTCGACAAGCTGCTCATCCTGCACGCCGACCACGAGCAGAACTGCTCGACCTCGACCGTGCGGATCGTCGGCTCCAGCCACGCGAACCTGTACGCGTCGGTCGCCGCGGGCATCAACGCCCTGTCCGGCCCGCTGCACGGCGGCGCCAACGAGGCCGTGCTGAAGATGCTCGCCGAGATCCAGGCGAACGGCGGCGACGCCACGGAGTTCATGCGCCGGGTCAAGAACAAGGAGCAGGGCGTCCGGCTCATGGGCTTCGGGCACCGGGTCTACAAGAACTACGACCCGCGCGCCGCCATCGTGAAGGAGAGCGCCGACGCGGTGCTCGCCGCGCTCGGCAAGGACAACGAGCTGCTGGACATCGCGCGCACCCTCGAGGAGATCGCGCTGTCCGACGAGTACTTCATCTCGCGCAAGCTCTACCCGAACGTCGACTTCTACACCGGCCTGATCTACAAGGCGATGGGCTTCGACGAGCGCATGTTCACGCCGCTGTTCGCGCTCGGCCGGATGCCCGGCTGGATCGCGCAGTGGCGGGAGATGATGACCGACCCGCAGACCAAGATCGGCCGCCCGCGCCAGGTGTACTCGGGCTCGCCGGAGCGGACCTTCGTCCCGGTCGAGGAGCGCTGACCCCGCGCTCGCCCGACCGGGCGAGCGCTTCCCCCGGATCGAGCCGGACGAACCGGTCAGAACCCGACGAGCCGGACCGATCCGGGGGGCATGTCGCCCACCGAGGCCGCGCACCGGCGCGGTACCGGCCGGCGGCCAGGACCCGCGCGTGGGCGACGCGCGGTACGGCCGACCGGCGTCGAGCGGGCCTTCGGGCCCGAGGAGATCATCGTCTCCAAGACGGACCCCCACGGGGTCGTCACGTACGCGAACGACGTGTTCGTGCGCGTCAGCGGGTACGCCGAGGACGAGATCCTCGGCGCCCCGCACAACCTCATCCGGCACCCGGCCATGCCGCGGGCGGTGTTCCGGCTCATGTGGGACGTCATCCCCACGGGTCAGGAGCTGTTCGCGTACGTGCTGAACCTCGCGGCGGACGGCGGGCACTACTGGGTGCTCGCGCACGTCACCGCCTCGCGCGGCCGGGACGGCCAGGTGGTCGGGTACCACTCGAACCGCCGCTGGGTGCCGCCGGGCACGCGGCGCACCGTCGCCGACCTGTACGCCCGGGTGCGGGCGGCGGAGGACGCGCAGGGCAGCACGCCGGACGCGCTCGCCGCGGGGGCGGCCGCGCTGGGTGCGGCACTGGACGACGCCGGGCTGACGTACGACGCGTGGGTGTGGTCGCTCGCCGGCCGCGACGACGCCGACGGGGGTGCCGCATGACCGCGAGGACGAGGCGAGCGCCGGCGGTGGTGCCGGGGGAGCACCACTCGACCGAGGCGGCCGCGCTGGAGGCGATCGCCGCGTTCTGCGAGCGGATCGCGGCGGGGGACCTCGAGGGCCGGCTGCCGGCGCTCGGGGACGACCCCGCCGTGCGCCGCGCCCGCGCGTCGCTGAACCGGCTGGCCGATCTGGTCGACGCCTACGTCCGCGAGTCCCAGGCGTCGCTGACCGCGGCGGGCGAGGGCCGGTTCCACCGCCGGTTCCTGCGGCGCGGGATGCCGGGGGCGTTCCGGGAGGGCGCGGCGCGGATCGACGGCGCGCGGGCGGACCTGGGGCGGGCGGCGTCCGCCACCGCGCGGGACCGGGCGGAGCGGGCCGACCTGGCCGAGCGGATGGTCGCGGTCGCCGAGCGGGTCGCCGAGAGCGCCCAGCGGCTCGCGTCCTCGGCCGCCGCCCTCGGTGCCGCGGCCGAGCAGGCCACCACCGCCGCGCGGGACTCCCGGGCCACGGTCCGGGAGCTCGCCGACACCTCCGGGCAGATCGACGAGGCCGCCGGGCTGGTCAAGGCGATCGCCAGCCGCACGCGGCTGCTCGCGCTCAACGCGACCATCGAGGCGGCGCGGGCGGGAGAGGCGGGGCGTGGGTTCGCGGTCGTCGCCCAGGAGGTGCGGGCCCTCGCCGACGACTCCGCCGGCCGTTCGGACGACATCGCGCGGCAGGTGTCCGAGGCGCAGGCCGTCGCCGACCAGGCCGGCCGCGCGATCGGGCGGATCGACGAGATCGTGGCGGGCATGTCCGGCCAGGTCGAGGCGGTCGCGGCGGCCGCGGGCGGCGGCTCGGACGCCCAGGGCGCGGGTCTGGCCGAGCTCGCGGAGCAGCTCCGCGAGGAGATCACCGCCTTCGCGTCCCTCCGCTGACCGCCGGGCCGGGCGTCAGGGGGCCGCGGCCAGGGTGAGGGCGACCGTGCCCTCCGGGACCGCACCGGCGTCGGCCGCCGCGCCGCCCGCGACCCACCCCTCGCCGCCGCGCTCCCACCGGCTGTCCCCGACCTCGACCGCCTCGACGGCCAGCGCCTCCGCCACGGCGACCGACCACTGCGCCACCGCCCAGGACGCGCGCACCGGGTCGCCGCCGGTCGCGGCCGTCAGCCCCGCGACGTCGAGCAGCACCACGGGGCCCGTCGACCCGTCGGCCGAGCCGTCGACGGCCGTCGACACCGACCCGCCGAAGTCCCGCTGCACGCGCGCGGCTACCGTGTCGACGTTCCCGGGCCCCGTCGCCGGGTCGAGGTCGCAGTCCAGCGTCGCGGGCGTCCAGCCGGTCAGCGCCGACGCCCACGCCCGGGACCGGCCCTCGTGCTGGGCGTACGCGTCCGGGAACCCGGACCGCTGCACGGCCTGAGCGGCCTCGGTCACCGGGAGCTCGGTGTACCCGGGCACGGCGACCAGCCCGTCGTAGAACTTCCCGGTCGAGTACACCGGGTCCATGATCTGCTCGACGGTGCCCCAGCCCTGGGAGGGGCGCTGCTGGAACAGCCCGACGGAGTCGCGGTCGCCGTAGTCGATGTTGATCAGCCGGGACTCCTGCAGCGCGGTCGCGAGCCCGATGGTCGCGGCGCGCGCGGGCAGGCCCCGCTGCGCGGAGGTCGCGGCGATCAGCGCGGCGTTGTCCGCCTGGTCGGCCGACAGCGCCCACGCGGTGCCATCGACGGTCGCGGTGCACCGCCGGGACGCCGGTGCGGGCGAGGTCCCGCCGAGCGCCCAGACCACCGCGCCGACGGCACCGGCCAGCAGGACGACGGCGGCGAGCGCGGCGCAGCCGAGGCGCGAGGCCGTGCTGCTGCGGCGGGCCACGGCGTCAGTTCGCGTGCAGGGCGGCGTTGAGCGTGATGCCGGTGCCGGTGCGCGCGACGGCCTCGACGCCGCCGGTGAGCGAGTTGCGCCGGAACAGCACGCCGTCGGAGCCGGAGAGCTCGCGGGCCTTGACGACGCGCGGGGCGCCGTCCTCGCCGGTCTGGCCGACCAGGGTCACCTTGGTGCCGGCGGTCAGGTACAGGCCGGCCTCCACGACGCAGTCGTCGCCGAGCGTGATGCCGAGGCCGGCGTTCGCGCCGAGCAGCGACCGCTCGCCGATCGACACCCGCTCGCGCCCGCCGCCGGACAGCGTGCCCATGATGGACGCGCCGCCGCCGATGTCGCTGCCCTCGCCGACGACGACGCCCTGCGAGATGCGGCCCTCGACCATCGACGTGCCGAGCGTGCCGGCGTTGAAGTTCACGAAGCCCTCGTGCATCACCGTGGTGCCGGCGGCGAGGTGCGCCCCGAGCCGGACGCGGTCGGCGTCGGCGACCCGCACGCCCGAGGGGAGCACGTAGTCGACCATCCGCGGGAACTTGTCGACGCCGTACACCGTGACGGGACGACCGGTCGCGGCGCGCAGGCGGGCGCGGGTGGTCTCGAAGCCGTCGACCGCGCAGGGCCCGTGGTCGGTCCACACCACGTTCGGCAGCGCGGCGAAGATGCCGTCGAGGTTGAGCGTGTTCGGCGCCGCGAGCCGGTGGGACAGCAGGTGCAGCCGGAGGTACGCGTCGGCGGTGTCGACCGGCTCGGCGTCCAGGTCGATCACGGTCAGCACGGTCTCGGTGCGCGTGCCGCGGGCCGGGTCCGTCGTGACCAGCGCCGCCAGCTCCTCGGGGCACTCCGCGGCCGGCGGCACCTCGCCCAGCGCGGGCTGGGGGTACCAGGTGTCCAGCACGAGGGAGTCGGAGACGGTGGCCAGGCCCCAGGCCCAGGCGGTGCGGTCGGTCATGGCGTCCAGCCTAGGGGCCGCCGGCGAGGCGGGGACCGTCCGCGGGTAGGGTCGCGGGCGTGACGACGACCACCCCGCTCGACCTGACCGCCGACCTCACGACCCTCACCGCCGCGATCTGCGACATCGCCTCCGTGAGCGGCGACGAGGCGGCGCTGGCCGACGCGGTGGAGGCCGCCCTGCGCGGGTACCCGCACCTCGAGGTGCTGCGCGACGGCGACGCGGTGGTCGCCCGGACGCACCTGGGCCGGGCCGCGCGGGTCGTGGTCGCCGGGCACATCGACACCGTGCCGCTGACCACGGACCCCGCGAACCTGCCGACCCGGCTCGAGGGCGCCGGCGCGGACGCGGTGCTCTGGGGCCGCGGGACGGTCGACATGAAGGGCGGGGTCGCGGTGCAGCTGGCGCTCGCGGCCGCGCTGACCGAGCCGACGCGGGACGTCACCTGGGTGTTCTACGACCACGAGGAGGTCGAGGCGTCGCTCAACGGCCTGGGCCGGATCGCGCGGGAGCACCCCGACTGGCTCGCGGCCGACTTCGCGGTGCTGTGCGAGCCGACGGACGCGGGCCTGGAGGGCGGGTGCAACGGCACGCTGCGTGCCGAGGTCCGGGTGCCGGGCGTCGCCGCGCACTCGGCGCGCGCCTGGACCGGGGTGAACGCGATCCACGGGGCCGCGCCGGTGCTCGCGCGGCTGGCGGCGTACGAGCCGGCGTCGGTCGAGGTGGACGGCCTGGTGTACCGCGAGGGGCTCAACGCGGTGCTGATCAGCGGCGGCGTCGCGACCAACGTGGTGCCCGACCGCTGCGTCGTGACCGTGAACTACCGGTTCGCGCCGTCCCGGTCCGTCGCCGAGGCGGAGGCGCACGTGCGCGACCTGCTCGACGGCTTCGAGGTCGTCGTCACCGACTCCGCCGCCGGTGCGCGCCCCGGGCTGGACGACCCGGCCGCGGCCGAGTTCGCCGCCGCGGTGCTCGGCGTCACCGGCGGGGCCCCGGCGCCGAAGTACGGCTGGACGGACGTCGCCCGGTTCTCGGAGCTCGGGGTGCCCGCGGTCAACTTCGGCCCCGGCGACCCGCTGCTCGCGCACAAGGACGACGAGCGCCTGCCGGTCGCCCAGCTCGCGCTGTGCCACGACGCGCTCCGGGCCTGGCTGACGGCCTGACCCAGCCGGTCACGCGGGGTTCACCCGGCCGCCGCCGGGTGCCCCGGTGCGTGCACCGCCACGGACCGTAGAGTCGGGGCCATGAGCGACGACGGCGTTCCCGTGCCGGGTTCGGGCTACCGCAAGGGCCCCGTGCTGCTGCGGCGCGGGCAGATCCCGACCACCACGTCCGACCAGCGGCTGCTGTCCGGCGGCGACGGCGCCGACTGGTTGCACGGCGACCCGTGGCGGGTCATGCGGATCCAGAGCGAGTTCGTCGAGGGCTTCGGCGCCCTCGCGGAGCTCGGCCCCGCCGTCAGCGTGTTCGGCTCCGCGCGCACGCTGCCCGAGCACCCGGACTTCGCGCTCGGCGAGGAGGTCGGCCGGCGGCTGGCCGAGGCCGGCTACGCGGTCATCACCGGCGGCGGGCCCGGCATCATGTCCGCCGCGAACAAGGGCGCCTCGGAGGCCGGCGGGCTGTCGGTCGGGCTCGGCATCGAGCTGCCGTTCGAGCAGGGCATGAACCCGTGGGTCGACCTCGGGGTCAACTTCCGGTACTTCTTCGCCCGCAAGACGATGTTCGTGAAGTACGCCGAGGGCTTCATCGTGCTGCCCGGCGGGTTCGGCACCTTCGACGAGCTGTTCGAGGCGCTGACGCTGGTGCAGACGCACAAGGTCACCGAGTTCCCGATCGTCCTGGTCGGGACCGACTACTGGCAGGGGCTGCTCGACTGGCTGCGTGGCCCGGTGCTGGAGCGCGGCATGATCCGCGAGGCCGACCTCGCGCTGATCCGGCTGGTCGACGACCCGGAGGAGGCCGTGCAGATCGTGCGCGACCGGGGCGTGGAGCTGCGGGCCGCCGAGCGCGCGGCGGCGGCGGAGGCGGAGCGGGCGCAGGAGGAGGCCGAGGCGGAGGTGGCGGACGAGGCGGAGGACGCCCCGGGTGGGCGCTGAGCCCGCCGGCGGCGCGGGCGTCCCCGCGCCGGGTGCGCCGCTGCTGCTCCGCGGCCGCTGGTTCGGGCCCGGCCGCCCCGTCGTGATGGCGGTCGTGAACCGCACGCCCGACTCGTTCTACGCCGCCGCCCGGTACGACGACGCCGGGGCCGACGCGGCCGTCGCGCGCGCCGAGGAGGAGGGCGCCGACCTGGTCGACCTCGGTGGCGTGCGCGCCGGGCGCGGCCCGGCCGTCGACGCGGCGGAGGAGATCGCGCGGGTCGTCCCGCTGGTCGAGCGGGTCCGCCGCCGGCACCCCGACCTCCTGGTCAGCGTGGACACCTGGCGGGCGGAGGTCGCGCGCGCCGCCGCCGACGCTGGCGCTGACCTGCTCAACGACACCTGGGCCGGGCACGACCCGGCGCTCGTCGAGGTCGCCGCGGAGCGCGGGCTGGGCGTGGTGTGCTCGCACACGGGCGGGCTGCCGCCGCGCACCGACCCGCTGCGGGTGTCGTACCCGCTGCCCGACGACGCCCCCGCGGACGCGGACCCCCGGGACGGGGTGCTGCTCGACGTCCTCGCGACGCTGCGGGCGGCGGCGTCGCGGGCCGTCGACCTCGGCGTGCACCCGGCGAGCGTGCTGGTGGACCCGACGCACGACTTCGGCAAGAGCACCTGGCACTCGCTGCACCTGGTGCGGCGCACGGCCGCGCTGACCGCGCTCGGGCACCCGGTGCTGGTCGCGCTGTCCCGCAAGGACTTCGTCGGGGAGACGCTCGACCTGCCGCCCGAGGACCGGCTGGAGGGCACCCTCGCCGCGACCTCGCTGGCCGCCTGGCTCGGCGCGCGGGTGTTCCGGGCGCACGACGTCCGGGCGACGCGGCGCACCGTCGACATGGTCGCGGCGATCCGCGGCGACGCCCCGCCGGCGCGGGCCGTGCGGGGTCTCGCGTGACGGCCGGCCCCGGGGCGGCGGGGCCCGGCGCGGACGGCTCCGGCGGCGCCGCGCCGGCGGACGCCCCCGCGCGGCGCGCCCTCGACCCCCGCACCTGGCCGTGGTGGGCGCAGGCGCTCGCGGTGTACGGCGCCGCCCGCGCGTTCTCCGCCGTCGTGCTGCTCGTCGTCGCCACCCGGCAGGCGGCCAGCGGCTGGACCGACGCCTCCCCGGGCTACGCGGACTACACGGGCCTGATGTGGGACGCGACCTGGTACCGGACCATCGCCGAGGGCGGGTACCCCGCGCAGCTGCCGGTCGGCGTCGACGGCGTCGTGCAGCAGAACGCGTGGGCGTTCTTCCCGCTGTACCCGTTCCTGGTGCGCGCGCTGATGACGGTCACCGGCGGGTCGTGGGCCGTGGTCGCACCCACCGTGTCCCTGCTCGCGGGGGCCGGGGCGGTGCTGCTGGTGCACCGCGTGGTGGTGCGCGGGGCGCCTCGCGCCGTGGCCGCGCGCCCGGGGCTGCCGCTGGCCACGGTGCTGCTGGTCAGCGTGTTCCCGACGTCGGTGGTGCTCCAGGTCGGCTACACGGAGTCGCTCGCCCTGCTCCTGGTCGCCGCTTCGCTGCTCGCGATCGTCACCCGGCGGTACGGCTGGGCGTGCGCCGCGGTGCTCGCGCTGGGGTTCACCCGCGCCGTCGCGCTCCCCGTGGCCGTCGTCGTCGCGGTGCACGCGCTGGTGCGCTGGCGCGAGTGGCGCGCGGCGGGGGAGCGGCCCCCGGGTCGCGACCTCGCCGGCATCGCGGCCGTGGGGGTCGCCGCGGTGGTGTCGGGGTTCGCGTGGCTCGCGATCTGCGGCTGGGTCACCGGGGTGCCCGACGCGTACCTGCAGACCCAGGAGGCGTGGCGCGGCGCCGCGACGACCGCGCCGTTCGCGGGCTGGACGTACGTGCCCGCGTTCTGGTTCGGGGGCGCGGCGCCCCTGGTGGTGCTCGCGGCCGCCGCGTTCGTGGTCGCGTGCCTGGTCACGCCGTCGGCCTGGCGGCTCGGCCGGGAGCTGCACGCCTGGTCGGCCGCCTACCTGCTGTACCTCGCGGCCGCGGTCGAGCCCGGCAGCAGCCTGGCGCGGTTCCTGCTGCTGGCGTTCCCGCTCGGCGCCGCCACGGCGGGCCTCGTCACGCGGCCGCGCGCCGCGCGGTGGGCGTGGACCGGCGGCGTCGTGGTCCTCATGCTCGTGCTCCAGGTGGTCTGGGTCTGGCACATCTGGCGGTTCGTGCCGCCGTCCGGGTGGCCGCCGTGACCCCCGCGCGTCCGCGCCGCAGGGGCCTGACGAGGGGGTTGACGCGCCCGCCGCGCGCGGACGGCCCCGCCTTGTCGCCCCGGTGAACTAGACTGCGGGTTGGACATCCGGGAGCCGGAGGCCCGCTCCTGCCCGCCCCGCCCCCCGCGGACGCGGAGGTGACGGGCGCCCGGAGGCCCAGCTGACGACGCGAAGGAGAGCCACGCATGGCCGCGATGAAGCCGAGGACTGGTGACGGTCCGCTCGAGGTGACCAAGGAGGGCCGCGGCATCGTCATGCGGGTCCCGCTCGAGGGCGGTGGCCGACTCGTCGTCGAGCTCAACGCGACCGAGGCGCAGGAGCTGGGCGAGGCCCTCACCTCCGTCGTCTCCTGACGGCGCGGGGCTCGCTCACGCCGTGGCTCGTTCCCTGACCCCGCCCCCCC
>NZ_JAANNB010000099.1 GCF_011603975.1 Cellulomonas sp. IC4_254 | reverse complement strand
GTCGCGGTCATGCAGAGGCCTCCTGGGCATCGCGTCCGGCAGCCCGGGAGCGGCCTCGTCGCCGCCCCCGCCGACGGCGGCCGGGGTACCTCGTCACTGTGCCACAGGAGCGGGGCCCGGACCGGTCGACTGTCGAGTGCCCAGAACCCGCGGGACGAACCGGGACGAACCGTCCGGGCTTCTGCGCACTCGACGCGGCGGCCGCCGATCAGGACGTGCGGCCGGGTCCGTACTCGAAGTGCCAGTACTCGGCGTACGGCTGCCCCTGGCGGACCCGGGCCGGCGCGTACCAGCCGTAGGTGGGGCCGTTGGCGACCAGCCAGTCGTAGCGGGCGGTTCCGAAGCCGTAGGTGCCGGGCCACTCCTGCACGTCCAGCGCGGTGCCGAGGCCGTGCGACGACGTGCCCGGCGCCGCCGCGAGCCCGCCGAACGCGGCCTTCATCGCCACCTGGTCCTCGTAGGACCGGTAGGTCAGGTCCATGTCGACCGACGCGCCGAACTGCGCCCGGAACGCCTCGTTCAGCGCGGTCAGGGCGTCCGCGGCGTCGCACCGCAGGTACTGGGCGAACCCGAGCTGGTCGGTGCCCCACGGCACCTGGCACATCGCCGAGGCCGGCATGTGGCCGTTCGACCCGTCGCCGTCGGCCGTCGGCACGGAGGTCACCCAGAGCACGTTCCCCTGGGCGTCGACCGGGCGGCCGTCGACCCAGCCCGCGATGCCGGGGCTGCTCGGCGCACCGGCGGGCGCCCCGGCGGAGCCCGAGCCCCTGCTCGCCTGCGCGGCGGCGGCCTCGGCGTCGGCCTGCTCCTGCGCGGCCCGGGCGGCCTCCGCCGCAGCCGCCTCGGCCGCGGCCTGTTCGGCGGCGACCCGGGCGGCCTCCTCCGCGGCGGCCTGCTCCCGGGCGAGGCGGACGGCCTCGGTCGACCGGCGGGACGCCTCGGACTCGGCGGTGCGGCGCTGCTCGGCGAGGAAGTCGTCCTCCGCCGCGGTGAGCTCGGCGGTGAGGCCGATGGCCTCGGCGCGCTGCTCGGCCTCGGCGGCCCGCTCGCGCGCGTCGTGCAGCTGCACGCCCACGACCGCGACGGCCGCGACGAGGACGGCGCTGGTCGCGGCGGCCACCACGGCCCGGCCGCGGCCGTACCGGCGCGCGGGGGAGGGGCCGGTGGTGACCACGGCGTCCGGCCCGGCGCCGGGGTCGGTGCCGTCCGCGGGCGACGCGGCGGCGTGTGCCGCGGCGCTCGCGGCGGCGCGGGCCGCGCGCCGCGTCGCGGGCGGGGGGACGGGCGACGGCCCCGGGGCGCCGGTCGCCCCGGGGCCGCGCGTCGCGTCCGGCTCCGTCACTTGCCGCCCAGGCCGTCGATCTGCGCGAGCTCGTCGGCGGACAGCGTGAACTGCAGCGCCTCGAGGTTGTGCGCGATCCGGTCCTCGTTGGTCGACTTCGGGATGACGACGATCCCGTGGTCCACGTGCCAGCGCAGCACGACCTGGCGGGTGCTGACGCCGTGCGCCTCGGCGATCGCGGTGAGCACCGGGTCGTCCAGGTCGGTCCGCTTGAACGGGCTGTACCCCTCGACGACCACGCCGCGCTCGGCGTGCGCCGCGAGCAGGTCGGCGTCGAAGTCGCCCGGGCTCCACGGGATCTGGTTCACGGCGGGCGCCTCGCCGGTGGCGGCGATGAGCTCGTCGATCTGGGCGATCGAGTAGTTGGACACGCCGATCGAGCGCACCAGGCCCTCGTCGCGCGCGGCGATGAACTGCTCCCAGGTGGCGGGCGTGGCCTGCTTGTTCGGCGGCCAGTGGATCAGCCACAGGTCGAGGTGGTCGGTCCCGAGCGCGGCCAGCGACTCGTGCAGCGTCTGGCGCTCGCGCCCGGCGTGGTCCGGCGGCAGCTTCGTGGTGAGGAAGACGGCGTCGCGGTCCATGTCGCGCAACGACAGCGCGCGGCCGACCTGCGCCTCGTTGCCGTAGCCCGTGGCGGTGTCGACGTGCGTGTAGCCGAGCTCGAGCGCGGCGACCACGGCGCGCTCGGCGTCGCCGCCCTCGGACTGCCAGGTGCCGAGCCCGAGCAGCGGCATCTCGCCGCCCTTGAGCGTGACGGTGGGGATCTGCGGAGCGGGTGTCATGCGTCCATCGTGGCTCAGCCCGCGGACCGCGGCCACGGCAGGGGCGCGACCAGCGGCGGGACCAGCGGGGCCACGGCGCGGCGGAACTGCGCGGGCGTCTCGCCGGTGAGCCGGCCGAACGTCCGGGTGAACGAGGCCTGGTCGTAGAACCCGGCCGCGGCGGCGACCTCGGCCAGCGGCAGGTCCGTCCCGCCGAGCAGCGCCGCCGCGTGGTCCACCCGCGCCCGGAGCACGTACTGCTGAGGGGAGAGGGCGTAGACGCGACGGACCCGGCGGTCGAGCGTCGACGGCGAGCAGCCCGCCGCCTCGGCGAGCTCGGCCACGGTCGGCGGGTCCGCGAGCCGCCCGTGGACGAACGCCGCGACCCGGGACAGCGCCTGGACGGTCGCCGCGTCCGCGTCGCTCGCGCGCAGCGCCTGGGAGATGCTCACCAGCCCCACGACCGCGCCGGCGTCGTCGCGCACCGGCTCCTTGGACGTGAGGTACCAGCCGGGCGGGCCCCCGGGTCGCCGGATGAGCTCGAGCTCGCGGTGCAGCGCGCGGCCGGTCGCGAGGACGTCCCGGTCCTGGGCGTCGTACCGCTCGGCCAGGTGCGGGAGGAACAGCTCGGCGGCGGTGCGCCCGACGACCGCCCGGCGGGACCGCTCGGGAGTGCGGCGGACGAACGCGTCGTTGACCACCACGTACCGCCCGGTGACGTCCTTGGCGCAGAACATCGTGCCGGTGAGGTCGTCGCACAGCCGGAGCAGGGCGGGGGTGAGGGCGCGCAGCAGGGCGCGCGCGGCGGCGTCGGCGGCCGGCGCGGCGTCGGGCCCGGCGGGGTGGGGTGGACGGCGTTCCATGTCGGGGGCAGCGTAGGTGCTGCGCGTGACGGGCACGTGTCACGGATCCGGCCCGGTGGCCCGGTCGATCCGTGCAAGACGGGGCGCGCGGCGCTCGGGGAGGATCCCGCCATGACGACGACCCACGACCCGGCCGCCGCCGCCGGTGCCGCCGACGCCGCGCCGCCCGCCCCGGAGCACCTGACGCGCGACGCTGTCGACCTCGCGCACCGCTGGATGGACGCGACCGCCGCCGACGAGACCCCGGCCGAGCGCCGGGCCACCGGCCGGCTCGCCGCGCTGGTCGCCGACCCCGCGGGCCTGGAGCTCGCGGTGCGGTTCGTGGACCGGGTCGCCCGCCCGGAGGACGCCCGGGTCGCGGCGGCCGAGCTCGCCGGCCTGGGGGAGCGCGCGGCCGACGCGGCGGCGTTCCTCGGCGCCGTGGACCGGGCGCTGCTCGGGGTCGGCGCGAAGGTCGCCCCGCTGCTGCCGGCCGCCGTCGTGCCCGCGGCCCGGATCCGGCTGCGCCAGCTCGTCGGCCACCTGGTCGCCGACGCCGGCCCGGGTCTGGGTCCGCACCTGGCGCGCGCCCGCCGGGAGGGCTTCCGGCTCAACCTCAACCTGCTGGGCGAGGCCGTGCTCGGCGAGGACGAGGCGAACCGCCGGCTCCAGCGGGTCGCCGAGCTGGCCGCCCGCCCGGACGTCGACTACGTGTCGATCAAGGTCTCGGCCGTGGCGAGCCAGCTGTCGACCTGGGACACCGAGGGCAGCGTGCGGCGCGTGGTCGAGCGGCTGCGGCCGCTGTACCGGGCCGCGGCGGCGAGCGGCACGTTCCTCAACCTCGACATGGAGGAGTACCGCGACCTCGCGCTGACCGTGCGGGTGTTCGACGAGCTCGTGACCGACCCGCAGGTGCGCGGCGCCGAGATGGGCATCGTGCTGCAGGCGTACCTCCCCGACACCTCCGACGCGCTCGACGAGATCACCGCGATCGCCCGGCGCCGGGTCGAGGCGGGTGGCGCGCGGCTCAAGGTGCGGCTGGTCAAGGGCGCGAACCTCGCGATGGAGCAGGTCGAGGCGGAGCTGCACGGCTGGGCGCAGGCGCCGTACGCCGGCAAGCCCGACGTCGACGCGCACTACGTCCGGCTGGTCCGGCGCGCGCTCGACCCGGCGCGGACGTCCGCGCTCCGGGTCGGCGTGGCCAGCCACAACCTGTTCCACGTCGCCTACGCCCACCTGCTCGCGGAGCACCGCGGCGTGTCCGAGGCGCTCGACATCGAGATGCTGCAGGGCATGGCGCCGGCGCAGGCCCGCGCGGTGCAGCGCGAGGTCGGCCAGGTGCTGCTCTACACCCCGGTGGTGGCGAAGCGGGACTTCGACGTCGCGATCTCCTACCTGGTGCGCCGGCTGGAGGAGAACGCCGCGCACCAGAACTTCCTGCACGCGCTGTTCGCCGGCGGGGACGGCCCGGACGAGGGCATCTCCTCGCAGGAGGACGCGTTCCTCGCGTCGGTCGCCCGCGCGGACCGCGTGCCGACGGAGCGCCGCCGGCTGCCCCGCGACCCCGGCGCGCCGGCCCCCGAGCCGGGGGCGTTCCGGAACGCCGCCGACACCGACCCCGCGGTCGCCGAGTCCCGGGACTGGGCCGCGCGCCTGGTCGCGACGGAGGTCGAGCCGCCGGCCGGCGCCGTCGAGGTCGGCACCGAGGCCGAGGTGGACGCGGTCGTCGCCCGCGCGGTCGCCGCCGCGGCCGCCTGGTCCGCCCGCACGCCCGCCGAGCGCGCCGCCGTGCTGCGCCGCGCCGCCGACGAGCTCGAGGCCGCCCGCGGCGACCTGGTCGCGACGATGGTGCACGAGGGCGGCAAGACCGTCGCCGAGGCGGACCCCGAGGTCAGCGAGGCCGTCGACTTCGCCCGGTACTACGCCGACCGCGCGGAGGAGCTCGCCGACGGGCACGTCCCGGGCGCGGTGTTCCGGCCGCGCGGCGTCACGGTGGTGACCCCGCCGTGGAACTTCCCGGTCGCGATCCCGGTGGGCTCGATGCTGGCGGCGCTCGCGGCCGGGTCCCCGGTGCTGATCAAGCCGGCGCCGCAGACCCCGCGGTGCGTACGGGTGGCCGGCGCGGCGATCCAGCGGGCGCTCGACGCGTCCGGCGTCGAGGAGGCCGCGCTGCAGGTCGTGCTGTCGCCCGAGGGCGAGGTCGGCCGCCGGCTGGTCACGCACCCCGACGTCGCGCGGGTCGTGCTGACCGGGTCGCTCGAGACCGCGCAGCTGTTCGCCGGCTGGCGGCCCGACCTCGACGTGCTGGCCGAGACCTCCGGCAAGAACGCGCTCATCATCACGCCCTCCGCCGACGTGGACCTCGCGGTCGCCGACCTCGTGCGGTCCGCGTTCGGGCACGCGGGGCAGAAGTGCTCGGCGGCGTCGCTGGCGATCCTCGTCGGCTCGGCGGGCACGTCGGACCGGCTGCGCCGACAGCTCGCCGACGCGGTGTCGTCGCTGCGGGTCGGCTGGTCGGACGACCTCGGCACCACGATGGGCCCGCTGGTGGAGCCGGCGTCGGGCAAACTGCTCCGCGCGCTGACCACGCTCGACGAGGGCGAGTCGTGGCTCGTGCAGCCGCGGCGGCTCGACGAGGAGGGCCGGCTGTGGACGCCCGGCGTCAAGCACGGCGTCCGGCCCGGGTCCTGGTTCCACCTCACCGAGTGCTTCGGCCCCGTGCTCGGCGTGATCCGCGTCGACACCCTGGACGAGGCGATCGAGGTGCAGAACGCGGTCGCCCTCGGCCTCACCGGTGGCCTGCACTCGCTCGACGAGGTCGAGATCGCGCACTGGCTGGACCGGGTCGAGGTCGGCAACGCCTACGTCAACCGGCACATCACGGGCGCGATCGTGCAGCGGCAGCCGTTCGGCGGCTGGAAGGCCTCCGTGGTCGGCCCTGGTGCGAAGGCCGGCGGCCCGTCGTACGTCGCGCAGCTCGGCGCCTGGTCCGACGCCCCCGAGGTCGCGGCGCTGGACGACGAGGCGTGGCTGGCGTGGGCGCACGCCGACGACGCACGGGTCTGGCACGACGAGCTCGGCGTGGCCCACGACCCGTCCGGGCTCGCGTCCGAGGAGAACGCCCTCCGGCACCGCCCGGTGCCGCACCTGACCGTGCGGGTCGGCGCCGACGGGCGGGAGCGCGACGTGCTGCGCGTGCTGTCCGCGGCGCGGACCGCCGGCGTGCCGGTGACGGTGAGCCGGGCGGCGGAGGAGAGCGACGACGCGTTCGCCCTGCGGGTCGCGGCCGGTGAGGTCACCGGGCGGGTGCGCGTCGTCGGCTCGGCGCCGGGCCTGCGCGCCGCGGCGGTCACCCGCACGGGCGAGGTCACGGTCCTCGACGCCCCGGTGGTGGCGAGCGGCCGGCGGGAGCTGATGACGGTCGTCCGGGAGCAGGCGGTCTCACGCACGCGCCACCGCTTCGGGCACGTCGACCCCACCCGCTGACCCGCCGCAGGCCCGGGATCGGAGGCTCCGCCCGGGATCGGAGGCTCCGCCCGCGTTCGGAGGCTCCGCCCGGGATCGGAGGGTGCGGCGCGGTATCGGAGGGTGCCCCGGAGGCCTCCGACCCCGGGCGCCCCCCTCCGGGACCCGTGGGAGCCTCCGAACGCACGGGAGGGAGGGAGGGCGGCGGGCTCAGGCCGAGCCGCGGACCACGAGCTCCGGCTCGAAGACCTGGGCCTCCGTGCGGGCGCGGCGCCCCTGGAGCTGCGCGACCAGCTCCTCGCCGGCGGCGCGCGCCATCGCGATGACCGGCTGCGTCACCGTCGTGAGGTTCGGCTTGGTGGTCGTCGCCAGGCCGGAGTTGTCGTAGCCCACGACCGCGACGTCCCCGGGCACGGCCCGGCCCGCTTCGGCGAGCTCGGGCAGCGCGCCGGCGGCCATGAGGTCGGACGCGATGAAGATGCCGTCGAGGTCCGGGAACCGGGCGAGCAGCTCGCGCGCCGCCGACGCTCCGCCGTCGACGGTGAAGTCGCCGTGCACCACCGCGTCGTCCGGCAGCCCGGCCTCGGCCAGCGCGGCGCGCCACCCGGCGAGCCGGTCGATGCCGGCGGACATGTCGGCGGGCCCGGCGATGGTCGCGATCCGGCGCCGGCCCAGCCGGACGAGGTGCTCGGTCGCGATCCGGCCGCCGCGCAGGTTGTCGGTGTCGACGACCGCCGCGGCCTCGCCGCCGACCAGCGGGCGGCCGATGAACACCGTCGGCAGCCGGGAGGCCTGCAGGGCGCGGTCGATGGCGTCGTCCCGGTGGTGCGAGACCACGATGGCGCCGTCGACGTGCCCGGCGCGCAGGTACCGGGCGGTGCGCTCGGACTCGCCGGGCCGCGCGATGACGAGCAGCAGCTGCAGGTCGGCCAGCGCGAGCGGCGTGGACACCCCGTTGAGCACGCCGGCGAAGAACGGGTCGGACAGCACGCGCTCGTCCGGCTCGGGCACGACCAGCGCGACCGAGTCGGTGCGGCGCGTGACGAGCGACCGCGCGGCGCGGTTCGGGGTGTAGCCCAGGTCGGCGACCGCCGCGGCGACGGACTCCATGGCCTCGGGGGACACCCGGTCGCCGCCGTTGATGGCGCGAGAGGCGGTGGAGCGGGAGACGCCCGCGCGCAGCGCGACCTGCTCGAGCGTCGGTGCCGGGTGGGTGGCCGACGGGATGGCGGACTGGTCGATCACGCTGGATCGCCCCCTCGTGACGGTCGGGTGGTGCCCGTGCGCGGCGCACCGGCGGACGCGCGCCCCTGCGCGGGGCCCGGTGAGGGGCCCCGCGCGAAGCGTAGCGGTCAGCCCTTGACGGCCCCGGCCATGATCCCCGCGACCAGCTGGCGGCCGGCGGCGACGAACAGCAGGAGCAGCGGGATGATCGACAGGACGACACCGGCCATGATGAGCGGCAGGTCCTGGAAGAAGCCGGCCTGCAGCAGCTTGAGGGCCACCGGCAGGGTCGGGTTCTGGGTGCCGAGCACGATGGACGGCCAGAAGAAGTTCGTCCACGACGTGATGAAGGTGAACAGCGCGAGCATCGCCGCGGCCGGCCGGGCCGCGGGCAGCGCCACCGACCAGAACGTGCGGAACATGGACGCGCCGTCGACCCGGGCGGCCTCGATGAGCTCGTAGGGGAGGGCGGAGTCGAGGTACTGGGTCATCCAGAACACGCCGAACGCGGTCACCATCGCCGGCAGGATCACCGCGAGCAGGTTGCCGGTGAGGCCGAGCTGCCGCATGACGATGTAGAGCGGCACGACGCCGAGCTGGGTCGGCACGGCCATCGTGGCGATGACGAACACCAGCAGCGGGCCGCGGCCGCGGAACCGGAGCTTGGAGAACGAGTAGCCGGCGAGCGTCGAGAAGAACACCACCGACAGGCTGGTGACCACGGCGACGATCAGCGAGTTGCCGGTCGCCTTCACCAGGTCGATGTCGGCGTCGAACACGCGCTGCAGGTTCGTGAAGAACTCACCGCCGGGGATCAGCGACGGCACCGGGTTCTGGGCCACCTCCGCCGACGTGGAGGACGACAGCAGGAACGTGAAGTACAGCGGGTACGCCGAGATGAGGATGAACGCGCCGAGGACGACGTAGGTCACCCAGCCCGGTCGCCGGTCGGCGCCGCCGTGGGACTTGTTGCGCTTGCGCTGCGCCGCGCGGGCCGCGCCCTTGCCGGCGGTCTGCGCGATGACGGGGACGGACGGGGCGCTCATCGGGGGTCCACCTCGATCGGGGCGGCCGCGGGCACCGCGGCGTCGGACGTCTGCTTGACCCGGCGGGCGAGGTCGCGCGAGCGGCGCCGCGTCTCGCGGCGGGCGGCCTTCGCCTTGCGGCTCATGTCGTCCGCGGAGGCGATCTTCCTGGTCAGGAAGTTGTTGAGCAGCGCGAACAGGATGATGATCAGGAACAGCAGCCAGGCGACCGCCGCGGCCCGGCCGAGCTGCTGCTTGTTCCAGCCGAGCTCGTACAGGTAGAGGGTCACGGTCTTCCACTGGCCGTTCGATCCGCCGAGGCCGGTCGCGTCGTACATGCGCGGCTCGTCGAAGATCTGCAGGCCGCCGATGGTCGACGTGAGGATCACGAAGATCATCGTCGGGCGGACCATCGGGACCGTGATGGAGAAGAACTGCCGGATCCGGGTGGCGCCGTCGAGCGTCGCGGCCTCGTACATGTCGCGCGGGATCGCCTGCATGGCGGCCAGCAGGATCAGCGCGTTGTAGCCGGTCCAGCGGAAGTTCACCATCGACGCGATGGCGATGTGCGAGGCGAACGCGTCCTTGTGCCAGCCGATCGGGTCGATGCCGATCTGGCCGAGCAGGGAGTTGATCATGCCCGAGCCGTCGGCGAACATCTGCGAGAACACCAGGCCGACGGCCACCGGGGCGACGACGTAGGGGAGCAGGACGCCCATCCGCCAGAACGTCTTCGCGCGGAGGTTCGCGTCCAGCATCGCGGCGATGACGAGGGCGACGATCACCTGCGGCACCGTCGACAGCAGGAAGATGCTCAGGGTGTTGCGCAGGGCCTTCCAGAAGAACGTCTGGCCGAGCACGAACGTGAAGTTGTCGAACCCGACGAAGTCGCCCTGGCCGCCGATCAGGCTCCACTCGTGCAGCGAGACCCAGCCGGTGTAGAGCAGCGGGAACAGGCCGACCACCGCGAACAGCAGGAAGAACGGCGAGATGTACAGGTAGGGCGAGACCTTCACGTCCCAGCGGCCCAGCGTCTGCTTGAAGCCGATCTTCCGGGGCGCGCGGTCGTCGTCGCTGCGCGGTGCCGCGCCCCTGGGGGGCGCCGTCTGGGTGGCCATGGGGTTCCTTCGTGCGGGCGGGCCGGGGTGGTGCGGTGCGGGCGCGGGTGGTGCCCGCGCGACGGGCCGGGCCGCCGGGGAGCTCCCGGCGGCCCGGCCCGGTGGGGTCAGCCGATCGCGGCGACCGCGTCCTCGAAGCCCTTCCAGGACTCCTCGGGGGTCATCGACTTGTCGACGTCGACGCGGTTGAAGGCGTCGGACAGGCCGCTGCGGATGGTGAAGTAGTTCTCACCCTTGTACGGCGCGACGGAGATGGCCGCGGCCCGGTCGGTGTAGATCTGGCCGGTCGGGGCGTCGTTGAAGAACTCGCGGGTCATGCCCTGGAGCTCGTCCGACTGCTGCGCCTCGATCTGGCTCGGGAAGTTGCCGTTGACGGCGAACGCGGCGAGCTGCTGCTCGGGGGCGGTCAGCCAGTCGGCGAGCTCCTGGGCCTCCTTCGGGTGCTTCGACATCGTCGGGACGGCGAGGAACGAACCGCCCCAGTTGCCGCCGCCGCCGGGGAACACGTTGGCGATGTCCCAGCCCTCGACGCCGGCCGAGTTGCCCTCGATGTTGCCGAGGAACCACGCCGGGGCGAGCGCCACCGCGAAGGCGTCGCTCTGGAAGGCGCTGGTCCAGTCGGCCTCCCACTGCTTGAGGCCGGCGGACTGGTCCTCGTGCGACAGGATCGTGTCGTAGATCTCGCGGATGTCCGGGTTGTCGAGCGCGATGATCTCGCCGGAGTCGGGGTCCTCGAAGGGCACCTCGACCTGGTTGATCCAGCCCTGGGCGAGGGCGTCGGCCGAGTCGAAGAACGCCGGACCGGTGCCCGCGGCCATGAACTGGTCGCCGACCGCGAAGAAGTCCTCCCAGGTGGCGTCGTCGCCACCGAACAGCTCGGCCACGGCCTCGCGGTCCGTCGGCAGGCCGGCCGCGGCGAACAGGTCGGAGCGGTAGGCGATGGCCTCCGGGCCGATGTCGGTCGGGTAGCCGAGCAGCGCGCCGTCCGGGGTGGTGGCCTGGTCGGTGGTCCACTTGTTCCAGCGGCCCTCGACCGAGTCGCTGGTCAGGTCGGTGAACTGGTCCGAGTACTGGATCATCTGCGGCAGCCAGTCGACCTCGACGCCCACGACGTCCGCGAGGCCCGAGCCGGCGCCGAGCGCCGTCTGGAACTGCTCCTTGGCGTCGTCGGACTTGCCGAACTTGTTGTGCTCGATCTTGATGTTCGGGTGCTCCTCCTCGTACTGCTTGAGGAGGTCCTCGTAGCCGAACTGGTTGAAGGTCGAGATGGTCAGGGTGATCTGACCGTCCGAATCGCCGTCGCCGGCGGCGTCGTCCGACCCGCCGCCGCACGCCGTCGCCAGCAGGGCGACGCTCGCCGCTCCGGCCACGGCCACCCAGGTCTTGCGCGTGCTCCTGCGCACTGTGACTCCCTCGTCATCCGCGGCGACGTCGCCGCTCCCGTCGGGTCGCCGGCACCGGCGCCCGTCGTGGGACCGCTCCCACCGCGTACTGCGGGAGCGCTCTCACGCCATGTCAGGCACCTTGTCGTCCGGGGGTGGTGAAGTCAAGCGACGGGGTGCGCAAACGGGTGTGGAAGCGGTCCCACGACGACGTCCGCGCAGGTCAGCGCCCTGGTGCCGCGGATCGCGTTACGGAATCGTTACTCCTGCGCGGAGCCCGCGGCCCACCCGCGCGCCACGCCGGCCTCGGCCTCGAGCGCGCCCCGCACGGCCTTCGCCGCGGCCTGCTCGACCGCCGAGCCGAACAGCGGGACGTTCGCCTTGAGGTCGCCGTCGTAGGTGATCGCGGAGCCGCCCTCGGCGGCGGCCAGCGCGACGGTCCCCGTGAGCCGGACGGGCGCGCCGGCGATCTCGACCGCGACCGTCCCGGTGCGGGTGCCGTCCGCCGCGGCGGGCTCCCAGGCCTCCACCTGGCGCACCTCGAGCGTCGAGCCGACGAAGGCGCGGACGTTCGCCGGGATCTGGTCCGTGGGCAGCGCGCGCCGGGTGGTGACCGTCAGCGCGCCGTCGTCCGCGGGGGCCACGTCGACGTGCAGCACCTCGGCGCCGCTCGCGATGACCTTCGCCCGGACGTACACGGGGTCGGCCAGCATCGTCCCGGCGGTGCGGGGGTCGGCCGGGACGGGGACGGTGACCTGCAGGTGCACGGGCGTTCGGGTCCTTCCGAGGTGCGCGGGCGGCCGCGGGGGAGGTGCGGGTCCGACGACAGTATCCGCCCGGACCCGGCCGCGCGTCCCGGCGTCGGCGCGGGCGTGGGGCGCGTCACGTGCCGGGACGTGGGACGGGCCCGGGCCGGGCAGGTCGTGCGCCGTACCCTGGGGCGGTGTCCACCCTGAGCGAGCTCGCGCAGCGCCACGCCCACCTCGACGCCGCGGACCTCGAGTGGCTGCACCTGCTGGTCGGGGACTGGCAGGTCATCTCGGACCTCGCGTTCGCCGACCTCGTGCTGTGGCTGCCCACCGACGACGGCGACTTCGTGGCCATCGCGCAGGCCCGCCCGAGCACCGGCGCGACCGTGCACTACGACGACGTCGTCGGCTCCCGCGCGCCCGAGGGCCAGCGCCCGCAGCTCGAGCGCTCGCTCAGCGAGGTCCGCGCGCAGCGCTCCCGCGAGCCGCGCTGGTTCGGGTCGTACGCCGTGCGCGAGGAGGCCGTGCCGGTCGTGCACGACGGTCGCGCCATCGCCGTCATCGCCCGGCAGACCAACCTCGGCGGGGCCCGCACGCCCAGTCGCCTCGAGCTGAACTACGTCGAGGCCGCCGACGACATCATGGGGATGATCGCCCGCGGCGAGTTCCCGATGCTCAACGCCGCGACCGGCCCGCGCCGCGGCGCCCCGCGCGTCGCCGACGGCCTCGTGCGGCTGAACTCCGAGGGCGAGGTCCTGTACGCCTCCCCGAACGCGCTGTCCTGCTTCCACCGGTTCGGCGCGATGGACGACCTCGTGGGGCGGTCGCTCGTCGAGGTGGTCGCCGACCTCGTGCAGCAGAACTCGCCCGTCGACGAGTCGATGCCGCTCGTGCTCATGGGCCGCGCGCCGTGGCGCACCGACATCGAGGCGCACGGCGTCGCGCTGTCCCTGCGGGCCGTCCCGCTGTCCGAGGAGGGGGAGCGGATCGGCGCCGTGCTGCTGTGCCGCGACGTCTCCGAGCTGCGCCGCCGGGAGCGCGAGCTCATCACCAAGGACGCGACGATCCGCGAGATCCACCACCGCGTGAAGAACAACCTGCAGACCGTCGCGGCGCTGCTGCGGCTGCAGGCCCGCCGGATGAACGTCCCCGAGGCCCGCGCCGCGCTCGAGGAGGCCATGCGCCGGGTCGCCACGATCGCGCTGGTGCACGAGACGCTGTCCCAGACCCTCGACGAGACCGTGCAGTTCGACGAGCTCGTCGGCCGGTCGCTGCGGCTCGCCGCCGACGTCGCGTCCGCCGGGGCGTCGGTCCGGACCTTGGTCCGTGGCACCTTCGGGCCCGTGTCCGCCGAGGACGCCACCGCGCTCGCCCTCGTGCTCACCGAGCTCGTCACCAACGCCGTCGAGCACGGCCTCGCCGGCCGCGACCACGGGTCGGTCGAGGTGAACGCCGAGCGCGTCGAGGACGACCTCACGGTCACGGTCGCCGACGACGGCGCCGGCATCCCGGCCGACGCGGCCGGCAGCGGCGCCGGCCCGGGCACGGGCCTGGGCACGCAGATCGTCTCGACGCTCGTGACCAACGAGCTCCGCGGGTCGATCGCGTGGGCGCCCCGCGCCGGCGGCGGCACCGAGGTCACGCTGCGCGCGACGCTGCGCACCCCGGGCCGCGACGCGGCCGCCACGGTCGCCTGACCCCGGCGCTGAGCCCGAGCCTCGCTGCGCCGAGCCGCGCTGCGCTCGGACCCCGCTGCGCTCGGACCGCGCCCGAGCCGCGCTGCGCTCGAAGGGCGCTGTGCCGCGCACGCGCCGCGCGGAGCACTCGCCGAGTGGGCACTCCCTGTCCCCATCGCGCCATGTGAGGGGACACCTTCTGCCCTCTCGGCGCTCGTGCGGTGACATGGCAACTCTCGGCTGTGCGCGGGCGGCCGGTGGCAGCCGAGAGTTGCCATCTCGGCGAACCCGAGCGGGGAGGAAGCGCGAGAGAGAGTGCGCGCGGGTGCGCGAGGGTGCTGGCCCGGGTGCGCGAGGGTGCT
>NZ_JAANNB010000098.1 GCF_011603975.1 Cellulomonas sp. IC4_254 | reverse complement strand
CCTCGCACCCGCCGTCAGTCCCCGCACCCCCGTCGACCTGGGACCCGTCCGCTCCGCGGCCGTGGCGGCCCGCGTGCTGGGGCCGCTGGTCGCCCAGGGCGCGATCGTCCGCCGGCCCCGCGCGACCGCCTGGGCCGAGCGCCGGCAGACGGACCGGGCCGCGGGGGCCCTGCTTCGCGACCTGCGCCGGGAGCACGGCGGCGCGCCCGTGGTGCTGCGCCTCGGCCCGCGCCGCCTCGTGCTGCCGCTGGACGCGGGGGACGTGGCCGCCCTGCTCGCGGGCTCGCCCGACCCGTTCACCCCCGCGACGGTCGAGAAGCGCGCGGCGCTCGGGCACTTCGAGCCCGACTCCGTGCTGATCTCGCCGACCGGCCGACGGCCCGCGCGGCGGCTGCTCAACGAGCAGGCCCTCGACACGTCCGAGCCGGTGCACCGGGACGCGGACGCGCTGCTCGCCGCGGTGGACCGTGAGGCCGACACCCTGCTGGCGGCCGTGGCGCGCGCCGGGGTCCTGGACTGGGCGACGTTCGCCCCGGCGTTCTGGCGGACCGTCCGTACCGTCGTGCTGGGCGGGTCCGCGCGGGACGACGACCGGGTCACCGACCTGATGTGGACGCTCCGGCAGGCGGCGAACTGGGCGTACCTGCACCCGCGCCGCCCGCGGCTTCGCGCCGAGCTCGCCGACCGGCTGCACGCCTACGTGCGGCGCGCCGAGCCCGGCAGCCTGATCGCGCACGCCGCGGCCGCGCAGGCGGACCGCGGCGTGGACCTCGTCGGCCAGGTGCCGCAGTGGCTGTTCGCCTTCGACGCGGCGGGTGCCGCGGTGCTGCGGGCGCTGGCGGTGGCGGCGGCGCGGCCGGAGGTGCGGGACCGGCTGCGGGCCGAGGCGGCGTCCGGCGCGGCGATGCAGCCGTACGCCCGCGGCGCGGTGCTCGAGTCGGTGCGGCTGTGGCCGACCACGCTCGTCGTGCTGCGGGACAGCACCGCCCCGACGACCTGGGGCGATCGCGAGCTGCCGGCGGGCACGGGCTTCGCCGTCGTCAGCGCGCACTTCCACCGCGACCCCGAGCGGCTCGACATCGCCGACGCCTGGGCGCCCGAGGCGTGGCTGGACGGCCGCGCGGACGCCGACTGGGGGCTGCTCCCGTTCAGCGGCGGCCCGGTGTCCTGCCCGGGGCGCAACGTGGTGCTGCTCGTCGCGGGGCGGCTCCTGGCCCGGCTCGCCGAGGCCGACCTGGTGTTCCCGCGCGGCCGGTACCTCGCGACCGACCCGCTGCCGGCGACGTTCGACCACTACGGGGCGCGGTTCCACGCCGTCGGGCGGGTGCGGGAGGCGGCCTGACGCACCCGCCCGGGGTGCGCGCCCGGGTGAACGCGTGGGCCGTCCGGGCGTCGCCGCTGGTGGCTGCGTCACAGATCCCCGAAATACGGACGAAACCTGTCGCCCGACAGGCGTAGGCTGTGGGCCGAGGGCGCGTCGCCCGCCGGGGCACGTCCCGGGCGGCCGCTCGACAGCCGACGACGGCCGCCTGCGAGCCGCAGCGCGGCGCGTCCGCCCGTCCCGCGCCCTCCGCGGCGACCGGCGACCCCGGGGACCGCGGTCCGTGACGCACCGCAACAGCCCAGGAGGGCCCCCGATGAACACGTCCATCGCCCGTCGCCGGACCACGCGCACCCTCAGCGTGGCCGCGGCCGCCGTCGCGACGGTCTCCCTGCTCGCCGCCTGCGCCTCCGCCGAGGGCGGCACGTCGGCGGGCTCCGCCTCCGACGACACCACCACCGCGGCGTCCGAGACCAAGGAGGTCCAGGTCATCGACCAGACCAACCTGCTGCTCGCGACCGCGCAGGAGACCCTCGAGGCGCGCGGCCTCGAGGTCCAGGTCGCCGACGCCTCCGGCCAGGGCCGCCCGATCGACGACCCGACGCAGTGGGTCGTCGTGACCCAGGACCCGACCTCCGGCGCGGTCGAGCAGGGCACCGAGGTCACCCTCACGGTCCGCATGACCACCGACCCGGTGGGCTGACCGGAATAAACGCTGGCGCCGCCGCGCTGGACCGGGTGAGACTCAGAGCTCCCGGTCCGCGCGGTGGTGCAGCATCCCGCCGCGGACGGACCGGCCCGGACGCGGAGCACGCGCCCCTCGCGAGGGGTGGACGGACGCGGGACGGGTGGCTCGTCACCGACGGCCCTCAACGAGGCCGGGGCGGATCAGGTCGCGCGGGAGAAGGACAAGCGGGCGCGGCGGACGGTGGCGTACAGGTGCTGACCAGCGCCCTCCGGCGCCCTCACACGTAGGGCGCCGCGAGGCGGCGCAGCTGGGCGGCGTACCCGCCGCCGAACAGCACGGCGTGCATGCCCACCGGGTACACCTGGTGCAGCGCGACCCGGTGCTGCCACCCGCGCCGCAGCGGGTGCACCTCCTGGTAGGCGTCCAGGACGTCGGTGAGGTGCGGGCAGCCGAACAGCGCGAGCATCGCCAGGTCGGACTCCCGGTGGCCCCCGTGCGCGGCCGGGTCGATGAGCGTGGCGCCCGTCGGGGTCCACAGCACGTTGCCCGACCACAGGTCGCCGTGCAGCCGGGCGGGCGGGTCGTCGTCGTCCCACTCGCCGGCGCGCAGCCGGTCCGCGAGCCGGCGCAGCAGCGCGACGTCGTCCGGCCCGAGCGCCCGGCGCCGCTGCGCCGCCGCGGCCAGCGGCTCCACCCGGCAGTCCGCGAGGAACGCGCCCCAGCTCTCGTGGTCGCCGGCCGGCATCGGCAGCGGCTGGTCGAGCGGCCCGAAGAACCCGTCGCCCGACCAGCCGTCCGGCGGGCTGCCGAACCTCCGCGCGCCCGCGTCGTGGGTCACCGCGAGGCCGCGCCCGAGCTCGCGTGCCGCGCGCCGGGTCGGCGGCACCTCGGTCAGCGCCGCCAGGTCCAGGTGGTCCGCGCCGACGCCGAGCACCTCGACGACCGGCGCCCCGCCCCGGACGCGCAGCCAGCGCAGGCCCGCGGCCTCGCACGCGAAGAACCCCGGCGGCGCGCCCGCGCGGCGCTTGCGGTAGGTGTCCATGCCGTGGCCTCCCTCGACGCGGCGGGGTGCGGGCGGGTCCCGGATAGCCTGGCGCGCGTGCCCCCCGACGGCGATCCGATCCTCGTGAGCGCGGCGCGCGCGCCGGGGGAGGCGCGCCGTGGCGGGGCGGGTGTCGGATCCGGCTCGGCGGCCGACGGCGCGGCGTCGGCGGGTGCCGGGGCGCTGGTCCTGCCCGCCGCCCTGCGCGCCGGGGCGGGCCGCACCCCCGAGGGCGCCGCCTGGATCGGCCGCCTGCCGGACCTCGTGGACCGGGCCGCGCGCCGCTGGGGCCTCGCGCTGGGCGCGCCGTTCCGGTCCGGGTCGGCGTCCTGGTGCGCGCCCGCCACCGACGCCGCCGGCCGCGACCTCGTGCTCAAGGTCTCGTTCCCGCACGACGAGGCGCGCGACGAGGCCGCCGTGCTGCGCGCCTGGGGCGGCCGGGGCGCGGTGCCCCTCGTCGACGTCCACGCCGGCGACTGGGCCCTGCTGCTCGGGCGCGCGCGGCCCGGGACCCCGATGCGGGCCGTGCGCACCCCGGCGACCCGGCGGCTCGCCGAGGCGGCGGACGTGCTGCGGGAGCTGCACGCGGCGCCCGCGCCCGCGGGGTTGCCCGCGCTGGCGGACGTCGCGCGCGGGCTCGCGGACCTGGCGGCCGAGCGGGCCGGGCGGGGGACGGCCGCCGGGGTCCGCCTCGACCCCGGGCTGCTGCGGGCGGCCGACGCGACGCTGCGCGGTGCGGGCGCCGCCGGTCCGTCCGTGTCGCTGCACGGCGACTACAACCCGGGCAACCTGCTGCTGACCGGGGCCGGAGCGGGCGCGCGCTGGGTCGCGATCGACCCCAAGGCCCTGTCCGGCGACCCGGCCTACGACGTCTGGCCGCTGCTCGAGCAGGTCGGCGACCCCTGGCGCACGCCCGACCCGGTGCGCACGCTGCGCGACCGGCTCCTGCTGGTGGCCGAGCGGGCGGGTTTGGACGGAGCGGGCGCCGCGCGCTGGTCCGTCGCGCGCGGCGTCGAGGCCGCGCTGTGGGTGTGGCACCACGGGTCCGGGCGACCGGGCGCGGTGCGCGCGGTCCACGGGACGCTGGCCCGGGCGCGCGACTGGGCGCGGGTCGCGGACCTGCTCGCCGGCTGACCGGCGCGCGCCGCGCCACCGGTTCGGTGCTTCCCGCCCGCTTCGGTGCGTGCAGCCACCGAACTGGGCGGGGACCCCCGAACTCGCGCGACGACCCGCCCGCGGGGTCAGCCGACCGCGCCGCGCAGGTGGTCGAACACCAGGCTGGTCTCCGTCGACGCCACGTCCGGCCGGTCGCTCAGCCGCTCCACGACGAACCGGCGCAGCTCGTCGGTGTCCCGCACCGCGACGTGCAGCAGGAAGTCGTCGGCCCCGGCCAGGAAGTAGACGTCCAGCACCTCGGGCCGGGCCGCCACCGCGCGCGCGAACGGCTCCAGCGTCGCCCGGGACCCCGCGGCCATCCGGACGGCGACCATCGCCCGCAGCCCCCGGCCGAGCGCCTGCGGGTCGACGTCGGCGTGGAACCCGCGGATCACCCCCGCCCGGCGCAGCGCGCGCACCCGGGCCAGGCAGGTGGACGGTGCGATCCCGACGGCGGCGGCGAGCGCGTTGTTGGCGATCCGCCCGTCCTCCTGGAGCAGCCGCACGAGCTGCCGGTCCACCGCGTCGAGCGGCGCGGGTCGAACATCGTTCGGCGGTGTGACCGACGTCGCACCGGGCCCCGCAGGATGTTCGGCCATGGGGGCAGCGTAACGAAGCGTCACGCGGCGTCACGCCGCGGAAACACCGGGAAGTTCACGCTGGGACCTGACGGGCGCCGCACCGGCCCCGCACGACGCGCGACGCCCCAGGAGGCTGCGATGAGGGTCGGGATCCCCGCCGAGGTCAAGAACCACGAGTACCGCGTCGCCATCACCCCCGCGGGGGTGCACCAGCTGGCCGCCGCCGGGCACGAGGTGCTCGTGCAGGCCGGTGCGGGCCGGGGCTCGGCGATCACGGACGAGCAGTACGCCGCCGCGGGCGCGACCCTGGTCGCGGACGCGGCGCGGGTCTGGGGCGAGGCCGAGCTCGTGTGCAAGGTCAAGGAGCCGGTGCCCTCCGAGTACGGGTACCTGCGCGAGGACCTGGTGCTGTTCACCTACCTGCACCTCGCCGCCGACCGCCGGCAGACCGAGGCGCTGCTCGCCGCCGGCACCACCGCGATCGCCTACGAGACGGTGCAGCTGCCGGACCGCTCGCTCCCGCTGCTCGCGCCGATGAGCGAGGTGGCCGGCCGGCTCGCCGCGCAGGTCGGGGCGTACCACCTGATGCGGAGCGCGGGCGGGTCCGGGCGGCTGCTCGGCGGGGTCCCGGGCGTCGCGCCGGGTCGCGTCGTGGTGATCGGGGGCGGCGTCGCGGGGCAGCACGCCGCCGAGGTGGCCCTCGGGATGCGCGCGGACGTCACGGTGCTCGACGTGTCCGTGCCGCGGCTGCGCGAGCTGGACACCGCGTTCGGCGGCCGGGTGCGCACCCTGGCGTCGTCGGCCTACGCCGTCCGTGAGGCGGTCATCGACGCGGACCTGGTGGTCGGTGCCGTGCTGGTCCCGGGCGCGCGCGCCCCGAAGATCGTCACCGACGACATGGTGGCCGCGATGCGTCCCGGCTCGGTGCTGGTGGACGTCGCGGTCGACCAGGGCGGCTGCTTCGAGTCCACCCGCCCGACCACGCACGACGACCCGACGTTCGCGGTGCACGACGCGGTGTTCTACTGCGTCGCCAACATGCCCGGCGCGGTGCCGGTCACCTCCACCCGCGCCCTGACGAACGCGACGCTGCCGTACCTGACCGCCCTGGCGACCCGCGGCTGGCGGGAGGCGCTGGCGGGCGAACCCGCGCTGGCGGCGGGGCTCTCCACCCACGCGGGACGCCTCTACCACGCGGGCGTCGGCGCGGCCCACGGCCTGCCGGTGGCGGACCCGGGCGTCGTGCTGGCGGCGTGACCTGGGCCGATGGGGGAAATGCCGGGACCGGCGCGGGCCGCGCGTGGCAGGGTGGCCCGATGGAGAGCTTCGAGCTGACCGACGGCGTCGTGGTGCTGCGCGCGCCCGGGCCCGCGGACGTCGACCGGATCGACGCGCTGTGCCAGGACTCCGCGATCCAGGAGTGGACGACGGTCCCGAGCCCGTACACGCGCGGGGACGCGGCGTCGTTCGTCACCGGGTACGTCGCCGACGGCTGGGCGCGCGGGACGACGTTGAACTGGGCCGTGCGGGACGCGGCCGACGACACGCTGCTCGGCATGGTCGGCCTCGGCATGGAGGGCACCGGCTCGGCGGAGCTGGGCTACTGGCTCGCACCCGAGGCGCGCGGGCGCGGCGTGATGTCCCGCGCGGTCGACCTGGTGCTCGACGCGGCGTTCGGCCGGCTGGACCTGGTCCGGGTGTTCTGGCGCGCGTTCGTGGGCAACGGCCCGTCGCGCGCGGTGGCCGAGCGCGCGGGGTTCCGGGTCGAGGGGGAGCTGCGGCTGGGCGGCGTGCAGCGCGGCGTCCGGCGCGACGAGTGGGTGGGCAGCCTGCTCGCGACCGACGACCGGCCGCGGCGTGTCGGCGGGCGCGCTGGGGCGGCTGCCTCGGGCAACGGGAGATGATGGCGGGCATGACCACCCCCACCCTGGACGCGGACAACCCGTTCGCCGCGCCGTCCTCGCTGCCCTACGGCCTGCCCGACTTCGCCGCGATCCGCGAGGAGCACCACCGCCCCGCGCTGCTCGCCGGCATGGCGGAGCAGCGCGCGGAGGTGGAGGCCATCGCCGCCTCGACCGACGCCCCGACCGTCGAGAACACCCTCGACGCGCTCGAGCGCTCCGGCCGGCTGCTGCACCGCGCGGCGATCGTGTTCTTCAACCAGTCCTCCGCCGACTCGACCCCCGGGCTCGAGGCCCTGGAGGAGGAGGTCGCGCCGCTGCTCGCCGCGCACAGCGACGCCATCTACCTGGACCGCCGGCTGTTCGCCCGCCTGGAGGCGCTGCGGGCCGCCGCGGCGTCCGGCGACCTGGAGCTCGCCCCGGACACCGCCTGGCTGCTGCACCGCCAGCACACGCAGTTCGTCCGCGCGGGCGTCCGCCTCGACGACGCGGCCCAGGCGCGGCTGCGCGAGCTCAACGCGGAGATCACCCGCCTGGAGACGGTGTTCGGCCGGCAGCTGCTGGCCGAGACGAACGACTCCGCCGTGCTGGTCACCGACGAGGCCGAGCTCGCGGGGCTCCCCGAGGACGCCCGGGCCGCCGCCGCCGAGGCCGCCGCCCGCCGCGGGCACGAGGGCGCCTGGCTGATCGACCTGATCCTGCCCACGCGGCAGCCCGCCCTGGCGCAGCTCACCGACCGCGCGCTGCGCGAGCGGCTGCACACCGCCTCGGTCAGCCGCGGCGGCCGCGGGGGAGCGAACGACACCCGGGCCACGCTGCTCGCGCTGGCCCGGCTGCGGGCCGAGCGCGCCCGCCTGCTCGGCTACGAGCACCACGCCGCGTACATCGCCGAGGACGCGACCGCGAAGACGCCCGAGGCCGTCGCGGACATCCTCGGCCGGCTCGCGCCCGCCGCCGTCGCGAACGCCCGCGCGGAGGCCGCCGACCTGGAGGAGGCGCTGCGCCGCGACGTGCCCGGCGCGACGCTGGAGGCCTGGGACTGGGCCTACTACGCCGAGCAGGTCCGCAAGGAGCGCCGCTCGCTCGACGACTCGTCGCTGCGCCCGTACCTCGAGCTCGACCGCGTGCTCCACGACGGCGTGTTCCGCGCGGCCGGCGAGCTCTACGGCCTGACGTTCACCGAGCGCGCCGACCTCGTCGGGTACCACCCGGACGTCCGCATGTTCGAGGTGACCGACGCCGACGGCTCGGGCCTGGGCCTGTTCCTCGGCGACTACTGGACCCGGGACTCCAAGCGCGGAGGTGCCTGGATGAACAACCTGGTCGACCAGTCGACGCTGCTCGGCGAGGCGCCGGTCGTCGTGAACAACCTCAACATCCCGAAGCCGCCGGCCGGTCAGCCGACGCTGCTCACCTGGGACGAGGTCATCACGCTGTTCCACGAGTTCGGCCACGCGCTGCACGGCCTGTTCTCCGCGGTGCGGTACCCGTCGCAGTCCGGCACCGACGTGCCGCGCGACTTCGTCGAGTACCCGTCGCAGGTCAACGAGATGTGGGCCTGGGAGCCGTCGATCCTGCGCGCGTACGCGGTGCACCACGTCACCGGTGAGCCGATGCCGCAGGAGTGGGTGGACACGCTCATCGCCGCCCGGCAGGACGGCGAGGGCTTCGCGACGACCGAGTACCTCGCCGCGGCGCTGCTGGACCAGGCCTGGTACCGGCTGGCGCCTCAGGACGTGCCCACGGACGTCGAGGAGGTCGTGCCGTTCGAGGCGGCCGCGCTGGAGCGGGCCGGCATCGCGTTCGCGCCCGTGCCGCCGCGGTACCGCACCACGTACTTCAACCACGTGTTCGGCGGCGGCTACTCGGCCGGCTACTACTCGTACATCTGGTCCGAGGTGCTGGACGCCGACACGGTCACCTGGTTCGAGGAGAACGGCGGGCTGCGCCGGGAGAACGGCGACACCTTCCGCGCGAAGCTGCTGTCGCGCGGCGGCTCGGTCGACCCGATGCAGGCGTTCCGCGACCTGCGCGGCCGCGACCCGGAGATCGCCCCGCTGCTCGCCCGCCGGGGCCTGACCTCGGCCTGAGCCCCGCGCGGGGGTCGGGGGTCCGCCGTGGACCCCCGGCCTCCGCGCGTCCGCGCGGCCGGTAGCGTGGGGCCATGACCTCCGCACCCGCCACCCCGCCCGCCGACCAGCACGACACCTCGGCGGCCGAGGGTGAGGTCGTGCGGATCGCGCAGGAGCTCATCCGGTTCGACACCTCGAACTACGGCGACGGCTCCGGCCCGGGCGAGCGCTCCGCAGCCGAGCACGTCATGACCCTGCTGCACGAGGTCGGCCTCGACCCCGAGCTGATCGAGTCCGACCCGGGCCGGGCGAACGTCGTCGTGCGCCTCGCGGGCGAGGACGGCAGCCGCCCCGCGCTCGTGCTGCACGGGCACACCGACGTCGTCCCCGCCGAGGCGAAGGACTGGAAGGTCGACCCGTTCGCGGGCGAGGAGTTCGACGGCATGGTCTGGGGCCGTGGCGCCGTGGACATGAAGGGCATGGACGCGATGATCCTGGCGGTCGTCCGCCAGATGGTCCGCGAGGGCCGCCGTCCCGCCCGGGACGTCGTCGTCGCCATGTTCGCGGACGAGGAGGCCGGCGGGAAGTTCGGCGCCCGGCACCTGGTCGACCACCGGCCCGACCTGTTCGAGGGTGCCACGGAGGCCGTGTCCGAGGTCGGCGGGTTCTCCGTCGACGTGCACGGCCGCCGCGCGTACCTGCTGCAGACTGCGGAGAAGGGCATCGCCTGGCTCCGGCTGGTCGCGGACGGCACGGCGGGCCACGGCTCGGCGGTCAACCCCGACAACGCGGTGACCGAGCTCGCCGGCGCCATCGCCCGGATCGGTGCGTACCAGTGGGACACCCGGCTCACCCCGACGGTGCTCGCGCTGCTGGAGGGCGTCGCCGACCTCACCGGCCTGCCGCTCGACGTGGACGACCCGCTGGCGATCGACCGGCTCATCGGCGCGCTCGGCCCGGCCCGGCGGTTCGTCGGGTCCTCGATCCGCACGCTCGCCAACCCGACGCAGCTGCACGCCGGCTACAAGACCAACGTCATCCCCGGCCGCGCGACCGCGACCGTCGACGTCCGGCCGCTGCCCGGCGACCACGAGGCCGTGCTCGCGAAGGTCCGCGAGCTCGCCGGCCCGCACGTGCGGGTCGAGCCCGAGCACCTGGACATCGGCCTGGAGGTGCCCGCGACCGGCGCGCTGGTCGACACGATGACCGACGTGCTCCGCGCGCAGGACCCCGAGGCGGTCGTGCTGCCGTACATGCTGTCCGCGGGCACGGACAACAAGTCGCTCGCGCGGCTCGGCATCGCGGGCTACGGCTTCGCGCCGCTGCGGCTGCCGGCCGACCTCGACTTCACCGCCCTGTTCCACGGCGTCGACGAGCGGGTCCCGGCGGACTCGCTGCGGTTCGGCGTCCGGGTGCTGGACGGCCTGCTGCGCGAGGCGTGAGCGCGACCTGACCGCAGGGCGGGCGCGTGCCCGCGGCGACGGAGGGGCGGCACCCGCGGGTGCCGCCCCTCCGTGGTTCAGTCGCCCAGCGCGCCGAGCGTGGACCGGACCCGGATGATCCGGCGCCGCAGCCACACCTTCCGCTCGCCGCCCGCGTACAGCAGGGTCCGGGCCAGCTCCCACCGGCCGTACTCCGCCTGCTCCGTGAGCAGCCGGCGGGCGTCACCTCGGCTGGTCGTCCGGGGGATCGTCAGGACGCGGTACTCGTACTGCCGCGCCTGCTCCGGGCCGCCCGGGCGTCCCGAGCGCGTCGTGCCTGCCATGCCCACCGCCTTCCGAGAGGGTCGTGGTGCCATTGTGCCTGGTGCGGCGCTACCGTCATCGCATGGCTATCGACCCGCGCGCGGCACTGGACCGCCTCATCGCAGCTCTCGAGGCGCACTACACCGCCGTGTCGACCCGGCGCGGCGAGGACGACCCCGCCGTCGACGACGCGTACGACGTGCTCGCGGACGCGTTCGAGGTCTACGACGACGCGCTCGGCACCGTCCACGGCGAGGCCACGCCGTTCTACCTCGCGGAGGAGGACGACGAGGACGACGAGCACGAGGACGACGACGAGCAGGACGACGAGTACGACGCGGACGACCTGCCGGGCGAGTCGTTCGACGACGACGAGGACGACGACGCCCTGCACCCCTGACGGCCCGCGGGGCGCGGCTCAGCGGCGCTCGGGGTACCCCGTCGCCGGCGCGCTCACCTCGTCCAGCGCGCGCAGGATCTCCGGCGGCAGCTCGACGTCCTCGGCCGCGAGCGACGCGCGCAGCTGCGCCGGCGTCCGCGCGCCCACGACCGACGAGGCGACCTGCGCGCGCACCCGCAGCCAGGCGAGCGCCACCTCGAGCGGCGCCCGGCCCAGGCCGTCCGCGGCGATCACGACCGCCTCGACCACGGCGGCGGCGACCGAGCCCAGGTAGGGCTCGACGAACCCGGCGAGGTGCGGCGACGCCGCGCGCGAGTCCGCGGGCACCGTGCGCCGGTACTTGCCGGTCAGGACGCCGCGGCCGAGCGGCGACCAGGCGAGCACCCCCACCCCGAGGTCCGCGGCCGCGGGCAGCACCTCGCGCTCGATGCCGCGCTGCAGCAGCGAGTACTCGGCCTCGACGGCCGCCAGCCCCGGGTCCTCCCCGAGGAGCGTCGCGGCGCGCGCCACCTGCCAGCCGGCGTGGTTCGACAGCCCGACGTACCGGGCCCGGCCGGAGTCGACCGCCCGGCGCAGCGCGCTCACCGTCTCCGTCAGCGGCGTGCGCGGGTCCGGCGTCTGCACCAGGAACAGGTCGACGTGGTCGGTGCCCAGCCGGCGCAGCGACGCGTCGAGCCCGTCGAGCAGCGCCCCGCGGGACGCGTCCACCACGCCGCCGTCGGGCGTGCGGCGCACGCCCGCCTTCGTGCAGAGCACGACCTCGTCGCGGGGGACCACCCGCCCCAGCAGCGACCCGAGCAGCTCCTCCGCGCCGCCGTCGGCGTAGGACGCGGACGTGTCGACCAGCGTGCCGCCGGCCTCGGCGAAGTCGCGCAGCTGCTCGGCCGCGTCGTGCTCGTCGGTGTCCCTGCTCCAGGTCAGCGTCCCGAGTCCGAGGTGGGAGACCCGCAGGCCGGTCCGTCCGAGCTGGCGCTGTTCCATGCCGTGAGGGTATCCGTGCCGCCGGGTCGTCCGGGCACGGGGGTGACCAGCGGCTATCGTGGCGCCTCGTGGCAGCGCACCCGAGCACCCCGTCCCGGATCGGCACCGGCGCATGAGCGTCTGGGAGGCGATCGTCCTCGGACTCGTCCAGGGCCTCACCGAGTTCCTGCCCGTCTCCTCGAGCGCGCACCTGCGGATCGTGGGCGAGCTGATCGGCTCGGGCGACCCGGGCGCGGCCTTCACCGCGATCACGCAGATCGGCACCGAGACCGCCGTGCTGCTGTACTTCCGGCGCGACATCGCCCGGATCTGCGCGCACTGGTGGCGCGCGGTGCGCGGCGACCTCGGCAGCGACTGGCGGTCGCGCGCCGGCGCGCCGGTCGGCGGCACCCCGGACCGGGACGCGCAGATGGCGTGGTTCATCGCCCTGGGCTCGGTGCCGATCGTGGTCCTCGGCCTGCTGTTCCAGGACGCGATCGAGGCGCCGTTCCGCAACCTGTGGCTCATCGTGCTGACGCTGACGGTGTTCGCGCTGATCCTCGACTGGGCGGACCGCCGGTCCAGCAGCAGCCGGGAGCTCACCGACCTGACCCCGCGGCACGCCCTGTACTTCGGGCTCGCGCAGGCGATGGCGCTGGTGCCGGGCGTGTCCCGGTCGGGCGGCACGATCACCGCCGGGCGCCTCATGGGCTACAGCCGCACGGCCGCCGCGCGGTACTCGTTCCTGCTCGCGATCCCGGCCGTCCTCGGCTCGGGGCTGTACCAGCTGGCCAAGAGCGTGGGCTCGTTCGGTGAGGCCGGCACCCCCGGGATCGTGCCGACCCTGATCGCGACCGTCATCGCCTTCGTCGTCGGGTACGTCGTGATCATCGGGTTCCTGAAGATCGTGTCGACCTTCTCGTACCGGCCGTTCGTGATCTACCGGATCGGGCTCGCGGTCGTCGTGTCGCTGCTGCTGCTCACCGGCGTGCTCGACCCGCTGGCCGGGGCCTGACGCCCGGCGCCGGCGTGGCTCGCTACAGCCAGCCGGAGCGCTTGAACAGCCGGAACAGCAGGCCCGCCGCCGCGCCCATCAGCACGAGCGACGCCGGGTAGCCGAGCAGCCAGTGCAGCTCGGGCATGTGGTCGAAGTTCATCCCGTACACCCCGGCGATGAGCGTCGGCACCGCGATGATCGCCGCCCACGCGGAGATCTTGCGCATGTCCTCGTTCTGCCGCACCGAGACCCGGGACAGGTGCACCGACAGCATGTCGCCGAGCAGGGCGTCGTGGGCGTCGAGGTGCCGGTCGACCTTGGTCAGCACCGTGTCCAGGCGCCGCAGCCAGCGCATCGTCCGGGTCTCCCGCTGGGTGTCCTCCTGCTCGGCGACCAGGTCGGGGAACGCCGACAGCAGCGGCACCAGGGCGCGGCGCGCCTCGCCGATCTCGCGCTTCAGGTCGTAGACCACCTCGGCCGGGTCCTGCGCCCGCGGGGTGAACACCAGCTGCTCGACGTCCGCGACCGCCTCGCCGATGCCCATCTCGACGTCGCCGGCCCGCCGGACCAGCGCCATGAGCACGGCCGCGAACACGTGGCTGCCCCGGTCCTGCGGCAGGTGGTCGCCCTCGCCCAGGTGGTCCCGGACGTCGTCCAGCAGCCTGCCGGGCCCCTCCTCCGCGGTGATCGTGACCTCGTCCACCGCCAGTGCCGCCCACACCCCGGTCGTGACGTCGCGGGTGCTGCCGTCGTAGGCCAGCGTGGGGCTCACGAGGTAGCGGCCGCCGCCGGGCAGCCGGCGCAGCTGCGGGCGCCGCAGGTCGCCGGGGGCCGCAGGCCCGTGGTCGGCCACCGCGCGGTGCACCACCGACTCCGGGACGCCCGCCTGCCGCGCCGCGTCGGCCAGCAGGTCGAGCGAGTCGACGTGCACCCACGCCACCGGCGGCTCGGGGGCCGCCAGCAGGGCCAGCAGCCCGTCCGGGTCCGTCTCGGCCCAGCCGTCGCCCTGGTGCACCCACGCTCTCTCCACGCGGGCATTCTCCCGGGGCGGCCGGTGGGCCGGGCCCGCGACGCGCCGCCGTGGCGG
>NZ_JAANNB010000097.1 GCF_011603975.1 Cellulomonas sp. IC4_254 | reverse complement strand
TGCAGCAGCCGGCCGGGGCGATCCGCGCCGCCCTCGCCGCCCTGCCGCCCGCCGCTCCCCCGTCGCCGGGGCCGGGCCCGCTCGTCGTCGCCGACGGGGCCACCGACGACGCCGCGCTGCTCCGCGACCTGCTCGCGGCCGGAGCGGTGCTGCGGGCCGACGCCGCGGAGGCCGCGACGCTCACCGGGCGCCCGGTGCACGGGCTCGCCGACACGGTCGCCGCCGCGACGGACCTCGTCGCGCGCGGCGCCCGCGCGGTCCGGCTGGCCGCGGGCCCGGACGGGGACGTGGTCGCCTGGCCGGGCGGGCACACGGTGACGCCGCTGCTCGGCGGGGACCCGGTCGACCCGACCGGCGCCGGCGACGCGTCGACCGCCGCGCTGGCGGTCGCGCTCGCCACCGGACACGACCCGGCGGAGGCCGCGTGGTGGGCGGCCGTCGCCGCGCGCCGGACGGTCGAGCACCCGGGCGGGCGCCCGGACCTCGACGCACGGTCCGTCAGCGCGGAGGCGGCCGCCGCCCGCGGCGCGCACCCGGGCGCCTGAGACCGCGCCGCGCCCGCCCGACGCCCCGACACCGGGCACCGACCCCGGCCCGCAACCTCCGCGCGCGACGTGGACGCCCGTCGACCGCCGGGACCCGGCGGGCTACCGTGCGGCGCGTGGCACGCACCTACTCGCACGTCGTCATCGGGGCCGGCGCGGTCGGCTCGGCCGCCGCCTACTGGCTCGCCCGCGCGGGCGCGGAGCGGGTACTGGTGGTCGAGCAGTTCGACCTGGTCAACTCCCTCGGCTCGTCCGGCGACCACTCGCGGATCATCCGGCGGTCGTACCACCGGCCGGAGTACGTGCACCTGACTGACGCCATGTTCGCTGCGTGGGACCGGGTCGAGCGGGAGTCCGGCCTCCGGGTCTTCACGCGCACCGGCGGGCTCGACCTCGCCCCGCCGACCGCGGACGGCGCCGACCGCCTCGCCGTGTTCCGGGACGCGATGGCCGCGGGCGGGGCGCGGTTCGAGGACCTGTCGACCGCCGACCTGCGCTCCCGGTACCCGCAGTGGCAGGTCCCCGACGGCACGTCGGCGCTGTTCCAGGAGGACGCGGGCCTCATCGACATCCGGCGCTCGGTCTCGGCGCACACGTCGCTCGCGCTCGCGGCGGGCGTCGAGTTCTGGCCGCACACCCGGGTCACCGGGGTCGACGTCCGCGACGGCGGCGTGACGGTGCGGACCTCCGCGGGCGACGTCGAGGCGGGCGGCCTGGTCGTCGCGGCGGCGTCCTGGCTCGGCGACCTGATGCCGGACCTCGGGCTCGACTTCCCACTGACCCTGTCCGAGGAGCAGGTCGACTACGTCGCGTCCTCCCGGCTGACGGACTTCACGCCGGACCGGTTCCCGATCTGGGTCTGGCACGGCGACGAGGTGATGTACGGCTTCCCGGTGTACGGGGAGGCCGGCGTGAAGATCGCCCGGGACATGCGCGGGCACTTCGTCACCAGCGAGGGCCGCACGCACCGCCCCGACCCGGCGACCACCGAGCGGTCCCGGGAGTTCCTCGCCCGGCACCTGCCCGCGGCGGCCGGTCCTGCGCTGCGCAGCGCGGTCTGCGTGTACGACATGCCACCGGACCGGGAGTTCGTGCTCGACACGGTCCCCGGGCACCCGCACGTCGCGGTGTTCAACGGCGCGGGGCACGGCGGCAAGTTCGCGAGCCTGGTCGGCTCGGTGCTCGCCGACCTGGTGACGGCCGGGTCGACGCCGCACGACATCAGGCTGTTCTCGCTGACCCGGCCGGCGATCACCGACCCCGGGTACGTGGCGGACTTCGGCCTGCACGCCTGAGCCCGCGCCCGGCAGGGCGAGCCGGGGCGCGCGGGCCTCAGGCCGGTCCGGCCCCCGGACCCGCCGTGCCGCCGAGCCCGAGGACGGCCAGCCCCCCACCGTCGCCCTGCTCGAACACCGGCCGGTCGCGGCCGCACCGCGCGCAGACCTCGAACAGCGCCTCGGCGCCGCCCTTCTCCGGGTTCCGCCGCACGCGCCAGGCGTGCCGTCCGACCGTGCACCGCAGCGACCTCATCGTCGCCCTCCTCCCCTGGACCGGCGCGACCACGGTCCCGCGGGTGCGACGGTGCCGTCATCCACGCGGAGGTGTCACCGAGCCGGCTCAGCCCCGGCGCACGGCGTAGCGCAGCCAGAGGGTCCCGTTGCCGAACCCCCGCTGCTCCAGCAGCTCGAGGTCCAGCGCGACGTCCTCGGGCCAGAACCGCAGCCCGCCGCCGACCGACACCGGGGCGAGGTACGGCTGCACCTCGTCGACGACGCCCGCCCGCAGGGCGTGCGCCGCGAGCGTCGGGCCATCGACCGTCACGTCGTGGTCGAGCCCGGACACCCACGCGCGCACGGCCTCGGGGTCGAACGACCGCTCGACGGTGGTGCGCGCGGTGGTCGGCTCGGCGAGCGTCGAGGAGTACACGACCTTGTCCGCGGCCTGCCACACCTCGGCGTAGTTCCGGACGAACTCCGGCGGGTCCGGGGTCTCCAGCGCGGTCTCCCAGAACGACATCGTCTCGTACATCCGGCGCCCGTACAGGTACGTGCCGACGGAGCGCGTCTGCTCGGAGATGAAGTCGTGCAGCGCCGGGTCCAGCGCGCCGCCCCAGTCGCTGCTGCCGGACGCGTCGGCCGCGTAGCCGTCGAGCGAGGTGAACATCGAGTAGATCAGCCGCCCCATCGCCCTACCGTACGGGCGGCCCCCGCACGGGCGCCAGGGTCCGCCGGGGCGGGTGAACTCCGCCCGCTCCGCTCGGCTGCCGCCCCGGGACGCCGATGGACAGGGTGATGCCCTCCCTCACCACCCCGCCGCGACGACGCGTCCTGCCGCCCGGCCCCCTGCTGCTCGGCGCCGCGGCGCTCGTCGCGGTGCTCGCCGTGGTGGAGCTCGCGACCGGGCTCGGCGGCCTCACCGCGGCGGGCGGGGCGCTGGCCGCGGTGTCGGCGGGCGTCGTGCTGCGGCAGCAGGGGCCGATGCGCTCGCTGGAGGAGCGCGGGCTGTGGCGCTGGTGCGGCCGGTCGGTCGTCGCGGTCGGGGCCGGGCTGGCGGCCGAGGCGGTCCTCGACCTCGCGGTCCGCGGGCCGGCGGCGGAGAGCGCCGGCGGGCTCGCGCTCACCGTCGGCGGGGTCGTCGCCGTCGCGTGCGCCCACCAGGGCATGCTGACCTGGAACCGGTTCCGCACCTCGGCGGTGCACCCGGTGGACTGGATCAACTTCGTCGGCTCGACGCTCGGCACCCTCGCGCTGCTGGTCTGGGCGGTCGCCGTCGGCGTCCTGCCGGCGGACGGGCCGGGCTGGGTCGCGGAGGGCCACCTCCTGCGGGCCGCGGCCCTCGTCGTGCTCGCAGTGATGACCCTCGTGGTGACGGTGCTCGGCGGGCTCCGGGACGACCCGCGCGCCTGGCTGCTGATGTCCGGGCTCGGGGCGATGGCCGTGGTCGAGCTGCTGCTCCTGCCGTCGGCCTCGACCTCGGGTGCGCTCGCCGTTCCCGTCGTCGTCAGCTGGAGCGCGCTCACGCTGGTCACCGCGCGGGCCGGCGCGATCAAGCCCCCGCCGCTGCGCGGGCACTTCGCGTCGACGCTGGTGGTGACGACCTGCGCGATGATCGCGGTGGTCGCGAGCACCGTGGTCCTGGTGCTGGACAGCCTGCGCCCGACCGGGACCCCGGTCGTGGCGCTGCTCGCCGCCGCGGGCGTCGTCGGCGGCTGCGCCCAGCTGCTGCGGACCGCGAGCGAGCTCGCCGCGCTGGCCGCCACCCGCAAGGAGGCCCGCACCGACCCGCTCACCGGCGTGGCCAACCGCCGGGCGATGCTGGAGGTCGCCGACCGGTTCGCCGCCGCGCGGACCGGCGCGGCGCTGCTGGTCATCGACCTCGACCGGTTCAAGGACGTCAACGACCGGTACGGGCACCCCGCGGGCGACGCGGTGATCCGGACGGTCAGCGGGCGGCTGCAGGCCACCCTCGACGGAGGGGCGCTGCTCGCCCGGTTCGGCGGCGACGAGTTCGGGGTCGTCCTGGACCACGACGACGTCGACCGCGCGACCCTGGTGGCGCACGCCCTGCGGGCGGCGGTGCGCGAGCCGATCGACGTCACCGGCCGGGTGGTGCGGCTGGACGCGAGCATCGGGGTGGCGAGCACCGCGTTCGGCGACCACCACGACGGCGAGCTGGTGCGCTGGGCCGACACGGCGATGTACGCCGCGAAGCGCGCGGGCGGTGGCGTCCGGGTCTACGACGAGGCCGCCGACGCCCGGGACCGCGACGAGATCGCCCTCGGCGACGAGCTGCGCGCGCTGCTGGCCGCGCCGGACGGCGACGACCGGCACGGCGTCCTGGAGCTGCACTACCAGCCGCAGCTCGACTGCGCGGAGGGCCGTGTCGTCGGCATGGAGGCCCTGGTGCGCTGGGCGCACCCCGAGCGGGGGCTGCTGCCGCCCGGGGTGTTCATCGACCTGGCGGAGCAGACCGGCTCGATGTTCGCGCTGACCGAGCGGGTGCTCGCGCAGGCGACCCGCACGGCCGCCCGCTGGCAGGCCGAGGGCCGGGACCTCCCGGTGGCGGTGAACCTGTCGACGTCCTGCCTGGGCCACCCGCGGCTGCTCGCGACGCTGGACGGCGTCCTGGCGGCTGCGGGCCTGCGCCCGGAGGCGCTGGTCGTGGAGATCACCGAGACCACGCTCATGCACGACCCGCCGCACGCCGTCGCGGTGACCCGGGCGATCGCGGACCGCGGCATCGGGCTCGCCATCGACGACTACGGGTCGGGCTACTCCTCGCTGACCTACCTCAACGAGCTGCCGGCCGGCGAGCTCAAGCTCGACCGCTCGTTCACCATGCGGCTGACGTCCGACGCCCGCACCCGGGCGATCGTGTCCGGGACCCTGGAGCTCGCGCACCACCTCGGCCTGCGGCTGATCGCGGAGGGCGTCGAGGACGCCGAGACCGCCGAGGCGCTGCGCGGCATGGGCTGCGACCGCACGCAGGGGTACTGGCACGGCCGCCCGATGCCGCTGGCCGACGCGGACGCCTGGCTCCGCGCCCGGGACGACGCGGCACGCGCGGCGGCGGTCGGGGCGTAGGGCGCTCCGCCGGGGCGCGACCGGGCCCCCCGCCACCGCGTGCAGCGCGACGGGGCGGCGTCGGTACCGCGGATCGGCCACGAGTCGGCATCGACCGTCGGAACGAGCGTCGTGGCGTCAGCGTCGCTCCGGAGGACCTGATTTCGTCTCGTCAGCACGGACTAGGCCTGCCACGACGAAGCACGATCCCATCACGGTGAGCACCGTCACCAGCCGGTTGAGCACGGCACCGGCGAGAGTACCCACGCGGATCGCGCCCTGCTCCAAGCCGGCCAGCACCGCCAGCTCCAGCCCGACACCAGCCAGGACCAGTGCCACGCCGGTGATGATCACCGTCGTGCGCGAGAGCCTCACGCCGCGCATGCCACGGTTCCGATCACGACGACCAGCTCACCGTCGCCGGCCACCCGACGCTCAGGTTCTGGGCCCGGAACTGAGGATTGCTGAGAACGTTTCCCCAGTGCACCGAGCCACCTGCCACGGTGCCGCAGCTCACACCCGTCCACGTGGGCGAACCCGAGGTGGAGAATGACCTGCCCTGACCGCAGACGCGAGGAGCTGCGATTCCCGCACCGGTGGTGAAACCGTAGTACCGGTGGTAGCCGACATGACCGAAGACCGCCGCGCCGCACCGATCCGCGCTGCTCCACGCACCCGTCGCCGGGGCGATGACCCGTCCTGTGCACTGAGCCCTCTCGGCGGCCGCGACCACCCCGTCGGGCTGCCCCTCGACGGGTCGCCCATCGGGGTGGACGATCGGCGTCCCCGGCTCGAAGTCGTCCGCGATCACCACGTCGGACTGCTGCACCACGTCGGGCAGCGCGGCGATCACCTCGAGAGGGACGTCGGGGTTGGCCACCGCGACAGGCAGCCGGGAGAGGTCGCCCGGCGGCGTCCTCGCACTCGGGTCGTCCGCGACGGCCCCGTTCGCCCCGCCGACCGCCAGAGCCGCGACCGCTCCGACCACCAGAACTTTTTGGACGCGCTTGAATCTCGACACGGCATTCTCCTCTCGCCCAACGCATTCCCCGTTGAATGCGATGCGATCGACGCTAGGCAAACGCTCGCCGTGGGCGCAAGGCGAGTTTTCACGCCGGACATAAGCGGAATTCGCGACTTATCGCGATTGATCGCCGCCGGGTACGCGCAGCGCAGCGGCCGGCCTGCGGCGCGACGGCGCCGCGAGCGGGAACAACCGCGCCAGGACGTCCGCCAGCGTCACCACGCCGAGCGTCCGCCCGCCGTCCAGCACCAGCGCCAGGTGCTGCCGCTGCTCGCGCATCTGGGTGAGCGCCCCCGACACCGGGGCGTCGGCGGCGAGCCGCAGCACCGGCCGCGCGAGCGTCCCCACGGGCGCGTCGTCCGGGTGCGCGAGCGTGTCGCGCACGTGCACCACGCCGTCCATCCGCTCGCCGGCGCCGACGAGCACGCGCAGGTGCCCCGAGCCCCGGGTCGCCGCCCGCACGTCCGCCATCGTGGCGTCCGGCGCCACCGCGGTCGGCGCGCCGCCGGCCCGCACCAGGTCCCGCACGGTGAGGTGCTGGAGCTCCAGGGCCCCGGTCAGCTGCCGGGAGTAGGCCGCGTCCAGCGCGCCCACGTTGGTCGAGTGCTCGACCAGGTGCCGCAGGTCGTCCGGGTTCTGCCCGGTGGCGACCTGGTCGGCCGGCTCGACGCCGACCCGCCGCAGGCACCAGTTCGCCGCCTCGTTCAGCACGCGGAGCAGCGGCCGGGTGAGCCACATGAACGCGCGCATCGGGGTGGCGAGCAGGATCGCGGACGTCTCGGGGTGCGCGATCGCCCACGACTTCGGCGCCATCTCGCCGACGACGAGGTGCAGGAACGTCACGATGATGAGCGCGAGGACGAACCCGGCGACGTCGGCGAGCCAGAGCGCGACGCCCCAGCCCTCGAACAGCGGGGTCAGCCAGTGGTGCACGGCCGGCTTGGTGACCGCGCCGAGCGCCAGGGTGCAGGCGGTGATGCCGAGCTGGGACCCGGCGAGCAGCACCGTGAGCTCGGTCGAGCTGCGCAGCGCGGCCCGGGCGGAGCGGCTGCGCGGGGCGGCCTCCTCCAGCCGGTACCGCTTGGCGGCGAGCGCCGCGAACTCCACGGCCACGAAGAACGCCGACAGGGCGATCAGCCCCACGGTCACGACCACCACGACGAGCGGGCTCATCGGTCCTCCTCCCGGTCGCGCTCGAGGGCCTCGGCGCGCTCCTCGTCCGTCGGTGGCGGGTCGGCCGGCACGGTGACCCGGACCCGCGCCGGCACGTGCCGCTCCAGCTCCAGCACGTCGACCCGCATCCACACGGGGTCGGGCTCCTCGGCGAGCGCGAGGTCGCCGGGGTCGCCGGGCAGCAGCACGACGACGGAGTCGCCCACCGCGGGCAGCGCGCCGTGCGCGGTGATCACCAGGCCGGCGATCGTCTCGTAGTCGCCGGCGGGCAGGTCGCGCCCGATCGCGCGCTCCACCTCGTCGACGTGCACCTCCCCCGCCATCACCCAGGAGCCGTCGTCCTCGGCGACGCCGACGGCGGCGGCCGCGGCGTCGTCGTGCTCGTCGGTGATCTCCCCGACGAGCTCCTCGGCCAGGTCCTCGAACGTCAGCACGCCGGCGAAGCCGCCGTACTCGTCGAGCACGCAGGCGAGCTGGTTGCGCCCCGCGGCGAGCTGCCGCAGCGCGTCGGGCAGGGCCATCGACGTGGGCACGAGCTCGGGGGCGCGCATGAGGCGCTCGACGGGCTCCCCGGGCTCGGTCGCGACCAGGACGTCCTGCAGGTGCACGACGCCGAGCACCTCGTCGTCGGCGGACAGCACCGGGTACCGGGAGTGCCCGCTGGCCATCTGCTCGCGGACGTCCCCGACGGTGGCGCCGGCGCGGACGACGTCGACCCGCGACCGCGGGATCATCGCGTGCTCGACGTCCTGCTCCGGGAAGTCGAGGACCCGGTCCAGCAGCACGGACAGCTCGCGCGACAGGTCCCCGGACTCGGCGGACTCGGCGACGATGTGCTCGAGGTCGCGCGCGGTCGCGGAGTGCTCCACGTCGTGCACCGGCTCGATGCGCAGCAGCCGCAGCAGGGCGTTCGACGCGGAGTCGAACACCCGGATCAGCCAGCCGAACACCGTGAGGTACGCGGTGGTGGACGAGGCCAGCCGCACGGCGACCGGCTCGGGGCGGGCGATCGCCAGGTTCTTCGGGAACAGCTCGCCGAACAGCATCTGCACCAGCGTGGACAGCAGCAGCGCGAGCACGGTGCCGACGGCCACGCCGACGGCCTTCGGCACGCCGACGCCGCCCAGGGCCTCGCCGAGCGCGTCGCCGATCAGCGGCTCCGCCACGTACCCGACCAGCAGGCCGGTCACGGTGATGCCGAGCTGGGCGCCCGACAGCATGAAGGAGGTGCGCCGGGTCACGGACAGCGCGCGGCGCGCACCGGCGTCACCGTCGGCCGCGCGAGCGTTCAGCCGCGACCGGTCGACGGCCATGTACGCGAACTCCTGCGCGACGAAGTACCCGGTCACGGCGGTGATCGCCAGCACGACGAGCACGCCCAGGAGCAGGGACAGCACCCACATCAGATCTCACCCCCCGTCGCCGTCTCGTACGGGCGCAGGGGGTCGGTACTACTGTCGCCGTCCATCTCTCTCCAGGTCGGGGCCACGGTCGACACCCTCAACGCGCCGGGTGCCGCCCCGGTTCCCGCGTCCCGGGACCAATGTCCCGGGGGTCGGCAGGGGTCAGACCCAGTACCCCGACGACGCCGAGTACGCCCCCTGGTACTGCCCCCGCCGGAGCCGGATCGCGTTCCGCTTCACGTCGTAGGCCAGCAGCCGCCACTGCGGCACGGTCCACCGCCGGGCCACCGAGGCGAGCGCCCGCGCCCGGTCGGCAGGCGACAGGGGCGCCACCAGCGTCTCGGCCATCATCCGGTAGGCCAGGTACCACTGCGGGAAGGCCACCGGCCGCCGGAACGCCGGGTCGTAGCTGCGGACCTGCACGATCGGGTCCGCGCCGACCGCCTTGCTGTTCTGGTTGTCGTGCCGCCGGCACCGGAACAGCCGCTCGGGCACCACGACCCACTCGGAGCGCAGCGCCGACCGGATGCCCAGCACGATGTCCCCGCCGAAGAACCGCGGGTGACCGCCCATCGCCCGCAGCGCGTCGGTCCGGAGCACCCCGCCCCAGGCGATCGCCTGCCAGGACTCGCGGCGCAGCAGCTGGTCGACCCGCTCCGCGGGGGCGAGGCCGAGGTAGTCCAGGTCCTCGTCGTCCATGTACCCGACGACGTCCCCCGCGGCGTCCACCAGCGTGACCCGCGGGAACGCGATCTCGGCCTCGGGGTGCGCGAGCAGCGCCTCCCGGCAGCGCACCAGGTGCTGCGGCTCGACGACGTCGTCGGCGGCGTTCCACAGGAACAGCGGCGCCCGGGCCAGGTCGAGCACCCGGTTGAAGTTCCACGGCACGCCGCGGTTCTCCTCGGAGCGCACGTACCGGAACCGGGGGTCGGCGTCGGCGAACGCCCGGGCGATCTTGGCGGTCTCGTCGGTCGAGCCGTTGTCGGAGACGATGACCTCGATGTCGCGCAGGTCCTGGTCGCGGAGCGCGGTCAGGGCCTCCTCGAGGTAGAGGTCGCCGTTGTAGACGGGCACGCCCACGCTCACGAGGGGCACGGGGCGGTCGTCGGCCGGCCGCGCGGGCTGCGCGGGCACGGCGTCGTCGGGCAGCTGCACGGGCGGGCCTCCTCTGACGCACCCGGGCCGACCGCGCTGCCTGCCCGATTTGTGACCTTTGTCGGGATGCTACGCCGGGTTCACCCGTTCGCGCGCCTGTCCGACGGAGTCCTGCAGCCCGAGGTGCACGACGAGGAGCGCGATGTCGTCGTCCGGCGCGTCCCCCGCCACGCCGCGCGCGAGCACCGCGTCGGCGAGGAACCCCGCGTCCAGCGTCGCCGAGCCGGTGGCCCGGGCCTGCGCCTCCGGGGCCAGCTCCGCGACGAGCTCGGCGAGGGCGTCGATCCCCTCCTGCAGGTGGGTCCCGCGCCGCTCGACCAGCCCGTCGGTGTAGAGCAGCACCGTCGAGCCCCGCGGCAGCTCGACCACCGAGTCGGTGCGCGCGTTGCCGGGCGACACGCCCAGCACCAGCTCCGGCCGCGGCCCGCGCAGCTCGCGCACGGTGCCGTCCGGCGCGACGAGCAGCGGGGGCAGGTGGCCCGCGTTGGTCCACCGGAACCGGGTCGTGCCCGCGGCGCGCTCCTCCGGGGTCTGCTCCAGCCGCCCGACCACCGCGGTAGCCATCGCGTCGACCTGCAGCGTGTCCAGGGCCTGGTCCAGCCCGCGCAGCACCTCCGCGGGGCTGCCGCCCGTGGTCGCGGCGATGCCGCGCAGCAGCGTGCGGACCTGGCTCATCACCGCGGCGGCGTGCCGGTCGTGGCCCATCACGTCGCCGATCACCACGATCGTCGACCCCGAGGGCTGCAGGAACGCGTCGTACCAGTCGCCGCCGACCTGGGCGACCCGCGCCGCGGGAACGTACCGGACGGCGACGTCCAGGTCGTCGGGCTGGGCCGGCGCGGACAGCAGCGCGCGCTGCAGCGTCTCGGCCATCCGGCGCTGGCCCTCGTAGAGCCGCGCGTTGTCCAGCGCGAGCCCGGCGCGGTCGGCCACCTGCGCCAGCAGGGCGAGGTCGTCGTCCCCCAGGTCCGCGTGCCCGTCGTCGAGGAACAGCGTGATCGCGCCGACCGTCCGGCCCCGCGCGCGCATCGGCACCGCGTACCCGGTGCGCGGTGCCAGCCCGGCGAACACGTCCCGCGCCTCGCCGCTGAGCAGCGGCAGCACCGCGTCGGTCGCGCCCGGGATCACCACGGGCTCCCCCGACCGCAGCGCGCGGTGCAGGAACGAGGTCGGCGAGAGGGCGCCGAGCCGCAGCTGCGCGTACCGCGCCACCGCCCGGCGCTGCGCCGGGTCCGCGTGGTAGCCCGCGATGTCCCGGAGCTGCCGGCCCTCGTCCCAGAGCGTCACGAGCGCCCAGGACCCGAAGTGCCGGACCACGTGCCGCGCCAGCCGGCCGACCGCGTACTCGGTGTCCAGCGTCGCGCTCAGGTCCTCGCCCACGGTCGCGAGCAGCGCCAGCCGGCTGGTGGCCGCGTCGGCCGCGGCGAGCGCGGCGGTGCGCTGCTCCTCGAGCCGGCGGCGCTGGGTGATGTCGTGGAAGTACACCGAGAGCCCGTCCGGCCCCGGGTGCGCCCGCACCTCGTACCAGCCGTCGAGCGGCGGCGGGTAGTAGGCCTCGAACGACCGGGCCGTCCCCGACTCCGCCGCGCCGCGGTAGTGCTCCTCGAACGCGGAGCCGACCGACAGCGGGAACAGGTCCCAGATGACGCCGCCGAGCAGCTCGCCGCGGGTGCGGCCCAGCACCCGCTCGGCCTCGGCGTTCACGTAGGAGAACCGCCACGCGTCGTCCAGCAGGAAGAACGCGGTCTGCATCGTCTCCAGCACCCGCGCGATGCGGGTGTCGGCCTCGCGCTCGGTGGTGGTGTCGTAGGCCGCGCCCAGGACGCGTACGGCGGTGCCGTCCGGGCCGGGCAGCGCCATGCCCTTGGCCTTCACCCAGCGCACGGCGCCGGACGGCTGCACCACCCGGTACTCGGCGGTGTACTGCGCGACCCGGTCGATGGCGTCCTGCAGCGCCTGCGCCACCCGCGCGCGGTCGTCCGGGTGCAGGCAGGCGTCGAACGCCTCGATGGTGCCGCCGAACGAGCCGGGCTCCAGACCGAAGATCGCGTGCAGCTCGTCGTCCCAGGCGAGCCGGCCGGTGCCGAGGTCCCAGTCGAAGCTGCCCACCCCGCCGGCGGTGACCGCGAGCTGCCAGCGGACCCGGTCGGCCTCGTACTCGACGGCGAGCGCCGACAGCTCGAGCTCCGCGACCGCCGACGCCGCCAGGTCGGTGAGCACCAGCACGTCGTCCGTCGACCACGCCCGCACCTGGGCGTCGTACACGCACAGCGCGCCGACGACGTGGCCGTCCCGGCCGACGAGCGGCACCCCGAGGTAGGCGCGCACCCGGTCGTCGGCGACGACGTCGAGCCCGAGCAGCCGGTCGTCCGCCCGCGCGTCGGCGACGACCAGCGGCTCGCCGAGCGACGCGGTGACCTCGCACACCTGGTCCTGCAGCGGGCTGCGCAGGCCGGTGGCGCCGACGACCGGACCGACCTCCGCCGGGGCGAGCGCGCCGTCGCCGGCGGTGGGGACGTCGGCCAGCAGGGACACCTGCGACGACGGCGCGGCGAGCAGCCGGGACGCGAGCTGCGCCAGGCGCTCGAGGGCCGGGTTGCCGACCGACGACAGCAGCCGCTGCACGGCGGCCCGCGACGACGGCGCCGCCGGGCTCCCCTCGGGATGGTCGGGCACAGGTCCCTCCATCTGTCGCGGCCTGCGTGCAGCATAGGCGAGCCGGGCGGTCCCGCGGCTCGTCAGGACGAGGTGAGCGCCTCCGCCCGGTCGGCAGGCTCCCCGGGCGCGACCCGGTCGCGGTCGTCGGCCATGAGGAACCGCGCGACCAGCGTGACCGCCAGGATGACGCCCGCCATCACGAGGTACGAGTGCGCGAACCCGATCGCGGCGTACGACGCCCCGAACATCGACGCGAAGATCGCGATGCCGATCTGCTTGGCGAAGTTGAAGCCGAGCATGTACGCGGTGGCGGAGATCCGGACGTCGAACATCCGGGTGATGTACTTCATGACCGACACGAGCAGGAACGGCATCTCGATCGCGGCCAGCAGGCGCCAGGCGATCAGCAGCCACTCGTGCGTGAAGAACGCCGAGCCGAGCACGCGCACCAGCAGGATCGCGGCGAACACCATCAGGCCCTTGCGGGCGCCGATCTTGTTCACGATGAACGGCGCGGCGACCATGAACGCCGCCTCGGCGAAGATCTGCACGGCCACGACCCGGGAGAACAGCACCTCCGGGTCCCCGCTGGCGACGAACGTGGCGAAGTAGTTCGGGAACTGCTGGTCGAACACGTCGTAGAGCGCGGCGGTGCCGAACATCAGCACGACGAAGCCGAGGAAGTTCCGGTCGCGCAGCAGGGCGAGCACGGTCTCCTTGGAGACCTTCGTGCCACCGGAGCCGGCGTCCGCCGCGGCGCCCGCGGCCTGCGCGCCGTCACCCTGCGGCACCCGGGCGACGAGCAGCAGCGTGCCCAGCACGATCGCCGACACCGAGCCGGCCCACCAGATGCTGTCCGGGTTGGCGGCCCAGATGAACCCGCCGACGAGCGCCGCGGTGCCGCCGGCGAGCGAGCCGAACAGCCGGGCGTGGCCGTACTCGTAGCCGTTGGCGCGGCTGGCCCGCTCGCTGAACGCCTCCACGACGCCGACGCCCGAGTTCAGGCACAGGCTGAGGAACACGCCGCCGACGACCGCGGCCAGGTACTCGTTCACGCCGATCAGGGGCTGGAAGACGAACACGAAGAACGGGCCCATGAACGCGGCGCACAGCACGACGAACGCGAACAGGTACTTCTTGAAGCCGAGCCGGTCCTGCAGGAACCCGTAGACCGGCTGCAGGGCGAGCGCGGTGATCGCCGAGACCGTGCTGACGACGCCGATCGCGCCGGTGCCCATCCCCTCGCGGGCGAGCCACAGCGGCAGGAACGTGAACGCGAGCTGCCAGATGGCGAAGTAGAAGAAGAACAGGCCGCCGTAGTTCCAGAACACGCCGCGCCTCAGCGACTCCAGGGCGCTCGGGCGCTGCTCTGCGGCGGGGGTGGTGCTGGTGGTCACTGCGGGTCTCCGGCGGGGCTGAGGACCTCGGTCG
>NZ_JAANNB010000096.1 GCF_011603975.1 Cellulomonas sp. IC4_254 | reverse complement strand
ACCCCGCCCCCGCGACCACCGAGGAGCACGACGTGGCGTTCACCAACCCCGTGCACGACGGCAACCTGCCCGACCCGTTCGTCCTGCGCACGCGGGGCGCCTGGTACGCCTACGGCACCCAGGGCCGGCTCGGCACCCTGCCGGTGCTGCGCTCCGACGACCTGGTGCACTGGGAGGTGGTCGGCGACGGGATGCCGGTGCTCGCGCCCTGGACCGCGGCGGGGCGGCACTGGGCGCCCGAGGTGGTCGAGCTCGGCGGCCGGTACGTCGCCTACTACACGGCGATGGAGCGCGAGACGCAGCAGCAGTGCCTGGGCGTCGCGTTCGCCGACGACCCCGCCGGCCCGTTCGTGGACGACGCCGACGTCCCGTTCGTGTGCGAGCACGCCGAGGGTGGCTCCATCGACGCCTCGCCGTTCGTGGACCTGGACGGCACGCCGTACCTGCTGTGGAAGAACGACGGCAACCACGTCGGCGTGCGGTCGTGGATCCGGGTGCAGCAGCTCACCCCGGACGGGGCGGGCCTGGTCGGCGACGGGCCGGTGGACCTCATCACGCACGACCAGCCGTGGGAGGGGCACCTGGTCGAGGGCCCGACGGTGGTCGCGCGCGACGGCCGGTACCACCTGCTGTACTCGGCGAACGACTACGGGTCGGCCGACTACGGCGTCGGGTGGGCGGTCGCCGAGGCGCTCACCGGCCCGTGGACCAAGCCGCGCGAGGAGCCGCTCATGCGGTCGTCGCCGGACGCGGCAGGCCCCGGGCACGGCTGCGTGGTGACGACCGACGACGGCGCGACCTGGTACGTGCACCACGCGTGGCCGCCGGACGCGGTCGGGTCGGCGTTCCCGGGGCGGCAGGTGTGGCTGACCCCGCTGGACTGGGACGCCGACGGCGCACCGGTGCTCGACGGGCCGACGGTCGCGGTGGACCGGCGCCCGTGACGGTGACGCTGCGGGACGTGGCCGCCCGGGCCGGGGTGTCGTTCAAGACGGTCTCGAACGTCGTGAACGGGCACCCGCACGTGAGCGAGGTGACCCGGGCGCGCGTCCTCGCGGCGATCGAGCTGCTCGGCTACCGCCCGAACGCGACCGCCCGCAGCCTGCGGCACGGCCGGTCGGGGATCCTCGCGCTCGCCGTGCCCGAGCTGACCTCGCCGTACTTCGCAGCGCTCGCCTCGGCGACGGGCCGGGCCGCCAAGGAGCACGGGCGGGTGCTGGTGATCGAGGAGACCCGGGGTGACCTCGAGGGGGAGCGGGTCGCGCTCGTGGACCTCACCTCGCGGCTGGTCGACGGCGTGATCCTGTCGCCGCTCGTCACGCCGCGCGAGGCGGTCGTGCGCCGGATCGGCCGGACCCCGGTCGTGATGCTCGGCGAGCACCGCTACGACGTCGGCACCGACCACGTCGCGATGGACAGCGTCCGCGCCGCGCGCGAGCTCACCGAGCACCTCCTGGCGACCGGGCGGCGGCGGATCGCGGTGCTCGGCCGCCAGCGACCGGGCAGCACCGGCGGCGAGCGGTGGCGCGGGCACGTCGAGGCGCTCGCGGCCGCCGGCCTGGTGCCGGACCGGGCCCTGGTGCCGCGGGTGCGCGCCTACCGCCGGGCGGACGGCGTCCGGGCGGTGCAGGAGCTGCTGGACGCGGGGGCGCGGCCCGACGCGGTGCTGTGCTTCAACGACCTGCTCGCCCTCGGCGCCTGGCACGCCCTGCGCACGGCCGGTCTCGCGGTGCCGGGGGACGTCGCGGTCGCGGGGTTCGACGACGTGGAGGAGTCCCGGTACGCGGGGCTGACGTCGGTCGCCCCGGACCTCGGGCTGCTCGCGGACGAGGCCGTCCGGCTGCTGGTGCGCCGCGTCGAGCACCCGGACGCGGAGCCCGCGCAGGTCGAGGTGCCGTTCCGGGTGCGGGTGCGGGCGAGCACCGGAGGCGACGGCCACGGGACGCACGGACCCGGTCGGTGACGCTCAGCCGCGCGGGCGCTCCCGGAAGTCGTGCGGGCTGTGCGGCGCCTGGCCGGAGACCGACGCGACCATGGCCGCGGCCAGGTCGCGCATCTTCTGGTTCCGGGTCTGCGAGGCGCGGCGGAGGATGTCGAACGCCTCCTCGGGGCCGCAGCGGTTCTGCGCCATGACCACCCCGAGGGCCTGGTCGATGACGGCGCGCGCGGCCATCGCGCTGCGCAGGTCCTCGTTGGTGCGGCGCTGCTCCTGGGCCTGCGCGGCCAGCGCCACGGCCCGGGCGGCGTCGTCGGCGAACCGGGCGACGTCGGCGAGGACGTCCTCGGGCCACTCGCCGGGCTCCGGGTGGTAGAGGTCGATCGCGAGGTCGACGTCCACCCCGTCGCGCCGGGCGGCCGGGAGCGCGGCGGTGGCGCAGAAGCCCGCCGCGAGGGTGGCCTCGCGCCACGCCGGCCAGCGCGGGTCGTCGTGCACGTCGGCGACGGTGATCCGGCGCTGCTCGCGCGAGGCGTCCAGGCAGGGGCCCTCCCCGGCCTGCTGCTCCGCGCGGTCGCACGCCGCGGCGAGCGGGTCGGACGCCGCGGCCACGGCGGTCGTCCGGCCCAGCCGCACCGTGATCGCGGCCGACCCGCCGGAGCGCCGGGCGGCGTGCCCGACGATGACGTCCAGCAGCTCGTCCACGGGCACCGCCGAGACCAGGAGCTCCTGGATCTCGTCGAGCGCGCCGACGCGCCACGCCTCCGGCCCCGCGGCCTGCGCGGTGCCGTCCGACGGACCCGGCTGCGTCACGGCGCTCACCGCCTCAGCGCCCGTCCGCGGCCGGCGCGTCACCCTCCGGCGCGTCCTCCGTGCCCTCGGTGCCGGTGTAGCCGGCCTCGGGTCCGTCGCCCTCCGAACCGGGGGTGCTCTGCTCCGCCCGGTCGTCGGGGTCGCCGTCGGGCAGCGGGCCGTCGGTGTGCTCGGTCGGGTCCTGGCTCATGCGGGGGTCCTCCTCGGTGGGTTCCCTCACATGCTGGCGCTGCGCCCCTCCGGCCGCATCTCGGGGACAGCGCTCGCCGGCGGCACGATCCGCAGCTGCACGCCGGCGTTCTCGGCGCGGCGGCGGAGCCGGGCGATGTGCAGCGCCGCGACCGGGCCGAGCCGCAGCAGCTCGCCGCCGTCGATCACGAGCGTGCCCCGCGCCGGGACCGCCTTCAGCGCCTCGCTCAGCCCGGCGACGAGCGTGGGCGCCGTCGCCGCGTCCACCTCGCCCTGGAGCCGCACGACGACCACGCGACCCTCCGTCGTGTGCCGGACGGCCAGCGACGTGGGCAGCGTCGGGCCGTCGGTGCCGCGGACCGCCCCGTCGGTCGCCCCGGGCGCGGCGCCCAGGCTCGCCAGCGCGGCGTCCAGGACGTCGCGCGGGTCGCGGTCGGCCGGCCGGCCCGGGAGCGACTGCAGCAGCCGCTCCGCGACGCCGCGGACCTTCACGTTGAGGTGCTCGGAGTGCCAGCGCAGGAACTCGAAGGCCGCCTCGCCGTCCAGGCCGTACGCCAGCATCGCCGCGCCCTTGGCCTGGTCGATGACCTCGCGGGAGGCGATGGCCGCGGCGAGCATGTCGTCCGCGCGGCGGGCGGCGGTCGCGCCGATCTCCGCGCCGAGGTCGATCAGCAGGCCGAGGCGCTCGGCGGGCCGACCGTCGTGGTGCGCGGTGCCGTCCGCGGCCGGCGTCCCGTCGTGGACGGAGGAGTGCTGGCCGTCGCCGTCCGCGGCGCGGGCTGCGTGCCGCGGGTCGACGCCCGGGGCGAGCACCGCCAGGACCGAGCGCTCGGTGCCGGCGGTGTCGAGGAGGCGATAGCGGACGCTGCTGCCGTCCCCGCCGGGGACGGGAGCCGCGCGCAGCACGGCCTCCAGGGCCGCGCGGTCGTCACGGTGGCAGTGCGCCAGCATCAGGGCGGCCGAGGGGACGACGTCCCCGGGCTCGAACCCGTGCATCCGGAAGACCGGCTCGGACCAGGCGAGCGCGTCGCCCTCCCCGAGCACGTGGAAGGTCCCCGGGGCGACCGACCGCGGCTGCGTCGACGTGGTCGTAGGACGAGAGGAAACGGACAATGTGGTGCTCCGAAGCCGAGGTACGACGACGTTCGTGCACGTCGCACCAGGTTTCACGCGCAGCTCGCTTCGTCCCAACGATGCGCGGCGGCCCTGGGGGGTGAGCCGGGGGACCGGGGTCGATAGTGCCAAATGGAAGCGTCCCGCGCACGTCAGGCACGCCTTCCCGGGTTGCGGCCCCGCCGCCGGGCCCTACTCTCGGGCGCCCACCCCCGCCTCACGACCAGGTCCGCGACCCGCTCCAGGGAGGAGGTGGCACGGCCCCGCCGGGTAGCATCGGCTCCCGTGCATCCCCCCCGTGCGAACCGGTCCTACCGCAACATCGCCCGCGTGCTGCGCCCCGTGCTGTACGCGATCACGCGGCGCGACTGGCGGGGCGCCGAGCACCTGCCGGCAGGCACCGGCTTCATCGCCGCCGGGAACCACATGACGAACGTGGACCCGGTGACGTTCGCGCACTACCTGTACGACAACGGCGTGGCGCCGAAGATCCTCGCCAAGTCGTCGCTGTTCACGGTGCCCGTGCTCGGCTGGGTGCTGCGGACGTCCGGGCAGATCCCCGTGTACCGGAACACGTCGAAGGCCGGTGACTCCCTGCGGGCCGCCGAGCAGGCGCTCGCCGCGGGGGAGTGCGTGGCCGTGTTCCCCGAGGGCACGCTCACCCGCGACCCCGACCTGTGGCCGATGGTGGCCAAGACCGGCGTCGCGCGCCTCGCGCTCACCTCGCGCGCGCCCGTCGTGCCGATCGCCCAGTGGGGCGCGCAGGACCTGCTCGGGCGGTACAAGAAGGTCTTCAAGCCGATCCCGCCGAAGCGGGTCACGGTCGTCGCGGGGCCGCCGGTCGACCTGTCCGACCTGTACGACCGGCCGCTCGACGCCGCGACGCTGCGTGAGGCCACGGGCCGCGTGATGGCCGCGATCACGGCCCTGCTCGCCGACGTGCGGGGCGAGACCCCGCCGGCCGAGCCCTACGACATGCGGCGCCCGGGCGGCGCGACGACGGACCTCACGTGACCCGCGCCGCCGTCCTCGGGGCCGGCGCCTGGGGCACCACGTTCGCGGCCGTGCTCGCCGACGCCGGCTGCGACGTCACCGTCTGGGGCCGGGACGCGGCCGTGTGCGAGGCCATCGCCCGGGACCACCGCAACGAGCGCTACCTGCCGGGCGTCGACCTGCCTGCGCGCGTGACGGGCGAGGCGGACCCGGCGGCGGCGGTCGCCGGCGCCGACGTCGTCGCGGTCGCCGTGCCGTCCCAGTCGGCGCGCGCGGTGCTGACCCCGCTCGCGGACGCGCTCGCGCCCGGCGCCGTCGTCGTGTCGCTGATGAAGGGCGTCGAGCTCGCCACCGACCGCCGGATGAGCGAGGTCATGGGGGAGGCCCTGGGACTGCCCGCCGAGCGCCTGGCCGTGCTGTCCGGGCCGAACCTCGCCGCCGAGATCGCCGCGCGGCAGCCGACCGCCACGGTGGTCGCCTCCGCCGACGCCCGCACCGCCGAGCGGGTGGCCGCCGCGTGCGCCTCCGGGTACTTCCGGCCGTACACGAACGACGACGTCGTCGGCGTCGAGCTGTGCGGCGCCGTCAAGAACGTCATCGCCCTGGCGGTCGGCATCTCGCAGGGCCGGGGTCTCGGCTACAACACGATGGCCACGGTCATCACCCGCGGGCTGGTCGAGATCACCCGGCTCGGGCTCGCGCTCGGCGCGAAGGCCGAGACGTTCCCCGGCCTGGCCGGCATGGGCGACCTCATGGCGACCTGCGCGTCGCCCGACTCGCGGAACCACCGGCTCGGCCTGGCCGTCGGGCGCGGGCTCTCGCTCGACGAGGCCGTCACCGCGACCGGGGGCACGGCCGAGGGCGTGAAGTCGTCCCGGTCGGTCCTGGACCTGGCCGAGCGGGCCGGCGTCGAGATGCCGATCACGCACGCGGTCGTGCAGGTGCTGCACGAGGGGCTGCCGGTCGACGCGCTGGCACCGCTGCTGCTCGGGCGGCCGCGCAAGGCCGAGGGGGTCTGAGCCCCGGGTCCGGGCAGCGCGTCGGTGCGCCGCCCGGGACCCGGTCGCGTCAGCCGCGCAGCGCGCGGTCCAGGTCCCGCCAGAGGTCCTCGACGTCCTCGATGCCGACGCTCAGCCGCAGCAGGTCCTCGGGGACGGTCGGCGACTCGGTGGCGAACCGGCGGCGGCGCTCGATGCTCGACTCCACGCCGCCCAGGCTCGTCGCCGGGACCCAGAGCCGCAGCGCCGCGACGACGGCGTCGGCCCCGGCCGCCCCGCCCGCCGGGCGCAGGCCGATGATCGAGCCGTAGCCCGCCATCTGCGCGGTCGCCCGCGCGTGGCCCGGGTCGGCGGGCAGGCCGGGGTGCCGGACCTCGACGACGCCGGGGTGCTCGCTGAGGCGCCGGGCCAGGTCGAGCGCCGTGCGCTGCGCGCGCTCGACGCGCAGGGCCAGCGTCCGGATGCCGCGCAGCGCGAGGTAGACCTCGAACGGGCCGGCGATCGCGCCGTGCACCGTGCGGTAGCCGTGCAGCCGCTCGCGGAGGGCGGCGTCGTCGGTCAGCACCGCGCCCAGCACGACGTCGCTGTGGCCGGCCAGGTACTTCGTCACGGAGTGCACCACGACGTCCGCGCCGTGCTCCAGCGGACGCTGCACCAGCGGCGTCGCGAAGGTGTTGTCCACCGCGACCAGCGCACCCGCCGCGTGACCCGCGGCGACCAGCGCCGGCAGGTCCGCGACCTCGAGCATCGGGTTGGTCGGGGACTCCGCCCAGAGCATCGACGTCGCGCGGCCCGTCGGCGACGCGGCCGGGTCCAGCGCGGCGACCACGGCGTCCGTGTCCGCGATGTCGACCTGCTGCACCTCGACGTCCGACCGCTCCGCGAGGTCGCGGGCGTAGCCGAGCGTCACCTGGTACGCGTGCCGGGGGAGCACCAGCCGGCCGCCGTGCGGCACCAGCGACAGCGCCGCCGCGATCGCGGCCATGCCCGAGCCGAGCACCAGCGCCGGGTGCGCCGAGCCCTCCAGCGCGCCGAGCGTGGCCTCGAACGGCCCCCAGGTCTCGGTGTCGCCACGGGCGTACATCATCTCGCCCGGCTGCGGGACGCCCTGCGACACGTACGTCGAGGACAGCACCACCGGGGGGTTCACGGGGGCGCCCTGCGTGCGGGCGGGGCGACCCGCCGTCACGGCGAGGGTCTCGCGGGACAGGTCGGCGTCGTGCGCGTGCTCGGTCACGGGCGGCAGGCTACGCGCACGCGCGCGGCGTCGACCGTCCCGTCCCACCCAGCGGCTAGGCTGCCGGGCGATGTCCAGCCTCCCTGAGCCCGCGTCCGGGCCCGCCGCGTCCACCGCCGCCAGCCGCCCCCGGGTGCTCGTGCTGTTCGGCGGGCGGTCCAGCGAGCACGCCATCTCCTGCGCCACCGCCGGGGCCGTGCTCCGAGCGATCGACCGGGAGCGGTACGACGTGCTGCCGATCGGCATCACGCCGCAGGGCCGGTGGGTGCGCGTCGCCGACGACCCCGACCGCTGGGCCATCGTCGACGGGCGGCTGCCCGAGGTCGAGGCCGCGCCCGAGCAGGTGCTGCTCCCGCAGGAGGTCGGCTCGCGCGAGCTCCAGGTCATCGAGCCGGGCTCGCCCGCGGTGGACCTCGGCGCCGTCGACGTCGTCCTGCCGCTGCTGCACGGCCCGTTCGGCGAGGACGGGACGCTCCAGGGCATGCTCGAGCTCGCCGACGTCCGGTACGTCGGCGCCGGCGTGCTCGCGTCCGCCGTGGGCATGGACAAGCACTTCATGAAGGTCGTCCTCGCGGGCGCCGGGCTGCCCGTCGGGCCGTTCGTCACCCTGCGCGGCGACGACTACGAGACCGACCGGGACGGCGTCCGCGCCCGGATCGCCGCGCTCGGGCTGCCGCTGTTCGTCAAGCCGGCCCGCGCCGGGTCGAGCATCGGCATCACCCGCGTCGTCGACCCCGCCGACCTGCCCGCCGCCGTCGCCGCCGCCCAGGAGCACGACCCCAAGGTCGTGGTCGAGGCCGGCATCGTCGGGCGCGAGATCGAGTGCGCCGTCCTCGGCGGCCGCGGCGGTGCGCGGCCGCGGGCCTCCCTGCCGGGCGAGATCGTCGTCACCGACGCCGCCCACGGGTTCTACGACTTCGAGGCCAAGTACCTCGACGAGGCCGCCGTGCAGCTGTCCTGCCCGGCCGACCTGCCCGAGGACGTCATCGCCCGCGTGCAGGACGTCGCCGTGCGGACGTTCGAGGCCGTCGACGGCGAGGGCCTCGGCCGCGTCGACGTGTTCGTCACGCCCGGCGGCGAGGTGATCGTCAACGAGATCAACACGATGCCGGGGTTCACGCCGTTCTCGATGTACCCCCGGATGTGGCAGCAGAGCGGGCTGTCCTACCCCGACCTGCTGGACGAGCTGCTGCAGCTCGCGCTCGAGCGGCCGACCGGGCTGCGCTGACGCCGACCGCGGGGCCGGGGCCGGGGGCGGCCCGCGGCGATCAGAGGCAGGAGCGGGTCGCCTCGACCTGGGCGATCGCGGGGCTGAGCGCGTCCAGGAACGACGTCGAGCGCTCCGCCACCACCGCCGCCGGGACGTGCACCTCCACCGCGGGGTCCCGGCCGTAGGTCACGAACGTCCAGTCGGAGGAGCCCGGCTCGAGCAGGGCGTCGGCACCGGAGGCCGGGTCGGCGGAGGGGTCGCCCGTCGCGTCGGGGTCGTCGTCGGGCCCGGTCGCCGCGTCGGCGGGCTCGGCGTCGGCCTGGACCAGCCAGTCGATGCTCGTCCCGCTCGCCGTCTCCATCGTCACGCACTGCTCCGTCGTCGGGCCGGGCACCGCGACCCCGCACCGGAGCGTCACGGGCTCGGCCGGGTCGCCCCACGCCCACGTCGCCTGGCTCGTCGTGCGCAGCTCCTGCAGGCCGTCGCCCAGCGACTCGGGCAGCGCCAGCACCACCCGCGCGCACGCCGGGTCCGCCGCGTCGGGCGCCACCGCGACCCCGACGGTCGACGCGCACCCCGCGAGCAGCGGGACCCCGCCCAGCGCCAGCGCGGCGACCCCTGCGGCGGTGCGGGCGGGGCGTCGGCGGGGGGAGCGGCTCACCGGCCCACGGTAACCCGCCGCACCCGGCACCCCGGCACCGACCCCGTTCGGGGGGCGTGCACGCGGAGCATCGCGGGCGCGCCGAGCCGGCGCGGGCCGCGCCGAGCCGGCGCGGGCCCGCCAAGCCGGCACGCGGCCGCGAGTCCGGCGCGCGCTCGCCGAGCGAGTACGCGACGCGTCGAGCGAGTACTGCGCAGGTACTCGCTCGACGCGTCTCGTGCACACTCGCGGCCGGCGCCGCCCTGCGTCCTCGTGGTCGGCGCCGCACCGCGTCCTTGCGGCCGGTGCCGCACCGCGTGCTCGCGGCAGTCGCCGCACCACGTCATCGTGGCCGTTGCCGCACCGCACCACGTCCTCGCGGCGGGTGCGCGCGGGCCGGTGCCGTGGGCGGTCGCCGCGGACGGAGGGCCCGGGGCGCCGCGGGCGCTACCGTGGCGGGCGTGACCGACCGCGCCGCCCTCGACCAGCCCGACGCCGCCGGACCCACGGTCGCCGACCTCTCGGAGGACGGCCTTCTGGCCCGGATCTTCCCGCACCTGCCGGCCGGCGACCGCACCCTGCTCGGCCCCGGCGACGACGCCGCGGTGCTCGCGGCGCCCGACGGGCGGTTCGTGGTCTCGACCGACGTGCTCGTCGAGGGCCGGCACTTCCGGCGCGCGTGGTCCACCGGCGAGGACGTCGGGTGGCGCGCCGCCATGCAGAACCTCGCGGACGTGGCCGCCATGGGCGCCCGGCCGACCGCGATCGTCGTCTCGCTGGTCGTCCCCGGGGACCTGCCCGTCGCGTGGGTCGAGGGCCTCGCGCGCGGGCTGGGCGCCGCGTGCGCGACCGTCGGGGCCGGGGTGGTCGGCGGCGACCTCTCCGGCGGCGACTCCGTGGTCGTCGCGGTGACCGTGCACGGCGACCTCGGTGGCGCGGACCCGGTCCTGCGCTCTGGCGCCCGGCCGGGGGACGTGGTGGCCCTCGCCGGGACCGTCGGGCGGTCTGCGGCGGGGCTCGCCCTGCTCGCGGCGGGCCGGTCGGAGGCCGACCCCGACGTCGTCGCCGTGCACCGCAGGCCGCAGCCACCGCTCGTCGCGGGACCCGCGGCGGCCGCGGCTGGGGCGACGGCGATGCTCGACGTCTCCGACGGGCTGCTCCGCGACGGCGAGCGGCTCGCCGGGGCCAGTGGGGTCGTACTCGATCTGGACGACCCGGCCGGCGCGCTCGCCGACGACGTGGCCGCCGTGGCCGGGGCCGCCGCCGAACTGGGCGCGGACCCGACCGCGTGGGTGCTCGGCGGCGGCGAGGACCACGGGCTGCTCGCCACCTTCCCCGCGGGGAGCACGCTGCCGCCCGGGTTCCGGCGGATCGGCGTGGTGCGCGCGGCCGAGGCCGCCGGGGCCGGCGGTGGTGGGCCGGCGGGCACGGTGCTGGTCGGCGGGGCGCGGCCGGGGGTCAGCACCGGTTGGGAGCACTTCCGGCGCTAGGCGTCCTCGGCGTGGACGGGAGCGACGCGGGTGCACCCGGGCCCGTCGGGCCGTGCCGGATCAGTGCGAGCGGTACGCGTCGCGGCGGTGCTCGACGCTCGTGATCACGACGGTGCGCGCGTCGTCGTCGATGACGTAGAGGACGCGGTACGCACCACGGCGCGCGGAGTGCGTGTCGTCCAGGGGTGCCCGCAGGCGCTTGCCGACCCGGTGCGGGTTCTCCCGCAGCGGCCCGTAGACGAACTCGATCGCGGCCGTCGCCGCGTGCTCCGGGAGTCGGTCCAGCGCCCGCCTGCTGGTGGGCACCCATCCGATCTCGTACGTCACGGGGTGTCGGCTGCGTGCCCGGCCCACGTCGGGCGCTCGAACGAGACCTCGCCGTCGGCGATCTCCCGGCGTGCGGCGGCGAGCTCCTGCACGAGGCGCTCGTCCCGGAGGACGTCGAGGGTCTCCTCGAGTGCGTCGAGGTCGTCCGCGCTCATCAGCACCAGCTCGCGGCGACCGTTCCGGGTGATGGAGATCCGGTTGTGCGTCCGTGCGACGTCGGCGGCGTACGCGCTCAGGTGCGCCTTGGCGTCCGACAGCGAAGTCTGCTCCATGGACCAGAATTCTAGTCTGCTGTGGGCGGGACGGACAGGGGCTGTCGCGACGGAGCCGGTGCTGGTCCGCAGCGGCGTCCTCGTGCGTGCGCTGGGGTGATCTGGCATGTCCGGGACGCTAGGACGAAACGCCGACGCTAGACCGCTCGAGGTCGGTCACTCTGGGGACGGGGCACGGCCGCCGGCCTGTGGAGGACCCGGGGCCCGCTTCTGGCCGAGGGGGCGATCCGGTGGCTCAGCGGCGGCGGTAGCGGACCTCGAGCAGGTCGGCCCCGCCGACGTCCTCGGTGCGCTCGGTGCCGTCGGGCTGGAACCCGTGCCGGCGGTAGAAGTGCCGGGCGCGCTCGTTGTCCGCGAACACCCAGAGCGTGACCGGGATGCGCGGCGGGACGTCCTGCATGGCGGTGCGCAGCAGCTCGCGCGCGACGCCGGAGCCCCACATCCCGTGGTCGAGGTAGATCGCGTAGACCTGGAGCGCCGAGCGCTCGGCGTCCTCGTCGAGCGCGGGGCCGAGGGAGATGAACCCGACGACCTCCTCGGGCTCGACGGTCGCGACCCACGCGCGGATGCGGCTGCCGGGCGCGAGGTCGCGCTTCCAGACCTCGGTCCGGCGGCCGACGTCGAGGGACGAGAGGTAGCTGTCGGGAACGAGGCCCGCGTACGCGTGCTGCCACGTCCGGACGTGCACGTCGGCGATGCCGGCGGCGTCCCGGGGCTCGGCGGGCCGGACCGTGTGCTCGCGGCGCTGCTCGCTCATGCGCTCAGCGTGCCACACGGGAAGGCGCTGCCACAGGCCGTTCTGCGGACCTCCGCCCATCCAGGCGGGCCGCTGCGCCGGTCGTCCCCGGGCAGCACGAAGGCCCGTGCGGAGGAACCGCACGGGCCTTCATGACGAGTCGCTCAGACGGCGCGCTGGACCTTGCCGGCCTTGAGGCACGAGGTGCAGACGTTGAGCCGCTTCGGGGTGCCCGCGACCACCACGCGCACGCGCTGGATGTTCGGGTTCCAGCGGCGCTTGGTGCGCACGTGCGAGTGCGAGATGCTGTGCCCGAAGCTCGGGCCCTTGGCGCAGACGTCGCAGTTGGCAGCCACGGTCTTCTCCTGTATCCGGTCATTGCACGCCGCTCGGGAGGGGGTCCCGGGCGGCAAGTCCTGGTTGGTCGGTGGGGCCCGCACCGGCGGTCCGAGGACCGTTCCGAGGGGCACACCCGTGCCCGGCAGTGGCCAGGCAACCGGACAAGACTAGCCCACGAGGGCCGCGACCCTCAAAACGACGTCCGTCACACCGCGCCGCCGCGGGGCCCCGGCCGGACCGGCGCAGGGTCCCGAGCGGGCCGACGCACGGCCACGACCGACCGGGGCTGGGGACGACCGGGACCCTGTGGGTCGCGTGCGGCAGAGTAGGGCAGCGCGGGCGACGGGCCCGCGGACGACGAGAGGACTGCGCGCGGACGTGGCTGGGCGACTCGGGGACGGCGGCGTGCTGCGCGACTGGCTGGACCGCGCGGTGCCCGCGCTGGCGGCCGCGCGCGAGCGGATCGACGCGGTGAACGTGTTCCCGGTGCCGGACGGCGACACGGGGACGAACGTGCTGCTCACGGTGCGCGGGGCGGCCGACGAGGTCGCCGCGCTGCCCGCCGGCGACGACTGGGCGACCGACGGGGCGACCGACGACGGCGCGACGGTGCTCCGGGCGCTCGCGCGCGGGGCGCTGCTCTCGGCGCGCGGCAACTCCGGCGTCATCCTCAGCCGGTACCTCGGCGGGCTGGCCGGCGCGGCGTCCGGCGCGCTGCCCGACGCGCTGGCGGCGGCCGCGGCGGCGGCGCGGTCCGCGGTGCCGGAGCCCGAGGACGGCACGGTGCTGACGGTCGCCGCGGCGGTGGCCGACGCGGCGGGGCACGCGGCGGCGCGCGGCGCGGGCGACGCGGCCGCGCTGGACGCCGGCGTCGCCGCCGGGCGCGCGGACCTCGGGCGGATCAGCGCGGCCCACCCGGTGCTGCGGTCGGCGCGGGTGGTCGACGCGGGGGCGTGCGCGCTGCTCGTGCTGCTCGACGCGCTGGCGGCCGCGCTGGCGGGACGCCCGGCCCCGGTGGACGTCGGGTGGCTGGACGAGCACGGCACGGCGGGCGACCCGGCGAGGGAGCCTGCGGCCTCGACCGGAGCCGGGCCTGCCGGGTCGGGGGACGGGGGCGCGGGCGGCTACGAGGTGGTCGCCCTGCTGCGCGCGGACGCCGGGGACGGCGAGGGTCCGGCGGCCGACGCGATCGCCGAGCGGGTCGCCCGGGACCTCGCCGCGGCGCTGCCCGCGGTGGGCGAGGCCGTGGCGGTGGTGGCGGGCGACGGGCTCGTCACGGCCCACGTGCACGCGCACGCGCCCGCCGAGGTGGTGACGGTGCTGACCGCCGCCGGCGCGCGGTGGACCGCGTCGGTGCGCACGCTGCTCGGCGTCGAGCGCCCCGTGGTGGCGTGCACGGGGTCGGGCGAGGCGGCCGCGGCGCTCGCGCACGCCGGCGCCGTGGCGGTGCTGCTGCCGGACGGGACGCCCGCGGCGGACGCCCGCGACGCGGTGCGCCGCGCGGTGCAGGACGCGCAGCAGCCGGTGCACGCGGCGGGTCTCCACGACGAGGCGCCGACGGGCGGCGAGCCGTCGCCGGCCGTCCGCGTCGGGGCCGTCACGGTGCTGCCGGGGGACCGCCTCGACGCCGCCGACCTCGACCCCGGGTGGCCGGTCGCGGCCGGGGCGACCGACGAGGCGGGGGTGCTCGCCGCCCTCGCCGCGCTGGTCG
>NZ_JAANNB010000095.1 GCF_011603975.1 Cellulomonas sp. IC4_254 | reverse complement strand
GCCCCCGCCGCCCGGTGGCACCGTGGGCTCCGGCGGGTCGGTCGGTCCGGGGCTGGGCGTCGCGCCCGGCTCCTCGGTCACCGGCTGCAGCACCCCGGCACCGGCCTCGACCAGCACGACGTCCCGGACCTCCGCCACCTCGTGCACCGGCCCCCCGCGCACGCCAGCCGCCACCGGGTCCCACCGCGCACCGGCGGCGAGCCGGGCGTCCTCGGGAGCAGAGTCGTTGTACGCCGCCAGGACGTCGAACTCGACGCCGTTGACCAGCGTCTCGCTCGCGTGCAGGCGCGTGCCTCCCCAGCGCTTGACGATCGACGCGGCGCGGACGTCCGGCGGCAGGTCGAAGACGTTCCGCTCCGCCCAGATGCTCGACTCGACGCCGACGCCCCACGCGTAGTCGAACAGCCCGGCACCCGCGTCGGTGACCCGGACGTAGTTGTTGTAGACGTCCACGTCCCCGAACCGGACCCGGGGCAGCCGCTGCCCGGCGTCGTCCCAGAGGTTGTGGTGCCAGGTCACGCGCAGGCGGCCGCCGTCGAGCGCCTGGCGTCCGTCGCCGGACCCGACGAGGTTCGTCTTGTCGTGGTCGCGGAACACGGAGTAGGAGACGGTCACGAGGTCGGACTCGTGGGTGATGTCGAGCAGCCCGTCGTGCACCTCGAACGGCCGGCCGAACACCGTCGGCAGCGAGGCCGGCGGGTGGTCGCCGTCGTCGAAGGTCACGTGGTCGACCCAGACGTTCTCGGTGGTGTGCACGCTGAGGTTGTCGTAGAGCGCGTTCCAGTTGCCGGTGCTCGTGTCGTCGGGGTCCCACTCGGGGAAGCAGTCGTAGGCGTCGGACAGGTGCAGGTTCCGGACGATGACGTCGCGGACGCCCTGCACGTGCAGGTGCGCCCCGACGATCCGCGCGTCGTCGCCGATCCCCAGGATCGTCACGTGGGACCCGACACGCTGCCGCACCTGCGCGGTCTGGACCGCCGCCGCCCGCGCGCGGGCCTCCTCGAGCGGGCCGGTGGGCGGGTCCCAGCCCCAGACGGCGGGGTCGTAGGTGGCGATGTACTCGGCCATCGAGAACGGGCGCGGGTCGTCGTCGGCGACCTGCACCTGCGCCGCGAAGTCGTCGCAGGTGGGCAGGCCGGTCGCCGGGTCGTCGAACCCGAACGCGCGGATCTCGCCCGCGACGAGCACGATGCGCGGCACGTCCTGCCGGTGCGCGTCCGCGCCGCCGAGGGCCGCCCGCAGCTCGTCCCACGTGCGCACGACGTGCACGTCCTGCGGGGCCGCCGCCGCGCCGCCGGTGGTGCCGGTCCCCGCCGAACCCCAGCCGTCCCCGTCGCCGAGCGTCTCGCGGGCCAGCGCCAGCCAGCCCGGGTCGACGCCGTCCAGCACCCCGTCCTCGTCGGCGGCCCGCGTGCCGACCCCGTCGGCACCGCGCCCCTCGCCGCCCGCGGCCCAGGTCGTCCCCGTGCTCGCCAGCACCAGCGCCACCAGTGCCCCGCCGACCCGTCGTGCCCGTCGTCCTGCCCGCCTCATCCTCGACTCCCTCGTCCAGAACCGGTTCCTCGACGCTAGCGACCCCGGGAGCGACGGCGCTACGCCAGTTTCCGGACGGACCGCGGGCGACGTGCCAGACTGCCGCCGTGCCTCTCCTGGGATCGCTCGCCGTCTACCTGCCCACCCCGCGCGGCCAGGAGGGCGAGGTGGTGATCGACCCGCTGGAGCGCCTGGTGGACGACGCGGTCGCGGCGGGGGCGTCCGCCGTCGCGGTGCTCGGCAGCACCGGCGGCTACCCGTACCTCACGGCCGGTGAGCGCCGGCTGGTCGTCGAGGCCGCCGTCGAGGCCGCGGCCGGCCGGGTCCCTGTCGTGGCGGGCGTGGGCGCGTTCACGACGGACGAGGTGGTCGTGCACACGATCGTCGCCGAGCGGGCCGGTGCGTCGGCCGTCCTGCTGCCGACGCTGGCGTACCTGCCGCTCACCGACGACGAGGTCCTCGACCTGGTCGCGGGCGTCGCGGACGCGGCCCGCGTGCCGGTGTGGCTCTACCACAACCCGGTGAGCACGACGTTCCGGTACTCGGTCGAGACGCTCGCGCGCGCGGCGCGGGTCCCGGGCGTCGGCGGCGTGAAGGACCGGGGGAGCGACGCCGAGGAGCTGCGGGCCCGGGTGACCGCGCTGGCCGCGACGGTGCCTGCGGAGGTCGAGCTGGGGTGCAGCGGCGACGTGCTCGGCGTCGAGGGCCTGCTCGCCGGTGCCCGGACCTGGCACTCGGGCCTGGCGAGCGTCCTGCCCGGGTGGTACGTCGCGGTCGCGGACGCCGCCGTGGCCGGCCGGGCCGACGAGGCCCGCGCCCTGATGGCGCGGCTCGCGCCGGTCGCGCAGCTCGTCGCGTCGCTCGGCGGCCCGCGGGCGGTGCACGCGCTCGCGCCCGTCCTGGGCACCGACCTCGGTCGGCTGCCGGCGCCGCTGCGGCCGGTCGACGACGCGGGGGTGCGTGCGCTGACCGCCGCCGTCGAGCAGCTCGGCGACGCGCCGGCCCGGGTGCGCTGACCACCGCCGCGAAGCGGCCGGGCGACGCGCCGGACCCCGTGCGACGGCGGCGCGGGGTCAGCTCGTCGCCGCGTCCTCGCCCTCGTCCTCGTCGACGGGCCGGACCTCCTCGGCCGCCTCCTCGGGCTCCATCGGCGGGTCGGGCTGGTGGAACCGCGACCAGATCGCCCACACCACCGACACCAGCGGCACCGCGATGACCGCGCCGAGGATGCCCGCGGTGAGGGTGCCGCCGGTGACGGCGAGCGCGACGACGACGGGGTGCAGCGAGACCTGCTTGCCCATGACGAGCGGCTGCAGCACGTGCCCCTCGAACTGCCCGATGAGCGCGATGCCGATGCCGACGACCGCCGCCTGGATCGGGCCGTTGGCGGCCAGGGCCACGATCATCGCGATCACCATGGCCGCCGGCGCGCCGATGAGCGGGATGAACGCGCCGATGAGGACGAGCACGGCCAGGGGCGCGGCCAGCGGGACCCCGATGATGGACAGCAGGATGAACGCGAGCAGCCCGTCGGTGACGGCGATGATCACCGTGCCGCGTGTGTAGCCCGAGAACGTGTACCAGCCGGCGCCGCCCGCGGTCTTCCACGAGTCGCGCACCGACGACGGGAGCTGGTTGACGAACCAGGTCCACATGTCCTGCCCGCGGGCCAGGAAGAAGATCGCGCAGAAGACCGCCAGCGCCAGCGCCGTGAACACCTCGACCACGGAGCCGGCCGACGCCGCGACCTGGCCGGCGAGGTCGCCCGCGTGCTCCTGGACCCACTGCCGCCCGTTGTCGATCCACTGGGCGATCTGGTCGTTGCTGATCGAGAAGGGCAGCGGCCCGTTCTCCAGGAAGTCGACGATCTGGTCGATGCCGTCGCCGAACTGCCGGGACAGGGCCTGCCACTGGTTCGCGACCGAGTAGCCGACGTAGAACACCATCCCGGCGAGCACCAGGAACCCGGTCAGCAGCCCGAGGGCCGTCGCCAGCGCCCGCGGCATCACGCGCGTGTAGAACTCGACCACCGGTCGCAGGACCGCGGTGAACACGAACGCGATGAAGACGGCGACGAACAGCAGCTGCACCTGCGCTGTGGCGAAGAACACCAGCGAGATGCCGGCGAGCAGGACGAGCAGCCGCCAGGTGATGCCCGCGGAGGTCCGCAGCCAGCGCGGCACGCCGTCGTCGAGGGCGGCCCCGGTCGCGGCCCGGCGCTGGCCCGCGACCCGTCGTGACGCGGATCCGGGCGGTCCGCCGGCCCTGCCGGTGCCGTACCGGTCGGCGCCGCTCTGCTCCGCCATCGTGGGTCCCACCTCCGAGCGCTGCTGGGCGACGCGCCCGCCGCCGTGCACCGCCGGACGCCCTCGCCAGTGTGCCCCCACCTGCGGATGCGTGCTCGGCCGCCACTCCGTGCTATGTTTTCTGCCGCACCTGAGGGGTCGGGAAGCGCGGAAGAGCGCTCCTCGTACTCGTCAGGCGTACACCCTGTCCGGGTGGCGGAATGGCAGACGCGCTAGCTTGAGGTGCTAGTGCCCGTATAGGGCGTGGGGGTTCAAGTCCCCCTCCGGACACTCGTTGAGACAGCGACGACGAAGGCCCCGATCCCCGCCAGGATCGGGGCCTTCGTCGTCCTCGGTGTCGCCGCCGTGCCCGCGACCCGGCCCCGGTCCCACCAGCAGCCCACCCGCAAGAAGAGGTCAGGACCTGACCGCTTCCGCGACCACCGTGGGTCGTACGGCCGGGCGGTCCGGCCGGTGACGACGGACGGGGACGACCATGCTCCAGGGACTGGCGACGTCGAACTTCCAGGCGGCGGACCTCGCGGCGGCCCGCGACTGGTACACCGCGCTGTTCGGCCTCGAGCCGTACTTCGTGCGGGACGGCTACCTCGAGTGGCGGCTGGGCCGTGACGGCGACGAGTTCGGCGTCGTGGACGCCCGGTTCGTCCCGGGTGCGCTCGACCGCACGCCGGGCGGCCAGTACACGTACTGGGCCGTCGAGGACGTCGACGCGGCGGTCGCGACGCTCGTCGAGCGCGGGGCCACGGTGCACGAGCCGCCGACGACGCGCGGCGAGGGCTTCCGGACGGCGGCGGTGGTCGACCCGTTCGGGAACGTGCTCGGGGTGATGACGAACCCGCACTGGGCCGGCACCCGGGACTGACCCGCTCGCCGGAACGCGCACGTCGCTGACCGGTCCCGTGCCACGATCGGGCGCGGAGCTGCTCGACGCCTGAGCGACCGGGGTGCCCGCCTCGGACGCCCGGCGGCGCCCGTTCCTGGGCCGTCCGGGCGTCGCCGGTTCGGGGGAACCTCGCGGTGGGGCGGGGGAGCGCCGGCCGCCGCGATCGCGCCGCCACCCCGGCTGGACGGCCCGCTGACCTGGTCCGACGTGGCGGGGGAGTCCGGCGGTCGTCCTGCGCCCGCGGCTGTGACCGCCGCGCGCGACCGGGCGGCCGGTTCCGGCTTCACCCTGTGACTGCCGGAAATGTGTACAAACCGGACAGTAGCCTCACCGCGACCGATGCCCCACCGGCAACGACGCACCGGAGGACACCGTGCACGCCCGCCTCGTCCCGCTGCCCCGCGTCACCGCCGCCGACGTCCGCGCCTGGCGCCGGCTCGCCGACGCCGCCGTCGAGCCCAACGTCTACCTGGACCCGCGGTTCCTGGTCCCGGCGCGCCACCGCGGCCGGGACGTCGCGGACGTGCGGCTGCTCGTCGTCGAGGAGGGGGGCGAGTGGCTGGCGCTGCTCGCGCTCACGGCGACCACCGTGGTCCCCGGGGTTCCCCTGCGCGCCGTCACCACCGGCGGCACGTTCATGACCACCCACTCCGACCGGCACCACCCGCTCGTCCGGGCGGGGCGCGAGGTCGACGCGCTGGGCGCGCTGCTCGGCGGGCTGCGCGAGGTCGGGCTGCCCGGCCTGGTCCAGCTGCAGCACTTCCCGCTCGACGGGCCGCTCGCCGGGGCGCTGCGCCGGGTGGTGGCGCGCGGCGGGATGCTCGTCCACGAGCGCCGGCGCACCGAGACCGCCTACGCCCGGCGGTCGGCGGTGCCGGAGCCGGTGGCGTCCGCGGTCGGCACGCCGCTGGTCGACCCGCCGTTCGCGACCAACCACATGGGCGCCGGGCGGCGCAAGGACCTGCGCCGCCGGCTGCGCGGTCTCGCTCGCGACGCGGGCGGCCCGGTCGAGCTGCACGACGTGAGCGACGACCCCGCGGTGGACGCGGAGTTTGCGGCGTTCCAGGCGGCGGGCTGGAAGGGTGACGCCGACCGGGGCGGCGCGGCGCTCGGGCTGGACCCGGTGGCGTACCGGTGGTTCCGGGACGTCGTCGCCGGGTTCCGCCGCGACGGCGACGCGATGGTGCTGCGGCTCACCGCCGGCGGCGACACGGTCTACCTGAGCTACGCCCTGCGGTCGGGCGGCACCTACTTCGGCTTCCTCGACGCGTTCGACGAGCGGTACGCCAAGTACAGCCCCGGCGCGGTGGGGCGGCTCGCGGAGCTGACGTACGTCCTCGGCTCGACGGACGCGCCCGCGCTGGACCCCGCCTTCGACGCGCGGTATGCCGCGGGCACCCGCCTGTACCCGGAGCGCCGCGAGCAGGCCGACCTCCTGGTGTCGACCCGCGGGCTGGTGGCCCGGACGGCCGTCCGAGCGGCGCCGGTCGCCGCGCGGTTCGGGATCGGCGCCCGGGCGGTCGGCCTGCCGCTGGTCCCGGTGGGCGGCGAGCTCGCGGAGTGGCTCGCGCTGGTCGCCTGAGGCCCGCTCGCAGGTGCGCCGTCCGCCCGCCCGTCCCGACGTCGTGCGGTCGGCGGTCGTCCACGACCATGCCGGCCGCGGTCAGCGGCGCGACACGGCCAGCAGGTGGCCCGACGGGTCCGGCGCCCCCGGGTGCCGTGTCGCGCGCCCGGCGAGCACCCCCGCGCCGGAGGCGGGCCGGTCGAGCGGCGGCACCAGTGCCAACGCGCGCGACCCCCGCCCTCCGACCCCGGCGACCGTGACGTCCCGCAGCCCCGCGTCCTCGACCTCGCCGGCGACCGCGGCGGCGGTGCGCCCGTGCCCGGTGGCGAACCCGGCGACCAGCACCCCGTCGGGCCGCAGCACGCGGCGGGCCTCGCCGAGCAGCGCGAGCCGGTCGGCGCGGGAGGGGACGTGGTGCAGCGGCCCGAGCAGCAGCACGACGTCGAACGAGGCGTCGGGGAACCGCAGCGTGCGGGTGCCGGCGGCCTGGGCCGCGGCGCCGCCCGCGTCGCGCGCGGCGGCGACGCGCTCCGGCGCCGAGTCGACCAGCGTGACGGGGTGGCCGCGTCCGGCGAGCCACGACGCGTGCACGCCCGTCCCGCCGACGTCGAGCACCGCGGCCCCGGCCGGCAGGTGCTCCGCCAGCAGCCGTCGGGTGCCGGCGAGCTCGGCGAGCCCCGTGGCGGACGGCGTGCCGAGCGGCGACGACACGTCGGACCCGCCGTCGTCGTCACGGCGGCGGTGCACCTCGAGGTCCGGCCGGCTGCCCATCGAGCCAGTCTGCGCGCGCTGCGGCGCACGTGTGGGCGACTTCGGTCCCGGATCGCGACCCGGCCCGGCGTCCGGACCACCCCCGCCGGTCACCTACGCTGTCCGGCGATGATCACTCGTGCCGAAGGGGCGTACCTGGGCGCCGTCCGGGCGTTCCAGAACCCGATGCTGGACCTGCTCCACAAGCGGCACGCCCCCCTCGTCGTCTCCCTGCTCTCGCTCGTCTTCACGGCCGAGCGCCCGCAGGTCCCGGTCGCCGACGCGCACACCGAGGTCGGCGACGCCCTCGAGCAGCTGCGCGCGGCCGGGCACGGGGACGACCTGCCGGCCGGGTCGGCGCGCGACCTGTGCCGGCAGTGGGCCGACGCCGGCTGGCTGGCGAGGCAGGTGCTGGACGACGACGTCGAGGTCTACAGCCTCTCGGCGCACGCCGTCGGCGCGCTGGAGGTCGCGGGCCGCGCCGGGGGCACGCGGGCGCGGGTGTCGCAGTCGCGCGTCCGGACGCTGCTCGACGCGGTCGAGCGGCTGGCCGAGGACGCCGACCCCGACGCGATGATGCGGATGGCCCGGCTGGACGCCGAGATCACCCGGCTGCGGGGCGAGCTCGACCGGATCCAGCGGACGGGCGAGGTCGAGCAGACCGACGAGGAGACCCTGCTGGAGGAGGCCGAGAACGTCCTGCACCTGGTGCGGGAGCTGCCGGCCGACTTCGCCCGCGTCGCGGAGTCGATCAAGGTCATGCAGCGCGACGTCGTCCAGGCGCTGCGCCAGGACGAGCGCCCGACCGGCGAGGTGCTGCGCGAGTACCTGGAGCGCGGCGAGCACGTCATGGACGCGACGCCCGAGGGCCGTGCGTTCGCCGGTGCGCTCCGGCTGATCGGCGACCCGCAGCGGCTCGACGCGCTCGCCACCCAGCTGTCGACGGTGCTGCGGCACCGGTTCACGCGGCGGCTGCCCGACCAGCAGCGCGCGGAGCTCCGGGACATCGGCCGCCGCATCGAGCAGGGGCTCGACCAGGTGTTCACCGCGCAGCGCGAGGCGTCGTTCGTGATCACCGCGCAGGTGCGCAACCACGACCCGCTGCGCGACCGCCAGGTCGACGAGCTGCTCCGCGACGTGATGACCGGCCTGCAGGCGTGGGTCCCCGGCGCCCGCCGCGGGCAGGCCGTCGACCCGCTCCGCCGGCTGCCGGTCGCGGAGGTCGAGCACCTGCGGCAGACCGCCGGCGACGTGCGCCCGGCCGAGCCGCCGAGCCCGCTCGCGGCGTGGGACGACGACGACTCCGACGCGTCGGCCGCCGAGGCGCTGGCCTGGGGCGGCCCGCACTACGCCGACCTGGGGTCGCACCTGGTGGCGTTCGCCGGGGGAGCCGGCACGGTCGACGTGGGGGCGGCGTTCAACGCGGCCCCGGAGCCGCTGCGCCGGCCGGTCGACCTGCTCGGCCTGCTGGAGCTCGCCCACCAGCGCGGCATGACGGAGACCGACGAGGTCGCCTTCGTGGACGCGGTCCGCCCGGACGGCACCCGGCGGCGGTTCGCGTTCGGCGGCGTGACGACACTGACGAAGGACGAGGACGATGACTGACACCACGACCGCCGACCGCCCGGAGGTCCCCGGCGCCGACGACGTCGAGGCGTTCATCGACACCGTCTCGATGGAGGAGGACCCGGCCGAGCTGTTCCCCGGCGACTCCGGGACGCTCGACGCCGACGTCCGCCGCGTGCTGGTCCGGCTGCTGCAGCGCCGGTTCCTGCTGGCCGAGAAGAACCGGCAGCAGTGGCGGACCCTGCTCGACAACCAGCAGGTCATCGAGTCGCGGCTGCACGACCTGTTCGTGCACCTGGTCGTCGACCACCAGCGGGGGATCGCGTACAAGCGGCAGGTGCGGTCCGACGAGCTCGACGTGCCCGTGCTGCTCCGCGACGAGGCGTACACCCGCGCCGAGACCCTGGTGCTCGTGCACCTGCGGACCGTGTTCCAGCGGGAGCGCGGCGCGGGGGAGACCTCGGCGCGCGTGGACGTCGAGGAGATCGAGCAGACCGCGCTGACCTACTTCGACCCCGACGACACGAACGTCGCCGCCCGGCAGCGGGAGATCCGCGCGGCGGTGCTGCGGCTCGCCAAGGAGGGCGTGATCGAGGAGGAGTCGGAGGGCCGGTACCGGGTCACGCCGCTGGTCGAGGTCGTGCTGAGCAACGACCGGCTGGCGGAGCTGAGCGCGTGGCTGCGGGAGCAGGTGCGCGCCGGCGGCGCCGTGGCGGAGGACGAGGCGCCGGGCGACGACGCGGTTCCCGCCGGGGACGAGGCGGCCGAGGACGAGGCTGCCGCCGAGGACGCGGCGGCCGACGACGACGCCCCCGCCGGCGACGCCGTCGCGCCGGAGGGTGACCAGTCCGCCGAGGAGCCGGTCGACCTCGGGCCGACGCTCGAGGAGGCCGCCGCCGCCCCCGCCGCCGCTGCACCCGCCGACGGCACCACCGAGGAGGTCGCACGATGACGATGGTCGACACCCTGTTCGGCCTGATCCCGGCCGCGTCGACGGGCCAGCAGTGGGTCGCCCGCGACCTGCAGCTCGTCAACTGGGGCGGCTACGACGGCCACCACCGGGTCCGGTTCGCGCCGACCGCGACGCTGCTGTCCGGCGGCTCGGGCTCCGGCAAGTCGACGCTGATGGACGCGTACATCGCGCTGCTGATGCCGCACACGACGCCGTTCAACGGGGCGTCGAACGGCGGCGTCGTCGGCCGCCCGCGCGGCAAGGACCAGCGGAACATCCTGTCCTACTCGCGCGGCAAGCTCGACGAGACGCGGGACGCGGACGGCACGAAGCAGCGGGTGCTGCGCGGCGACGGCCGGGACACCTGGTCCGCGATCGCGATGACGTGGGTGGACCAGGCCGGCCGTGAGCTCACCGCCGTGCGGGCCTGGTACGTGCCGTCGGCGGCCCGGACGCTCGAGGACGTCATCGCCCTGCGCGCGACCGCGGACGGCCCGTTCGACCTGCGCGACCTGGAGGCCGCCGCGGCCGACCGGTTCCCGCGCCCCGTGCTCACCGCCGCCGGGCTCACGCCGTTCGACACCGACCGCGAGTTCACCGCGCGGCTGCACTCGACGCTCGGCATCGGCGCGACCGGTGACGGCGCGAAGGCGGTCGCCCTGCTCGGGCGCATCCAGGCCGGCCAGCAGATCACCACCGTCGACGCGCTGTACAAGGCGATGGTGCTGGAGGAGCCGAGCACGTTCGCCACGGCCGACGCCGTCGTCGAGCAGTTCGACAAGCTGTCCGGCACCCGCGAGCAGATGATCACCGCGCGCCAGCAGGTCAAGGCGCTGGAGCCGATCCGCGCGCACCGCGAGGCGCTGGACGAGGCGGCCGAGCGGCTGCGCGTCATCGACCGGGTCGGCACGTTCGACGACGACCGGTCGACGGCCGCGCTGTGGCGGCACGAGCGCCGGCTCGGCCTGCTGCGCGCCGTCGAGGAGGAGCTCGGTCGGGAGCACCAGCACGCCGAGAAGCGCGCCGCGGAGACCACCGGCCGGATCGCCGCCGCGCGGTCCGAGCTCGAGGGCGTCCGGGAGACGCTGTGGTCATCGGGCGGCGACCGGTTGGCCACCGCGCAGCGCGAGCTCGTCGCGACGGAGGACCGGCTGGAGCGCGTCACCCGCGCCCGGGGCCGGCTCGACGACGTGCTGCGCACCGCGTTCGGCACCACCGTGTCGAGCGAGAAGGAGTTCGACGCGCTGGCCGCGCGCGGCCGCCAGGCGCAGGCCGACGGCGACGCCAAGTCCGAGGCCCGCGCCGAGTTCGGCACCGCGATGTCGGAGAAGAAGGCGGCCGGGGTCGACCTGGCGGTGCTCCGCTCCGACCGGGACGCCGTCGCGCGCCGGCAGGACAACATCCCGGGCGACCTGCACCGGGCGCGCGCGGCGCTGGCCGAGGCGGCCGGGCTCACGCCCGAGGAGCTGCCGTTCGTCGCCGAGCTGGTCGAGGTCCGCACCGAGCACGAGCCGTGGCGGGACGCGTTCAACCTGGCGCTGGGCGGGTTCGCCACGCTGCTGCTGATCGACGCGGCGCACGTGACCGCGTTCCGCCGGGCCATCGACGCCGTGCCGACGGCGCGACGCATCCGGTTCGAGGGCGTGCCCACGGACCTGCGGTCCGACGTGGCGCTCGACCCGCGGACGCTGCCCGGACGGCTCGACTTCCGCAGCGGCCCGTTCACCGGCTGGCTGCGCAGCGAGCTGGCGAGCCGGTTCGCGTTCGTCTGCGTCGACACCCCCGGCGAGCTGTCCCAGCACCCCAAGGCGCTGACCCGGTCGGGCCAGGTGTCCGAGGGGCGCCGGGGCGCGCACGGCGGCCAGGGCCGCGCCAACGTCCTGGGGTTCACCAACACCCGCCGGCTGGCGCACCTGGACGAGCAGATCGCCGCCGCGCAGGCCCGGCTGGACGACGCGGAGCGCCAGGTGCGGGCCGCCGAGGACCGGCTGGATGCGCACGACGTCGAGCTGCGCGCCTACGAGCAGCTCGACGCGGTGAGCTGGGACCAGGTGGACGTCGCGGCGGTCGAGGCCGAGCGCGCCCGGTGGGCGACGGTCATCGAGGACGTCACGTCGGGCAACCCCGAGGTGACCCGGCTGCAGCAGCGGGTGGTCGAGCTCGAGAAGACCATCCGCGACCTGACCGAGGAGGTCGGCCGGACCAAGGGCTCCGTCGAGGACCTCGGCGGCCGGTGGTCGACGATCACCGACGAGGTCGACGCCGCGCAGCTCGCCCTGGACGAGGCGCAGGACGCGGGCGTGACCGTCGGCGACGACCAGCGGGCCTACCTCGACGCGCTCCTCGGCGGGTCGTCCGGAGGTGGCGCGGGTGCGTCGCGCCCGGCGCCGGCCGCCGCGCTCGCCGCGTTTGACAGCACCGTGGCGCGGGCGAACGAGATCCTGCGCACCGACCTGCTCGCCGCGCAGCAGACCATCGGCGCCGCCCGCGAGGCGCTGCGCCGGACGTTCGAGACCTTCGTCGAGCGCTGGCCCGACCCGAACCTCGGCACCGACCCGGACGGCTCGTACGCCGACTTCGCGCGCATCCTCGCGGCGCTGGAGACCTCCGGGCTGCACGAGCTCGAGGCCGAGTGGCGCAAGAGCCTGCTGCGGCTGTCCGGCAACGACCTCACGGACCTGCACCACGGCCTCAGCCGGTCGGTCCGGGAGATCAAGGAGCGCATCCAGCCGGTCAACGACATCCTCGCGGACCTGCCGTTCGCCGACGACGACCACCGGCTGCGCATCGACGCCCGGGACACCCAGTCGACGGTGGTCGCCCGGTTCCGCAAGGAGCTCAAGGACCTCAACGAGCTGCTGGCCACCGAGGCGTCCGACGCCGAGCGCGAGCGCCGGTACCACCGGATGGCCAAGGTCATCGACCGGATCCGGCGCACGTCCCCGGACTTCGCCGACCTGGTCGACGTCCGCCGGCACGTGCGGCTGAGCGCCGAGAAGGTCGACCTCGACGGGAACCACGTCGCGCTCTACGACCACATCGGCGAGAAGTCGGGCGGCGAGTCGCAGGAGCTCGTGGCGTTCATCGTCGGCGCGGCCCTGCGGTACCAGCTCGGCGACGCCGGGGCCCCGCGCCCGCGGTACGCGCCGGTGTTCCTGGACGAGGCGCTCATCAAGGCCGACGCGCGGTTCACCGGCCGGGCGATCGGCGCGTGGCGCGGGCTCGGGTTCCAGCTCGTGATCGGTGCGCCCAACGACAAGTTCAGCGCGCTGGAGCCGCACGTCGACCTGAAGTACGTCGTGCTCAAGGACACTGCCGGGCGGTCGCGGACCAAGCCCGTCGCGGGCGTCGCGGCGGACTGACGCGGCGGGCGGAGGGGAGCGCGGCGGTGGAGCCGGAGGTGCTGCTGGTCGCCGGGCGGTCCGGCTCGGGCAAGTCGTCGGTGGCGTTCGAGCTGTCGGCGCAGTGGCAGCGGGCCGGGCTCGCGCACTGCCTCGTCGACGGGGACAACCTGTCCGCGGCGTACCCGAAGCCGCCGTCCGACCCGCAGGGGACAGCGCTGACCGAGGCGAACCTCCGCGCCGTCTGGGGCACCTACGCCGCGGCCGGCTACCGGCGGCTCGTGTACGTCAACACGGTGAGCGTGCTGGAGCGCGAGCTGGTGACCCGGGCGCTGGGCGGCCGGGCGCGGGTGTCGGGGGTGCTGCTGACGGCGTCGGCCCGGACCATCCGGACCCGGCTCGGCGCGCGGGAGATCGGGTCGGCGCTGCGCGAGCACCTGGACCGGTCGGCCGCGGCGGCGGAGCTGCTCGACCGCGCGGCGGGCCCGTGGGTGACCCGGGTGGCGACGGACGGTCGCACGGTGGAGGAGCTGGCGGCGACGGTCGCGGCGGCCTCGGGCTGGGAGGCCTGAGGCCACCTCGCGGTGCGCCCGCGTGCCCGTCCGCCGCCCCGCTCATCCCGCGTGCCGCCCACGCGTCGGTGACACCTGTCGCCGAGAGAGGGCCGCCGGGCCGAGATAGGGCCGTGCGCCGTCCTATCTCGGGCGCGCGGCCCTATCTCGACGCCCGCGTGGCGGGCGAGGGAGCGCGCGGGGGCGAGAGGCGTCGGAGGGCGCACGCGCGCGGCCGCGTGGGAAGGTGCGCGGGTGAGGGGCGACGGTGCGGGTTCCGCGGTCGTGGTCGACCTGCCCGGTGACGGGTGCTGGCGGGTCGAGAACAGCCCCGCGCGCCGGGTCCCGAGCCACGGGACGGACCTGCTCGGGCTGCGCTACGCGATCGACCTGGTCGGGGTGGACGCCGACGGGCGAAGCGCCCGGACGGTCGACTGGCGGACGGTGCTCGGCGTCGAGCCGGCGGGGCAGTTCGTCGGGTTCGGGCGACCGGTGCTGTCTCCGGTCGCGGGCACGGTGGTCGTCGCGCACGACGGCGAGCCCGACCACGGCGGCCGGCGGTCGCCGATGACCCTGCTGCCGTACGCGCTCGGGCAGGCCGGTCGGCTGCGGCGGGGGATCGCGGCGGTGGCGGGCAACCACGTGGTCGTGGCGCGGGCCGACGGGGTGTGCGTCGCGGTGGCGCACCTGCGCGC
>NZ_JAANNB010000094.1 GCF_011603975.1 Cellulomonas sp. IC4_254 | reverse complement strand
CCCCCACGACCCCGACGGAGGCGCGCCCGTGACCGTCCCCCACGACGCGGTCGTGCGACCGCTGCCGTACCTGGACCAGGACCTCGGCACGCACGTCCCCGGCGCCGCGAAGAAGCTCGCCAAGCTCGGGCTGCACACGGTCGGCGACCTGCTGCGCTACTACCCGCGCCGGTGGTCGCACTGGGGCGACCCGGCGACCATCGGGCATCTGCGGGTCGGGGAGCACGTGACGGTGGACGGCGTCGTCGACCGCTCGACGACGCGCACGATGCGTTCGCGGGGTGGCGCGATCCTCGAGGTGGTCGTGCGCAACGGGCGGCAGACCCTGTCCCTGACCTGGTTCGCGAAGCACGCCGGCGCGCTGCGGCACTTCGAGCAGCAGCTCAGGCCGGGCACGGTCGCCCTGTTCTCCGGCGTGGTCAAGGAGTACCGCGGGCAGCTCCAGCTGCTGCACCCGGAGTTCGAGATCGACGACCCGACGTCGTTCGAGGACGAGGCCCAGCGCCTGATCGAGTCGCAGCGTCCCCGGCCGGTGTACGGCCTGACGGCGGGGCTGCGGAACGAGGCGGTGGTCGCGGCGATCGAGACGGTGCGCCGCACGCTCACCCCCGCGGATCTGCCGGACCCGCTGCCCGACGCGGTCCGCGGCGGCATGCCGGGGATCCTGGACGCGCTCCAGGGCGTGCACCACCCGCTGGACGACACGGAGAAGGACCGGGCGGTGGCCCGGCTGCGGTTCGAGGAGGCGTTCGTCCTCCAGGCCGAGCTGGCCCGGCGCAAGGCGCGGTTCGCGGCGCAGGCGGCGGTGGCGCGGCCGGCGCGCGCGGGTGGGCTGCTGGACGCGTTCGACGCGCGGCTGCCGTTCGAGCTGACGGGCGGCCAGCGGGAGATCGGCGCGCTGATCGCCTCCGAGCTGGCCGCGGCCAGCCCGATGCAGCGGCTGCTCCAGGGCGAGGTCGGCTCGGGCAAGACGGTGGTGGCGGCGCGGGCGATGCTGCAGGTGGTCGACGCCGGCGGCCAGGCCGCCCTGCTGGCGCCCACCGAGGTGCTCGCCGCGCAGCACGCCCGCACGCTGCAGAACCTGCTGGGCGACCTCGCGGAGGCGGGGATGCTGGGCGGCGCGGAGGTGGCGACCCGGGTGACGCTGCTGACCGGCTCGATGGGCTCGGCGGCCCGGCGGCGGGCGCTCGGCGAGATCGCCGGCGGCGCGGCGGGGATCGTGGTCGGGACGCACGCGCTGCTGTCCGAGCACGTGCAGTTCGCCGACCTCGGCCTGGTGGTCGTGGACGAGCAGCACCGGTTCGGCGTCGAGCAGCGCGACGTGCTGCGCGCGAAGGCCGGCGGCGTGCCGCACCTGCTGGTGATGACCGCGACGCCGATCCCGCGGACGGTCGCGATGACGGTGTTCGGCGACCTGGAGACGTCGACGCTGCGCGAGGTGCCGCGGGGCCGCGCGGAGGTGGTCACGCACGTGGTCCCGGCCGACAAGCCCGCGTGGCTGGAGCGCACCTGGCAGCGCATCCGCGAGGAGGTCGACGGCGGCGGCCGCGCGTACGTCGTCTGCGCCCGGATCGACGGGGACGCGAAGAAGGCGGACGTCGACGGCGCGGACCTGGTGACCGACGCGCCCCCGGAGGCCGAGGGCGACGCCCGCCCGCAGCGTCCGCTGCACGCGGTGTCCGAGGTCGCGGAGCTGCTGCGTGGCACGCCCGCGCTGCGGGGGACCGCGATCGGCGAGCTGCACGGCCGGATGACCCCGGAGGAGAAGGACCGGGCGCTCGCGGACTTCGCGTCGGGCGCGGTGCCGGTGCTGGTGTCGACGACGGTGATCGAGGTCGGCGTCGACGTGCCGGACGCGACGGTGATGGTCGTGCTCGACGCGGACCGGTTCGGCATCTCGCAGCTGCACCAGCTGCGCGGGCGGATCGGCCGCGGCTCGCGGCCCGGCGTGTGCCTGCTGGTCGCGGACGCGCCCGAGGGCACCGACGCGGCGACCCGGCTCGGCACGCTCGCGGCGACCCGCGACGGGTTCGCGCTCGCGGCGGTCGACCTGGAGCTGCGCCGCGAGGGCGACGTGCTGGGGGCGGCGCAGTCGGGCGGCAGCTCGTCGCTGCGGCTGCTCAAGGTCACCGAGCACGCGGACGTGATCGAGAAGGCCCGGGACGCCGCCCGCGCCCTCGTCGCGGACGACCCGGACCTGGTGCGGCACCCCGCGCTGGCGGCGGCGATCGAGCAGATGCTGGCGGGGGAGCGCGAGGAGTTCCTCGACCGGACCTGACGGCGGCGGCGTGCTCGCCGCGCGCGGGCCGTCGGTCCCGTCGGAGGCCCCAGCCGCGGTGCGTACGCTGCTGCCCGTGTCGAAGCAGCCCGTGATCCGTGCCGTCGATCTGCTCGTCGGGTACGGCGGGGAGCCCGTGTGCGCCCCGGTCTCGTTCACCCTCCCGCCCGGGAAGGCCCTCGCGCTGGTCGGCGCGAACGGCTCGGGCAAGTCGACGGTGCTGCGCGCCGTGCTCGGCCTGCTGGAGCCGGTCGGCGGCCGCGTGGAGGTGCTGGGCCGCGCCGTGGACGAGCGCGAGGTCGGGTTCCGCACCCGGGTGTCGAGCGTGCTGGACGACGACGCGTACTTCCCGGCGCTCACGGTGGCCGAGCACCTGTACCTGACGGCCCGCGGGCACGGCGTGCAGGGCGCGGACGCGGTGGTGGGCGAGCTGCTCGACGAGTTCGGGCTGACGGAGCACGCCGGCGCGCTGCCGGTCGCGCTGTCCTCGGGCCAGCGCCGCCGCCTGCTGCTCGCCGCGGGGCTGGTGCGCCCGCGGTCGCTGCTGGTGCTGGACGAGCCGGAGCAGCGCCTCGACGTCGCGATGCGCGACCACCTGGCGCAGCGGCTGGTGGAGGAGAAGCGCGCGGGCGGCTCGGTGCTGCTCGCGACCCACGACCCGGAGCTGCTGCGCGTGGTGGCGGACCGCGCGGTGCTGGTCGCGGACGACCAGTCCCGCCTGCTCAGCACCGCGGACGCCGTCGAGGCGCTGCGGCCGGGCGTGCTGTGAGCGAGTTCGCCGCGACGGAGGACGACGCGCCCGCCGCGCCCGCGGGCGCCGGGTGGGACGACGTCCCCGCACCCGCCGTCGCCCCGGCGGACGGCCGCACGCCGGTCCCCTCGGCCCGCTCGATCCGCCGGTACACCGCGCAGGTGGCGCGCCGCCGGTCGGGTGCGGGCATCGGCGAGGTGCTCGGCGACGTCTACTACGCGGTCGTCATCTCCGCGATCGGCCTGGGCGTGGCCCTCGGTCTGGCCGGCCAGCTGCGCTCGACGCTCCCGCACGTGCCCGACGAGGCGCTGCGCTCCGGCATCAGCCTGCCGACCGTCGTCGCGGTGGCGGCGTTCGTCGTCGCGGGCGTCGTGCTCTCGCTCAGCGCGCGCCTCGGGCCGGTCGGCGCGGGCGGCGCGGAGGCGACCTGGTGGCTCGGCATGCCGGTGGACCGCCGCGGGCTGCTCCGCCCGGCCTCGCTCCGGCTGCCGATCGCGTCCGGCGTGATCGGCGGGGTCGTGCTCGCGCTGCTCGACGGCGGGCTGCTCGCCGACCACGGCGTGGGTCACGTGCTGCGGCTGGGCGGCACGGCCGCGCTGGTCTGCGCCGGGCTGGCGCTGCTGGCCGGCCACCTGCAGAGCCGCGGGGTGCCGCGCCGCGCGACCGCGCTGGCCGGCGACGCGGTGATCGGCGTCGCGCCGGTGCTCGCGCTGGCCGCGGCGCTCGCGGGCTGGCGGGTCGCCGCGCTGCCGGACGTCCCCTGGTGGCTGCTCGTCGTGCTCGCGGTGGCGGTCGCCGCCGCGTGGTGGTGGCTGGACAACCGGCTCGGCCGGATCCGCGGCCGCGACCTGCGGGAGAGCGGCTCCGTCGCCACGCAGGCCGCCGGTGCGCTGGTGTCGCTGGACTCCCGCGAGCTCGGCCGGGCGCTGTCGGACTCGGCCGCGCGGCCGCGGCGGCGCCGGGTGCGCCGGATGCGGCTGGTCCGCGGCCCGGTGTCGGCGGTGGTCGTCGCGGACGTGACGGTGCTGCTGCGCTCGCCGCGGCACCTGGTGCAGCTGGTCGTGTCGGCGCTCGTGCCCGTGGTCGTGGTCATCACCCCGCAGCTGGCGGGCGTCGTGGGCGTGATCCTCGCGGTGCTGGTCAGCGGGTACGTCGGGATGCTGGCCACGGGGGAGGGCGCGCGCCGGGCCGAGATGGCCCCGATCGTCGACCGGCTGCTGCCGATGTCCGCCACGGCGGTGCGCCGCGCGCGGCTGATCGTGCCGGGCGCGGCGATGCTGCTGTGGTCGGCCGTCGCGTTCGCCGCGGTGGGCCGCTGGGAGGGCGAGGTCGGCGCCTGGCTGCTGCTCGGCGTGGTGTCGGCGCCGGTCTGGGCGGGTGCCGCGCTGCGCGCCGCGTACCGGCCGTCGCCGAACTGGGAGGGCCCGCTCGTGGCGACGCCGATGGGCGCGCTGCCCGGCGGCGTGGCGGCGGTGCTGTCCCGGGGCCCGGACGTCGCGGTGCTCGGCATGGTGCCGGTCGTGCTGTCGGTCGCGCTGGGCACGGTGCTGCCGCAGGTCGTGGTGGTGCAGGCGGCCGTGTCCGCGATCGCGCTGGCCGTCGGGTCGAGCACCAGCACCAAGACGATGATGGAGCGCATGACCGACATGCAGGAGACGGCGGAGGCCGAGAAGAAGCGGGCCGGGCGGTGACCCGGGTCGTGGCGGGCTCGGCGGGCGGCCGGACCCTGGCGGTGCCGCCCAAGGGCACGCGGCCGACGAGCGAGCGGGTGCGGGAGGCGCTGTTCTCCCGGCTCGAGCACCTGGACGCCGTCGAGGACGCGCGGGTGCTGGACGGCTACGCCGGGTCCGGCGCGCTCGGCCTGGAGGCCGCGAGCCGCGGGGCGGCGCACGTGGTCCTCGTCGAGTGGGGGAAGGCCGCCGCGGAGGTGTGCCGGAGGAACGTCGCGGCCCTGGGCCTGCGCGACCGGGTCGACGTGGTGCGCGAGCGGGTCGAGGCGTACGTCGCCCGCCCGGTCGCGACGCCGTGGGACCTGGTGCTCCTGGACCCGCCGTACGACGTCCCGGACACCACGCTGAGCGAGGTGCTGGCGGCGCTGGTGCCGGCGCTGACGGTCGAGTCGGTCGTGGTCGTCGAGCGGTCGACCCGCAGCGCCGCGCCCCCGTGGCCGGCCGGGATGCACGGGTTCGACACCCGCACGTACGGGGAGACCGCGGTGCACCTCGGCGCCCGCAGCCCGGTGGACGACGCGCCCGAGGGCGCCGCCGACGCGGACGCCCGGGGCTGACGGCGTAGGTTGGGCGACGTGGTTCTCGCGGTCTGCCCCGGCTCCTTCGACCCCTTCACGCTCGGCCACCTGGACGTGGTGCGCCGGGCCCGGCGCCTCGCCGACGAGGTGGTCGTGCTCGTCGCGCACAACGCCGCCAAGCGGCCGCTGCTCGACGTCGACGCCCGCGTGGCGCTGATCGAGGACGCGGTGGCCGACGTCCCCGGCGTGCGGGTGGCGTCCTCGGCCGGGCTGCTGGCCGACGAGCTGCGCGCGCTCGGTGCGGACCTCGTGGTCAAGGGCCTGCGCGGCGGGGCGGACTTCGACGCCGAGCTGCCGATGGCCCTGATGAACCGGCACCTGTCGGGCGTCGAGACGGCGTTCGTCGTCGGCGACCCCGCGCTGTCGCACGTGGCCTCGTCGCTGGTGAAGGACGTGGCCCGGCACGGCGGGCCGATCGACGACCTGGTGACGCCGGCGGTGGCCGCGGCCGTCCGCGCGGCGCTCAGCACCCCCACGACGGCCGACGGGAGCCGCGCATGACCGAGCAGACCACCCCGGCGGCCGCGGGCCGCCACGAGGGCCTCACGGCCGTCCTGGACGCGCTGGAGCAGGCGGTGCAGGTCGCCCGCGCGGTGCCGATGTCCGCCTCCGTGCTCGTGAGCCGGGCGGAGCTGCTGGACCTGGTCGACCAGGCCCGTGCGGCGCTGCCCACGCAGATCGGCCGCGCGGACGAGGTGCTCGCCGCGGCGGACGCCGAGCGCGCCGCCGCGCGCGCCGACGCCGAGCGGATCGAGGCGGCCGCGCGCCGTCGCGCCGCGGAGCTGGTCGAGCAGGAGTCCGTCGTCGCGCAGGCGACCGAGCGGGCCGCGCAGATCGTCCGCGACGCCGAGGAGACGGCCCGCGGGCTGCGCCGGGACGCGGACGACTACTGCGACCGGCGGCTCGCCGACTTCGAGATCGACCTGGGCAAGGTGCTGACGCAGGTGCAGGCCGGGCGGGCGAAGCTCGCGGACCGCCTGGAGGACGGCGAGGGCTGACGCTCCGGGTGTGACCCAGGCCGCCCCGCGGGCGATTGGGCGCAGCGCGGCCCGTACCGTAAGATCGACCGTTGGTCCTGCCGGTCATCGCAGGGACCGAGACCCCTCACGACAGGAACCGGGACAGTGGAGCGCGTCAACCACCTCGATCCCCGCTCGCCGTTCGTGCTCGACACCCACGAGCTCGGCCGACGTCCGGGATCGATGCGGCGTACCCGCGTCACGGTGCCGGCTCCCGAGGACCTCGGTACCGACGTGATCGGCGTCCCCGTCGGCGACGACGTCGAGCTGGACCTCCAGCTCGAGGCCGTCATGGAGGGGGTGTTCGTCTCCGGCTCCGTGCGGGCCCGGGCGGTCGGGGAGTGCGTGCGCTGCCTGGACGAGGTGGTCGAGGAGCTCGACGTCCGCGTCCAGGAGCTGTTCGTCTACCCCGGTCGCGCGGAGGCCGCGAAGGACAGCGGCGACGACGAGGAGGACCTCCCCGAGCTCGACGGCGACCTGGTCGACGTGGAGCCCCTGGTTCGGGACGCGGTCGTGACTGCGCTACCGTTCCAGCCGTTGTGCCGGGACGACTGCCCCGGGCTGTGCTCCATCTGCGGGGCGCACCTCGCGGACGACCCGCAGCATTCCCATGAGACCCTTGATCCTCGGTGGGCCGCCCTCGGTGGTCTGCAGAGCACGCTTGACGAGAAGAGAGAGAGCTAGCCGTGGCTGTTCCGAAGCGCAAGATGTCGCGCAGCAACACCCGTGCGCGTCGGTCGCAGTGGAAGACCACTGCCACGACGCTCAGCACCTGCCCGCAGTGCAAGTCGAACATGCGCCCGCACCAGGCGTGCCCGACGTGCGGCGCCTACGCCGGTCGGCGCTACGCCGAGGCGATGCGGACCGAGCACGCCGGCTGAGCCGACGCGCCGTAGGCCCGGCGCCCCGGTGACGCACCGGAGGGCGCGGGCCGCCGCACGATGAGCACCACCGCAGCACAGCTCGCCCAGCAGCTCGGGGTCCACCTGGACCCCGAGCTGCTGGTGCTGGCGCTGACGCACCGGTCGTTCGCCCACGAGGCGGGCGGCATCCCGACCAACGAGCGCCTGGAGTTCCTCGGGGACACCGTGCTCGGCCTGGTCGTCACCGAGGACCTGTACCGGCGGCACCCGTCGCAGTCCGAGGGCGAGCTCGCGAAGATGCGCGCGGCGACGGTGTCGCAGCGTGCGCTCGCCGAGGTCGCGCGCACGCTGGACCTCGGGTCCTACGTGCTGCTCGGCAAGGGCGAGCTCGCCACGGGCGGGCGGGACAAGGACTCGATCCTGTCCGACACCCTCGAGGCCCTGTTCGGCGCCGTCTACCTGTCCCACGGGCTCGAGACGTCCCGCGAGATCGTCATGCGCCTGGTCGGCCCGCGGCTGGCCCAGGCGGCCGACCTGGGCGCCGGCCTGGACTGGAAGACGAGCCTGCAGGAGCTCACCGCGACGCTCGGCATGGGCGCGCCGACCTACCACGTGACCAGCGCCGGCCCGGACCACGCCCGCGTGTTCACCGCGGACGCCGTGGTCGCCGGGGACGCGTACGGCACCGGCACGGGCACCGCGAAGAAGCTCGCGGAGCAGCGGGCGGCCGAGCTGGCCTGGACGGCGCTGCGCGAGCGGGCCGACCGGGCCGCGGCCGCCGCCGACGGTGCGGCCGCCGACGACGGCGAGCCCGCCGGGTCCCCGACGTCGGCCACCGCCGCCGCGCCCGCCGCGGACTGACCCCGGCGTGCCCGAGCTCCCCGAGGTCGAGACCGTCCGGGACGGCCTGGAGCGGCACGTCGTGGGGCGCGCCGTCCGCGCGGTGGAGGTCCGCCGCCCGTACAGCGTGCGCCGGCACCTGGCCGGTCCCGACGACCTCGCCGGCCGCCTCGCGGGCCGGACGCTGACGGCCGCCGCGCGCCGCGGCAAGTTCCTCTGGCTCCCGCTGGACCACCCCGGCGCGGCGGGCGCGACCCCCGACGACGCGCTGCTCGCGCACCTCGGCATGAGCGGCCAGCTGCTGGTCCGCGGCACGCCGGCCGACGTCGAGCAGGGCGGCGCGCACCCCCACCTGAGGGTCCGGCTGCTGCTCGACGACGGCGGCGCGCTCGACTTCGTGGACCAGCGGACGTTCGGCCACCTGTCGGTCGTCGACCTGCTGCCGACGCCGGACGCGCGCCCGGGCGGGGCGGGCTCGCCGCTGCCGCTGGTGCCGGCCCCGGTGGCGCACATCGGCCGCGACCTGCTGGACCCGGCCGTCGACCGCGAGACCGTGGCCCGGGCGATCCGGCGGCGGCGCACGCAGGTCAAGCGCGCGGTGCTGGACCAGGGCGTGGTCTCCGGCGTGGGGAACATCTACGCCGACGAGGGCCTGTGGCGGGCGCGGGTGCACCCCGCGACGCCGACCGCCGACCTCGACCAGGCGACCGCCCTGCGGGTGCTGGACGGCGTCGCCGGGGTGATGGCGGACGCGCTGGCGCAGGGCGGGACCAGCTTCGACGCCCTGTACGTGAACGTGAACGGCGCCTCCGGCTACTTCGACCGGTCGCTGGCCGTCTACGGGCAGGCCGGCGAGCCGTGCCCGCGGTGCGGGACGCCGGTGGTGCGCGAGCCGTTCATGAACCGCTCCTCGCACCTCTGCCCGGTGTGCCAGCCCGCACCCGCGGGCTGACCGCCCTCAGCCGGCGAGCCCGCGCAGCTCCGTCGCCACCCCGGCCGTGACCGCCTCCGGCCACGGGTAGCGGCGCGCCGTCGACCCCAGCGCCCAGCCGTCGAGGGCGAGGGCCGCGACGAGCGCGCCGTCCGTCAGCCGCTCGCCCCGCGCGACGGGGGAGGCGGCGCGGGTCGCGTCGACGGCGCCCGGCGCCAGCTCGACGCCGGTCAGCGCCAGGAACCGCACCATGGCGACGACCCGCTCCGAGGAGGCACAGGCGGCGAGCAGCTCGGGGAGCTCCGGCTCGTCGTGCGCGGGCAGGAGCTCGTCGAACGCCTCCTCGGCGATCCGCCCGACCAGGGCGTCGACGAGCTCCTGCACGGAGCCGTGCATGCTGAGGATCCAGTCGGGGTCCCGGCCGCTCTCCGCCGCGACGCGGTCGAGGGTCAGGGCCTCGGTACCGCCCTCGCGGACCAGGCGCAGCACGGCGTCGGTCAGCGGCGACGGGTCGCGGAACGGCTCGGCCTCCAGCGCGAGGTCCAGGTTCGACGCGCACTGGTGCGGCACCGGCAGGCCCGCGTAGTCGGCGACGGCGGTCAGCGCGCGGCCCCACCAGCCGTCGTCCGGCGGGTGCACGTCCGCGTAGAACCCCAGCAGGACGCCGTCGACGGCGAGGGCGGCGACGGTCTCGCGCGGGTCGTGCCCGGCGGGGTCGCCCGGCCCGACGGGCAGCAGGTCGACGCGGTCGCGCAGGGTCGGCGCGGGGGAGGTCATCGGGTGCTCCTGTTCTCGGGGAGCAGTCCACTGTACCAACCGGACGGTGCGGCGTCCGGGGCGGGCGCCGGGTCGCGCCGCAGGTCAGCGCCGCACGACGTTGCGCAGCGGCTCGTCCCGGACGAACGCCCCGATGTTGTCGGTGAGCAGCGTGTCCGCCCCGACCGGCCGCCCGCCCGCGGAGTGCGGGGTGATCAGCACCCGCGGCTCGTCCCACAGCGGCGAGGACGCCGGCAGCGGCTCGGTCTCGAACACGTCGAGCGCCGCGCCCGCGATCCGCCCGCCCGCGACCGCCGCGAGCAGGGCGTCCTCGTCGAGGGTCGAGCCCCGCCCGACGTTGACCACCCAGGCGTGCCGGGGGAGCCGCGCGAACACGGCCGCGTCGAGGGCGCGCCGGGTGCCGGGCGTCGCGGGCAGGATGCCGATGAGCACGTCGGTGCCGGGCAGCGCCTGCGGCACCTCGGCCGGGGTGATGACCGGGTAGCCCGCGCGCTGGCCGGCGCGGGAGGCGACGCCGACGACCTGCGCGCCGAGCACGGTGAGCAGCGGGGCCAGCCGGGCGGCGATCGACCCGAAGCCCCAGATCAGCACCCGGGCGCCCGACAGCGACCGGAACTCGCCGCCCTCGTGCGGCAGCCGCTGCATGCCGCCGAGCTCGGCCGCCCAGCGGTGCTGGTCCTGCGCGCGCACGAGCTCGGGCAGCCGGCGGGCGGCCGCGAGGACCAGCGCGAGGGTGTGCTCCGCGACCGGGCCGTCGTGCAGCCCGCGGCCGGAGGTGATCGTCACGTGCGGCGCGAAGCCGGCGGCCAGCACGGCGTCCGGGCCGGCGGCGAGCGTCTGCACCCAGCGCAGCCGCCCCATCCGGCGGGCGGCGTCGGCGAGCTGGGACGTGGGGTTCCCCCAGGCCACGAGGGCCTCGGCGTCCACCAGGTGCTCGGGCACCGGCTGCTCGACGTCGTAGGTCGCGGTGCGCACGCCCTCGGGCAGCGTGGGGTGCAGGGTGATCGAGGAGGGCAGCAGCACCGTCGTCATGGACCGGAGCGTGACGCACCCGGCGGCCCCGCGCCAGGCGGCACGCCCGCGGCCCGCGCACTGAGGGCGAACTCACCGGGCCCGGTGCGCCGGTGGCCGTCGGGGACGTCGGTCCTGGATACGATGACCCCGTGTCCGCCACGAACAGCGCAGTCCAGCCGGCCCGCTCCGGGGAGATCTCGGTGATGATCGTCGACGACCACGAGGTCGTGCGGCGCGGCATCGCCGAGGTCGTCGAGCGCGCCGACGGCATGAAGGTCGTCGCCGAGGCCGGGTCCGTCGCCGACGGCGTCCGCCGCGCCGGACTGGTGCACCCGGACGTCCTGCTGGTCGACCTGCAGCTGCCCGACGGCACCGGCATCGACCTCATGACGCAGGTGCGGGCCACGCTGCCGACCGCCCGGGCGATCGTCCTGACGTCCTTCGACGACGACGACGCGCTCGCCGCCGCGCTGGAGGCCGGGGCCGCCGCCTACCTGCTCAAGAGCGTCCGCGGCGCGGAGATCACCGACGTCGTGCGCGCGGTCGCCGCCGGTCGCACGCTGCTGGACGAGCGGACCGTCACCCGCCGCCGCGCCGGCCACGAGGACCCGACCGAGAACCTCACGCCGAGCGAGCTCAAGGTGCTCGACCTGATCGGCGACGGCCTGTCGAACCGGGAGATCGCCGAGCGCCTCGGCGTCGCCGAGAAGACCGTGAAGAACCACATCACGTCGCTGCTCGCCAAGATGGGCCTGCAGCGCCGCACGCAGGTCGCGGCCTGGGTCGCGGCTCGGCGGCACTCCGGCTGGCGCGCGGAGACGCACCAGTCCTGACCCGGGACGGGTCCCGCCGGGCTCAGCCCAGCGGGACCTCCCAGGACAGCAGCGTGCCCTGACCGCCGGGGGAGACCCCGAGCGAGAACGTGCCGCCGTGCTGCCGGGCCCGCGCGGCCAGGTTGCCGGTGCCGGACCGGCGGTCCCGCGTCGCGGGCAGGCCGGCGCCGTCGTCCTCGACCTCGACGTGCACGCTGCCGAGCGGCCCCGCGCCTCGGACGGTCACCCGCACCGCGACCGAGGACGCGTGCGCGTGCCGGGCGGCGTTCGCCAGGCCCTCGCGGACCACGGCGACCACGTCGTCCGTGCGGTCCGGCCCGATCCGCTCGTCGATGAGGTCCGCGACGATGTAGTCGCCGTCCGGGACGGACTCGCCGTCCAGCGTGACGATGAGCGACGGCGCGAAACCCAGGCCGGTGCGCGCGAGCGACGCCTCCCGGCGCAGCCGCTCGACGATGCCGGTCGCGGCGTCCGGGTCCCGCAGGGCGTACACGATCTGCCGGATCTGCCGCACCGAGGCGTCGACGTTGTCCAGCGCCTCCTCGACGATGCTGGTCAGCTCGGACGGGTCGACGCCGCGGGACGCCCGGCGGCGCGCCGTCTCCAGCTGCATGCCGGTGGCGAACAGCTGCTGGATGGCGAGGTCGTGCAGGTCCCGGGCGATCCGCTCGCGCTCGTCCAGCAGGGCCGCCTGGTCCTGGGCGTGCCGCGCCTCGGCCAGCACGAACGCCAGCGCCGCCTGGGACGCGAAGGACTCCGCGGTGGCCAGGTCGCCCGCGTCGAACGCGAGGGTGCCGACCTTGCGCAGCAGGATGAGCACGCCGACGCCGCGGCCGGAGGTCTGCAGCGGGGCGAACAGGGCGGAGCCGAACGCGCGCATCGCCGGCACCGTGATCCGGCTGGACCGGGCCAGCGAGTCGATGATCAGCCCCTGGCCGTCCTCCATGACGGACCAGGTCGGGCCGCCGGGGGTGAGCTGGGCGCCCACGAGCGCGTCGGCGTTGTGCCCGTCGGCGAGCTCGATGAGCAGCTCGCCGCCGACCCCGGGCAGCGCGAGGGCGGCCGCGTCGGCGTCGGCGACGTCGCGGGCGGTCGCGGCGATGTGCGCGAGGGCGTCCTCCTCGTCGGCGCCGGACAGCAGCATCGTGGTGATGTCCTGGCCCGCGCGCAGCCAGTGCTCCCGGCGGGCGCCCTCGGCGAACAGCTGGGCGTTCGCGACGGCCACGCCCGCGGTCGCGGCGAGCGCGATGACGGTCGTGGCGTCCTTCTCGCTGAAGCCGCCGTCCTTCTCCGACAGGTACAGGTAGCCGTAGACCTGGTCGCGCACCCGCACCGAGGCGCCCAGGAAGGACCCCATCGACGGGTGCCCGGCGGGCCAGCCCTGGAACGCGGGGTGCTGCGTGAGGTCGTCCAGCTTGAGGACGCCGTGCGTCGGGATGTGGCCCAGCACGCCGCGGGCGTGCGGCGGGTGGCCCATCATCGCGGCGGCCGCCGCGGGCACGCCGGTCTGCACGAAGGTCGTGGACTCGCCGCGGGAGTCGAGCACGTTGATCGCGCCGTACCGGGCGCCGGTCAGCTCGACGGAGACCCGGACGAACCGCTCGAGCACGCCCGGCAGGTCCAGGCCGGAGGCGACGGAGAGCACCGCGTCCAGCAGGTCGGCGAGCTCGTCGCCGGTCTCGGACGCGGTGCCGAGCTCCAGGTGCGACCGGCCACCCGGCTCTCGCACGTGGATGGTCGTGGTGACGCCCGGGCCGTAGGTCGGGGCGGCCACACCGAGCGCCGCGGCGCGCTGCTCGGCCGCCGCGGCCTCCTGGGCGCGCGGCCCCGGCTCGCGTCGCACGGGGTCGGGGTACGCCGTCTCCTCGCGTCCGGTCAGCTCGTCGGCCATGTGCTCGTCGTCCCACCCTCGTCCTGCTCGCTGGCGTGCGCCTCACCGTACTGGGCGTCGGTGGCCAGCAGGTGCGCGTGCGTCCCGCGCGCCGCGACCCGGCCGTCCCGCAGGACCAGCACCTCGTCGGCCGCGGCGAGCGGGGCCAGGCGGTGGGTCACGACGAGGGCGCCGCGCGCGGGGGAGCCGGCGCCCGGGGCCACCGCGCGCGGGGCCGCGAGCAGGTCACCGACGAGGCGGTCCGCGGTCGCCGGGTCGAGGTGCTCGGCCGGCTCGTCGACGAGCAGCAGCGGCGCCGTCGCGAGCAGCGAGCGGGCCAGCAGCAGCCGCCGGCGCTCGCCGCCCGACACGCTCCGGGCGTCGGGGCCCAGGGCGGTGTCGACGCCGTCCGGCAGGCCGGCGAGCCAGTCGCCGAGCCCCGCGCGCCCGAGCGCCGCGCGGGCGTCCTCCGGCGTCGCGTCGCCCCGGGCGACCCGCAGGTTCTCCAGCAGGGTGGTCTCGAAGACGTGCGCGTCCTCGGTGGTCAGCGCGAGCCGGGCCAGCCGGACTGTCGGGTCGACGTCGGCCAGCGGGATGCCGTCGAGCAGCAGCTCGCCCGCGCGCGGCGGCAGGAACCCGGCGAGCGTGAGCAGCAGGGTCGTCTTGCCGACGCCGGAGGGGCCGACGACGGCCAGGCTCCGGCCGGGCGCGAGGTCGAGGTCGAGGCCGGTGACGACGGGCGGCCGGCCGGGCCAGCCGACGGCGAGGCCCCGGGCGGTGAGCCGG
>NZ_JAANNB010000093.1 GCF_011603975.1 Cellulomonas sp. IC4_254 | reverse complement strand
GGCCCCCGCCGTCCCGCCGACCGCCGGCGCCGGGGCCTCGGGGGCCGCGGCGACGGCGTCGTGCTCCTGCACCTCGGCCGGGGCGTCCACCGGCTCCGCGGGGACGGCCTCGGGCTCGGCGGGCGCGTCCTCGGGTGCGGCGACGCCCGGTGCGGCCTCCTCGACCACCTCGGCCTCGACCAGCTCGCCCTCCACGACCTCGCCGGGCACCGGGGCGCCCTCGACGACCTCGGTGCCGGACGGCTGGTCCGCGGAGGCGGCCGGCGCGGACGCGGCCGGCTCGGCCACGGCCTCGGTCGGCTCGGGCTCGCGCGCGGCGACGACGGGGGCCGCGTCGCGCCCGGGCGCCACGGCGACCGGCGTCGGCGCCGCGGGCAGCACGACGGGCTCGGAGGGCGCGGCGGCGACCTCGCGCTCCGGCTCGGCGCCGGTGAGCCGCACCCGCACCCGCGACGCGCGCACCACACCGCTGACGATGGGCAGCGCCGCGCCGCGGCCGGCACCGGACACCCGGACGGTGACCTCCTCGGCCGAGCCGACCGAGCGCTCGGACCAGGACACGACCTCGGGCGCGGACAGGACCTCGGCGCGGGTGCCGCGCACGACCTCGACCTCGACGTCGCCGCGCAGCGCGGTGTGCACCTTGCCGCCGGTCAGGTCGACGGCGGCGAACGGGTGCAGCCCGCCGAGCCCGTGCCGCACGAGGGCGTCGAGCTGCGCGCCGAGGCCGCCGCCGCGCTCCGGCGCGGTGGCCCAGACGTCGCGCACGACCTCGGGCGGGGTCGACGGGGCGAGCAGCAGCACGACGCCTCCCGCGACGACGGCGTACCACTCGCCGGGGGTGTACTCGGGCACGATCACCGACGGTCCTCCTGGTGGCTTCTCGGTCGCGGGATGGTGGCCCCGTCGACCGTCTCGTCCCATGTCCTATCGGCAGGACCGGTGCCGAACGCGAGCCATCCGGGTGAATCCGTCCCGTCCGGCTCGTCACCCAGGGCGTCCACGACGACCGCGGTGGCGTTGTCCCGGCCGCCCGCCTCGACGGCGCGGCGCACGAGCTCGGCGGCCGCCGCCGCCGCGCCCGGGACGCGGTCGAGCACGTCGGCCAGGTCCGCGGGCGCGAGCTCGCCGGTCACGCCGTCGGAGCACACCAGCAGGCGGTCCCCCGGCCGGGCGGGCAGCGTCCAGTAGTCGGGCTCCGGGTCGGCCCCGGTGCCGAGGGCGCGGGTCAGCACGTGCCGCTCCGGGTGCTGCTCGGCGGCGTCCCGGCTCAGCGCGCCGGAGTCGACGAGCTCCTGCACGACGGAGTGGTCGACGGTCAGCTGCGCGAGCTCGCCGTCCGCCCAGCGGTACACGCGCGAGTCGCCGACGTTGAACACCAGCCAGTGCGCGGCGCCGTCGTGCTCGCCCAGCGCCACCCCGGCCACCGTGGTGCCGCCCTCGCGGCGCTCGAACGCCCCGCGGATCCGGCGCGCGGCGCTGCGGAAGCACGCGTGCAGGTCGGACGGGTCGACCGCGCTCCGGCCCGCGAGCGCGCCGAACTCCTCGACCGCGAGCCGGCTGGCGACGTCGCCCGCCTCGTGCCCGCCCATGCCGTCGGCGACCAGGAACACCGGGGGGTGCGCCAGCAGCGCGTCCTCGTTGAGCGCGCGCACCCGCCCCCGGTCCGTCGCCGAACCCCACGTCGTCCGCACCCGTGCTCTCCCCTCGTCGCCCTCGCAGGCACCATGGTGCCTGGTCGCGGCGCCACGCACCGCATCGTCCACAGCCGCTAGATGCCGAGCTGGTACACGCCCCAGTACGCCAGCACCACCAGCAGGGCCGCACTGGCCGCGCACGTCCCCCACAGGACCACGTGCCCGAGCACCCCGTGCGCCATCGGCTCGCCGGCCCGGCGCAGCCGCCGCAGCCGCACCACGACCGCCGCAGCCGCGTACACCGCGACCAGGCCGAGCACGCGCACGGCGATCCAGCCGCCCTGCACGACCCAGCCGTTGCGCTCGTAGCCCACCGCGAGCCGCGCCACCGCGACGAGGTACCAGACGAGCAGGACGACGGTCGCCACCGACGCCGCCGACAGCAGGGCCAGCCGGCGGGTCAGCACCTGGTCCCGCCCGCGGCCGGGCTCGCGCCCGCGCACCCGCCGGACGCCGACCACCGCCAGCCGCCCGACCGGCAGCAGCACCAGCACGCCCACCGCGCCCGCGACCAGGAACAGCAGCACGTCGCCGTCGCCCAGCCACCGCGGCTGCGGGACCGGCCCGGCCCAGTACAGCTGCTCCGGCTGCTGGCCCGCGATCCTCGGGGACGCCGACGCCGTCGCCGGCAGCCCCTGCACCCAGCCGCCCAGGTCGTGCAGGAACGCCGGAGCGACCACCTCGTCCACCCGGATGCCGTGGTCGGCGCCGCGGTAGTAGCGGACGGTGTAGTCCGTGTTCCCCGCGATCGCCAGGTCCCGGATGATCTGCTCCGCGCCCTGGACGACCGGCATGGACGCGTCCGCCGTGCCGTAGACGACCAGCACCGGCTGGGTCATCCGGCGCTGGTAGGGCGCGACGTCGAAGTCCGCGTAGTCGAGGCCGCCGCCGGGCAGCGACATCCCGACCGCCCGCGGGATCGCCCGGAACACCTGCTGCGGCACGCCGGTGTTGCGCAGGTAGGAGTCGACGGCGAACGCGGCCTGCTGGCGCGGCGGCACGACCGGCGCGGACGCGAGCACCACGAACGCGATGCCCGGCTGGTCCGCGGCCATCACCGGCGCGATCCAGGCGCCCTCGCTCTCGGCGTACACGCCGACCCGGCCGGGGTCGACCCCGGGCAGCCCGCGGAGCAGGTCCCAGGAGCGCAGGTAGTCGTCGGCCATCGCCACGTAGTCGCGGTGCCGCAGCGTGTAGGTGTCCAGGCGCTTGTTCGGCACCAGCGTGGCCACGCCGGACTCGGCGAGGGACCGCGCCTGGTCGACGAACGCGTCGTCGAACTTCCCGGTGCCCGCGCCGTGCACGAACACCACGGCCGGCACGTCGCCGTCGACCCCGACCGGCATGAGCAGCCGCGCCTCGACGTCCACGCCGTCGAGCTGCACCGTGAGCACCGACGACCGCACCGGGTACGTGCCGAGCGCGGGGGCGTCGGTGATCGCCGTCGACTGCGCCTGCACCGTCAGCGGGTCGGTCAGCGGCACCGGCGCCCACTGCGGGCCCATGAGCGCCCCGAGCACGGCGAGGACCACCGCGCCCACGACGGTCCCCGCGGCGGTCCGGTAGCGCACGTCGCGATTATCCCCGTGGTGGTGCGCCTCCGGGGGGACCCCCTGCTCCTGCTGCGTGGCCGCGGTGCTCAGAAGCCCAGCCGCCCGAGCTGCTTGGGGTCGCGCTGCCAGTCCTTGGCGACCTTCACGTGCAGGTCGAGGTAGACCCGGGAGCCGAGCAGGGCCTCGATGCCGCGCCGCGCGGTGGTGCCGACCTCGCGGAGCCGGGAGCCGCCGCGGCCGATGACGATCGCCTTCTGGCTGTCCCGCTCGACGAACAGGTGCACCCGGACGTCGAGCATCGGGGTCTCGCCCGCGCCGGTCTCCCGGGGCACGATCTCGTCGACCACGACGGCCAGCGAGTGCGGCAGCTCGTCGCGGACGCCCTCGAGCGCGGCCTCGCGCACGAGCTCGGCGACCATCACGGCCTCCGGCTCGTCGGTCAGCTCGCCCTCCGGGTACAGCGCGGGGCCCTCGGGCAGGTGCGAGACGAGCACCTGCTCGACGACGTCGACCTGGTAGCCCGACTCCGCGGACACCGGGACGATGTCGGCCCACTCGCCCAGCTCGGACACGGCCAGCAGGTGCTCCGCGAGCCGCTGCTTGCCGACGAGGTCCGCCTTGGTGGCGATCGCGACGACCGGGGTGCGGCGGCCCAGCTGCGCGAGCTGCTCCGCGATGAACCGGTCGCCCGGGCCGACCTTCTGGTCCGACGGCAGGCAGAAGCCCACCACGTCGACCTCGGTCAGCGTGTCGCGCACCAGGTCGTTCAGCCGCTCGCCGAGCAGCGTGCGCGGCCGGTGCAGCCCGGGGGTGTCCACGAGCACGAGCTGGGCGTCGGGACGGTGCACGATGCCGCGGACCGTGTGCCGGGTGGTCTGCGGGCGCCCGGAGGTGATCGCGACCTTCTGGCCGACCAGCGCGTTGGTGAGCGTCGACTTGCCGGCGTTGGGCCGGCCGACGAGGCAGGCGAAGCCGGAGCGGTGGGTCACGGGGGTCTCCGTCATGTCAGGGGTCCGTCGGTGGTGGTGGTCGTGGTGGCGCCGGCGTCGGCGGACTCGCGGGGCTCCGCGTCGTCGTCCGGCTCCGGGGCACGGGAGACGAGCACCCGGGCGACGCGCTTGCGGCGGCCCTCGGTGCCCTGCGCGACGAGGCGCAGGCCGTGGATCTCGCCGGCGGATCCCGGGATCGGGACCTTGCCGAGCGCTTTGGCGAGCAGGCCGCCCGCGGTGTCGACGTCGTCGTCCTCCACCTCGAGCCCGAACAGCTCGCCGAGCTCGTCCTTCGCGAGCCGGGCGGGCACCAGGTACGTGCCGCCGCCGAGGTCCTCGACCTGCGGGGCGTGCGGGTCGTGCTCGTCGGTCAGCTCGCCGACGATCTCCTCGAGGGCGTCCTCGATGGTCACCAGGCCGGCGATGCCGCCGTACTCGTCGACGACCATCGCGATGTGGCTCGCGCCGGCCTGCAGCTCGCGCAGCAGCTCGTCGACCGGCTTGGACTCCGGCACGAACACCGCGGGCCGGACCAGGGAGCCGGCGGGGGCCTCGGCGCCCTCGGGGTCGTCCTGCATCCGGCGCACCAGGTCCTTGAGGTAGAGCACGCCCCGCAGGTCGTCCACGCCCTCGCCCACCACCGGCACCCGGGAGTAGCCGGAGCGGAGCAGCAGCGACAGCACCTTGCGCAGCGGCGTCGCCTCGTGGGTGGTGACCATGTCGGTGCGCGGGACCATGACCTCGCGGGTCAGGGTGTCGCCGAGCCCGAGGACGGAGCGCACCATCGCGCGCTCGTCCAGGTCGATCGACGGCGACTCCCCCACGCGCTCGACCATCTCGCGCAGCTCGTCCTCGTCCAGGTCGGTGCCGGCGGCCGGGGCGACCCGCACCAGCGGACCCGCGACCGCGCGGACCGCGAGCAGGAGCCGGGACGTGCCGGTGAGGACCTGGCGCGGGTACCGGTGGCCGAGCGACCGCGGGCTGAGCCGGGCCAGCACGACCGTGAGGAACGCGCACGTCGCCACCGCGACGACCAGCTCGGCCGCCCAGGGCAGCGACGAGGCGGCGATCGCCAGCGTGAGGCAGACCGCCGCGACCATCTCGCACAGCAGCCGGACGACGCCCGCCGACCCGGCGACCGCCGCGCGGTCCTCGGTGAGCCGCCGCACGCGGTCGGCCGCGGGGTGCCGCGAGGCGAGCAGGTCCGCGACCACGCCGCGGGACAGCCGCAGCACGGCGGCCTCGCCCGCGGACAGCACGGCCGCGACGAGCAGGGCCAGGACCGTCAGGACCGCGAGCAGCCCGAGCGGGACGCCGGCGGTCATCTCGGGGTCCCCGCGGAAGCGTGAGCGCAGCGAGCGGTTCCGTGGGGTGTGCTCATCGTCCGGCGAGGAAGGTCAGCAGCAGCTGGCGCTGCAGGCCGAACATCTCCTTCTCCTCCTCCGGCTCCGCGTGGTCATAGCCCAGCAGGTGCAGGATCCCGTGCGTGGTGAGCAGCAGCAGCTCCTCGACCGTGGAGTGGCCCGCGGTGCGCGCCTGCTCGACGGCCACCTCGGGGCACAGCACCACGTCGCCGAGCAGCCCGGCGGGGGTCGGCTCGTCGGCGCGGCCGGGGCGCAGCTCGTCCATCGGGAAGGACAGCACGTCCGTCGGGCCGGGCTCGTCCATCCACTTCACGTGCAGGTCGGTCATGACCTCGGTGTCGACGAACAGGATCGACAGGTCGGTCTGCGGGTGCACGTGCATCTGGTCCAGGACGAAGCGGGCGAGCGCGGCGAACTCCGCCTCGTCGACCTCGTGGCCGGACTCGTTGTTGACCTCGATGCTCATCTTCTGTTGCTGTCCCAGCGTGCGTAGGCGTCGATGATGTCGCTGACCAGGCGGTGCCGGACGACGTCCGAGGAGGACATCCGGCAGAACGCGACGTCGTCCACGTCGTCGAGGATCGACTCCACCACCCGGAGGCCGGAGGTCGTGCCGGAGGGCAGGTCGACCTGGGTGACGTCGCCGGTCACGACCACCTTGGACCCGAAGCCCAGGCGGGTGAGGAACATCTTCATCTGCTCGGCCGAGGTGTTCTGCGCCTCGTCCAGGATGATGAAGGAGTCGTTGAGGGTGCGACCGCGCATGTAGGCGAGCGGCGCGACCTCGATCGTGCCGGCCTCCATCAGCCGCGGGATCGACTCGGGGTCGACCATGTCGTGCAGCGCGTCGTACAGCGGACGCAGGTAGGGGTCGATCTTGTCGCTGAGCGAGCCGGGCAGGAACCCGAGCCGCTCCCCCGCCTCGACGGCCGGCCGGGTCAGCACGATGCGGTTCACCTGGCGGGCCTGCAGCGCCTGCACGGCCTTGGCCATCGCGAGGTAGGTCTTGCCGGTGCCCGCGGGGCCGATGCCGAACGTGATCGTGTTCCGGTCGATCGCGTCGACGTACTCCTTCTGCCCCGCGGTCTTGGCCCGGATGGTGCGGCCGCGCGAGGACAGGATGTTGAACGTCAGGACGTCGGCCGGGCGCGTGGCGGTGCCGGCGGTGAGCATCGCGACGGAGCGCGTCACCACGTCGGGCGTCAGGGGCGTGCCGGCGACGGCGGTCTCGACGAGCTCGTCGACGAGCCGCGCCACGAGGGCGACGTCGCCGGCGGGGCCGCCGAGGGTGATCTCGTTGCCCCGGACGTGCACGTCCACGCTGGTGAACCCGCCCTCGACGGCGCGCAGGACCTGGTCGTCCATCCCCAGGAGCTCGACCATGGACACGCTCGACGGGATCGTGATCCGGTGCTCGACCCGGGCGGTGCCGGGGAGCGATCGCCGCGGGCGATCAGGTGTGGTCTCGGCCATGTGCTCGGCGTGCGCCGTGCGCTCCATTCATCGAGGCGGGACTGGTGCTCCCATCCTACCGACCACCACCGACGGACCGCCCCCGGATTCTCCCGGTCGCCGGCGGCCGGCGCCAGGTGCCGACGGCCCTACCGGAACCGCGACCGCGGGGAGCAGAGTAGGGAGGGCGGGTGCGACGGGGCTCCCGCGGTCGGACCGGAGGTGCACGTGGCCAGCTACGTCCAGGACTTCTCCGAGGGCGGCAAGGACCAGAAGGACCTGCTCGGCGGCAAGGGCGCGAACCTCGCCGAGATGACCCGCCTCGGCCTGCCGGTGCCGCCCGGCTTCACCATCACCACCGACGCCTGCCGGGCGTACATGCGCACGGGCCACCTGCCGCCCGAGCTGCGCGTGCAGGTCACGATGGCGGTCCGCCGGCTCGAGGACGCGCTGGGGCGCGGGCTCGGCGACTTCCACGAGCCGCTGCTCGTCTCCGTGCGGTCGGGCGCCAAGTTCTCCATGCCCGGGATGATGGAGACCGTGCTCAACGTCGGGCTCAACGACGCGTCCGTCATCGGGCTCGCCGAGCTCGCTCAGGACGAGCGGTTCGCCTGGGACTCCTACCGGCGGCTGATCCAGATGTTCGGCAAGACCGTGCTCGACATCGACGGCGACCTGTTCGCCGACACGCTGGACAAGGCCAAGGCCGCCAAGGGCGTCGAGCAGGACGTGGACCTGGACGCGGTGGACCTCCGCCAGCTCGTCGAGGCGTACAAGGAGATCGTGCGCTCGGAGTCGGGGCGCGAGTTCCCGCAGCACCCGCGCGAGCAGCTCGACCTGGCGATCGTCGCCGTGCTGCGGTCCTGGAACACCGACCGCGCCCGGCTGTACCGCCGCCGCGAGCGCATCCCGGACGACCTCGGCACCGCGGTCAACGTCGTCAGCATGGTGTTCGGCAACCTGGGCCCGACCTCCGGCACCGGGGTCGCGTTCACCCGCGACCCCGCGACCGGCCACTCCGGCGACTACGGGGACTACCTGGCGAACGCGCAGGGCGAGGACGTCGTCGCCGGCATCCGGAACACCCTGAGCCTCGCCGAGATGGAGCAGGTCTCCCCGCAGGCCTACGCCGAGCTGCGGCAGGCGATGCGCCGGCTGGAGACCCACTACCGCGACCTGTGCGACGTCGAGTTCACCGTCGAGCGCGGCAAGCTCTGGATGCTGCAGACCCGGGTCGGCAAGCGCACCGCGCCCGCGGCGTTCCGGATCGCGACCCAGCTGGTCGACGAGCACCTCATCACCATGGACGAGGCGCTGTCCCGGGTCAGCGGGGCGCAGCTGTCCCAGCTGATGTTCCCGCGGTTCGACGCGCACGCCGAGCGCACCCTGCTCACGACCGGCATGGCCGCCTCCCCCGGTGCCGCCGTGGGGCACGCGGTGTTCGACTCCGCCACGGCCGAGGCGCGCGCCGCCGCGGGCGACGACGTGGTGCTGGTCCGGCGGGAGACCAACCCGGACGACCTCGGCGGCATGATCGCCTCGGTCGGCGTGCTCACGGCGCGCGGCGGCAAGACGTCGCACGCGGCGGTCGTCGCACGCGGCATGGGGCTGACCTGCGTGGTCGGCGCCGACGCCCTCGACATCGACCCGGCCGCCCGGTCCATGAAGGTCGGCGGGCACGAGGTCGCCGAGGGCGACGTGATCGCCATCGACGGCTCGACCGGCGAGGTGTACCTCGGCGCGGTGCCCGTCGTCCCCTCCCCCGTCAGCACCTACCTGGCCGACGGCCTGGACGCCGCGCTCGCCCAGGCCGGCGGCGACGAGCAGACCGCCGACCTCGTGCGGTCGGTGCACCGGGTGCTCACGCACGCCGACGACACCCGCCGGCTGCGCGTGCACGCGAACGCCGACACCGCCGAGGACGCCCGGCGCGCCCGCTCGCTCGGCGCGGAGGGCATCGGGCTGTGCCGCACCGAGCACATGTTCCTCGGCGAGCGGCGGGTGCTGGTCGAGCGGGTCGTGCTCGCCGACGACGACGAGGAGCGGCAGGCGGCGCTCGACGCCCTGCTGCCGCTGCAGCGCGCGGACTTCGGCGCGCTGCTCGCCGAGATGGACGGCCTGCCGACCACGATCCGGCTCATCGACCCGCCGCTGCACGAGTTCCTGCCCGACCTGACCGACCTGGCCGTGCGCGTCGCGCTGGCCCGGGAGCGGGGCGAGGAGGACCCGCACGACACGAAGCTGCTCGCGGCGGTCCGCCGCATGCACGAGGCCAACCCGATGCTCGGCCTGCGCGGCGTCCGGCTCGGGCTCGTCGTGCCCGGGCTGTTCGCGCTGCAGATCCGCGCGATCTGCGAGGCGGCGGCCGACCGGCTCGAGGCCGGCGGCACCCCGCACGCCGAGATCATGGTGCCGCTGGTCGGCTCCGTGATGGAGCTGCACCTGGTCCGCGACGAGGCGCTGCGGATCATGGCCGAGGTCGGCGAGGCGCGGGGCGTCGCGCTCGACCTGCCGGTCGGCGTGATGATCGAGCTGCCCCGCGCGGCGCTCACCGCCGACCGGATCGCCGAGACGGCGCAGTTCTTCTCGTTCGGCACCAACGACCTCACGCAGACGACGTGGGGGTTCTCCCGGGACGACGTCGAGGCGGCGTTCTTCCCGGAGTACCTCGCGAACGGGGTGCTGACCGTCTCCCCGTTCGAGACCATCGACACGAAGGGCGTCGGCAGGCTCGTCCGCATCGCCGTCGAGGAGGGTCGGGCCACCCGCCCGGACCTCATTGTCGGGGTGTGCGGCGAGCACGGCGGTGACCCGGAGTCGATCCGGTTCTTCGACTCGGTGGGCTTGGACTACGTGTCCTGCTCGCCGTTCCGGGTTCCGGTCGCGCGGCTCGAGGCCGGCAGGGCCGCGATCCAGGGAGCCGACTCCGACGCCCGGTGAGGGGGCGCGCGCGGCGCCGCCCGCCCGGTTGGGACACCGGGGAGGCGGCGGCGCGGCGCCCGGTCCGGCCGTGCGCGGACGCGCGTGGCGAGGTCGTCGGTCGCGCCCGAGGTCGTCGGTTGCGCACCGCCCGCCGCGGACGGAACCGACGACCTCGACGGCTGGTCAGTCCGCCGGGCCCGCGATCAGGGTGACGGTCGCCGTCTGCGTGGTGCCGTCGGTGGCGGTCCAGGTCAGCGCGACCTGGTCGCCGGGGGCGTGCTCGGCGAGCGCCGCGCTCAGCGCGTCGCCGTCCGCCACGGCCGTGCCGTCGACCGCGGTGACCCTGTCGCCCGCCGCGAGGCCGGCCTGCGCCGCCGGGGTGCCGTCGATGACGCCCGCGATCGTGGCGCCGGTGCCCGTCGAACCGGTCGAGCCGCCCAGGCCCGGGACCGTCGTGGTGGCGCCCGTCGCCAGCTGCACGCCGAGGAACGCCGGGTAGCCGAGCGTGATCGCGTCGGTGTCGTCGCCGGCGATGATCTGGGTCGCGACGTCGAGCGCGTCGTCGATCGGGATGGCGTACCCGGTGATGTCGGCCGAGCCCGAGGACGCGGCGGTGGTGATGCCCACGACCTCGCCCTGGTCGTCGAGCAGCGCGCCGCCCGAGTCGCCGGACACCACGTCGGCGTCGACCTGGATCAGCCCGGTCAGCGACTCGCCGGAGGAGACGCCCTCGGCCTGCGTGGTGATCGACTGGTCGAGCGCGGTCACCGTGCCGTCCGCGGCGAGCAGCACGCCGCCGCCCTGCGCGTTGCCCACGGCGGTGACGGCGTCCCCCACGGCGAGGTCGTCGTCGGAGTCGAGCGTGGCGGTGGTCAGGCCGGAGGCGCCCTGGAGCTGGAGCACGGCGACGTCGGAGGTCGCGTCGGTGCCGACGACCTCGGCGGTGTAGGTCTCGCCGGTGCTGCCGATCGTCACGGTGATCTCGGTGGCACCCTCGACGACGTGGTTGTTGGTGAGCACCAGCCCGTCGGAGGTGAGCACCACGCCGCTGCCGGCCGCCTCGGCGGACTGGTAGCCGAGCACCGTGTTGATGAGCACGACGCCCTGCTGCTGCGCGTCGGTGGCGGTGCTGGTGTCGAGCGTGGCGGTCGACGACGAGCCGGACGACGAGCCGGGGAGCCCGGTCGACGGGCTGCCGTAGCCGTACCCGTAGCCCGAGCCGGACGACGACCCGCTCGACCGGGCGGAGCCGCTCGACCCGCCCAGCCCGAACGCGCTGCCGTCCCGGCCGGCCGAGGCGGTCAGGCCCGGGTCCGCGGTGCTCCCCGGCCAGCCGACCGCGATCGCCGACCCGCCGAGCACCAGGCCGGCGGCCACGGCACCGGACGCGACGAGGGCGACGGCGGCGCGGCGACGGCGGCGCGGGGCGGGCGGCGCCGCGGCGGCCGGGTGGCCCGGGTGGCCGGGGTACGGCGCGTGGGGCGCGTACCCCGGGTACGCGGCGGCGAAGGCCGGGTCGACGGCCGGCTGCGGCGCGGTGGTCGGCTGAGCGGCGAGCGGCTGGGTGGCGGCCGCGTCCGCGCGCTCGGGCTGCGCGGCCGACGACGCCTGGTCGTGCTGGTCCATGGGGACACCTCCTGCGGGGCGCCGCTGTGGCGCCGACAGGAGCAAGAGAACGCCGCGACCCCGGAAGCCCGCTGGATCCTCCCTGAGCGCCACCCATGAACCCTCCTCCGAGTTCGGCACTCGCGGGTCGAGTTCGGCACCGGGAGGTGCCGAACTCGACGTCGGAGTGCCGAACTCGGCGGGCGGGGTCAGGCGGTGAAGCGCTCCGAGCGCTCGACGACGTGGGCCGTCTGCGTCGCGTCGTCCCAGGTGTAGACGGTGCGGCCCTCGATGAGCACGTGCTCGGCCCGGGCGTGCACGTCGAGCGGGTCGCCCGACCAGATCACGACGTCGCCGTCGCGGCCCAGCTCCAGCGCGCCCACGCGGTCGTCCAGCCCGAGGAACGACGCGGGGTTGACGGTCAGCGCCTCCAGCGCGGTCACGCGCGGCAGCCCGTCCTTCACCGCGAGGGTCGCCTGGTGCACGAGGAAGTTGATCGGCACGACCGGGTGGTCGGTGGTGATCGCGACCCGGACGCCGGCCTTCGCGAGCGCCGCGAGGTTCGCGATCGCGCGGTCCCGGAGCTCGACCTTCGACCGCGAGGTGAACATCGGGCCGAAGATCACCGGGATGTCCCGCTCGGCGATGACGTCGGCGATCTTGTGGCCCTCGGTGCCGTGGTTGAGCACGAGGCGGTAGCCGAACTCGTCCGCGAGCCGGATCGCCGTCACCAGGTCGTCGTGCCGGTGCGCGTGCTGGTCCCAGGCGAGCTCGCCGTCGAGCACCCGCGCCAGCGTCTCCAGGCCGAGGTCGACCTTGAACGGCTCGCCCTTGGCCTCGGCGGCGGCGCGGGCCGCGCGGTAGTGCTGCGCGTCGGTGAACGCCTGGCGGATGATCAGCGCGGTGCCCAGCCGGGTCGACGGGGTCTGCTTCTTCTCGGCGTACACCCGCTTGGGGTTCTCGCCGAGCGCCGACTTCACGCTCACGGCGGCCTTGATGACCTGCTCGTCGATGGTGCGGCCGCCCCAGGACTTGATCGCGACGGACTGGCCGCCGATCGGGTTGCCGGAGCCCGGCTTCACGACCACCGAGGTGACGCCGCCGGACAGCGCGTCGCGGAAGCCCTCGTCGTCGATGTTGACGGCGTCGATGGCGCGGACCGCCGCCATGTTGGGGCCGGTCATCTCGTTCGTGTCGTTGCCCGCGACGCCCTCGCCCTCCTCGTGGATGCCCACGTGGCCGTGCGCCTCGACGAAGCCGGGCAGCACCCAGCGGCCGGTCGCGTCGATCACGGTCGCGCCCTCGGGGACCGCGACGTCGGCGCCGACGGCCTCGATGCGGCCGTCGCGGATCAGGACGGTGCCGCCGTCGATCGGGTCGGAGGAGACGGGGACGACATGGCCGCCGGTGATGGCGACGACAGAGGGGGTCATGACCTCCACCGTACGTCCGCGCCCGGGGCGGTCCGCACCCCGGGCCCGCGCCCAGGCCCCGCCGGGTCGGGCCGTGTCCGGCCGCCGACCCGGCACGCCACGGGGCCGCCGGGTGTGGCACGGTGGCACGCGTGCGATACGTGATCATCGGCGCCGGCGCGGTCGGCGGGACCATCGGCGGGCTGCTGGCCGAGGCGGGGCGCGAGGTCGTCCTCGTCGCCCGTGGCGCCCACCTGGACGCCCTGCGGGACGAGGGCCTGCACCTGACGACCCCCGCCGGCGCGCGGGTCGTGCGGGCCGCGACCGCCGCCGGCCCCGAGGACGTCGACCTGCGCCCCGGCGACGTGCTCGTGCTCGCCGTCAAGGGCCAGGACACCGCCGCGACGACGGCGCAGTGGGCGGGCCGCCCGGTCGCCGGCGGCCGCACCGCGGGCGAGGACCTGCTGCTGGTCTGCGCGCAGAACGGCGTCGACAACGAGCGCACCGCGCTGCGCCGGTTCGCCCGGGTCGCCGGCATGTGCGTGTGGCTGCCCGCGACGTTCCTCGAGCCCGGGCGGGTGTCGGCGGCCGGCAGCCCGGTCACCGGTGTGCTCACCGTGGGCTCCTACCCCGCCGGCGAGCCGGACCCCGACCTCGCGACCGTCAGCGCGGACCTGGAGGCCGTCGGCTTCCGCGCGCCGGTCGTGCGGGACGTCATGGCCTGGAAGTACGCCAAGCTGCTGAGCAACCTGGGCAACGCCGTCGAGGCCCTCTGCGGCCCGGTGCGCGAGCCCGCCGCGAAGGAGCTGCTGGCCGCGACGGCCGCCGAGGCCCGCGCGGTGCTGGCCGCGGCCGGCATCGAGCCGACCTCCCCCGAGGAGGAGGCCGCGGCGCGCGGCGACTTCACGCTGGTCGACCTGCCCGGCGTCACCCGGCGCGGCGGGTCGTCCTGGCAGAGCCTGGTGCGCGGCGCCGGGTCGATCGAGGCGGCCTACCTGAACGGCGAGATCGTGCTGCTCGGGCGGCTGCACGGGGTCGCGACGCCGCTGAACGCCGCGCTGCTCCGGCTGGCCGAGGCCGCCGCGGCCGCCGGTGAGCAGCCGGGCGGGCACGACGCGGCCGAGATCCTCGGCGCGGCCCGGGCCGCGGCCTGAGCGGAGCGGCGACGTGCTGACCGAGGAGGCGACGGGCGGGGCCCGGGCGGACGACGACGGGACCGGGTCGCGAGCCGAGCGGGCGGGCGACGGCGCGCCCGGACCCGCGGGTCGCGGCGTCCCGGGCGCGGACCCGGCGGGCTCCCCCGACGGCGCCGCGCCGGATTCCCCCGCGCCCACCGCCAAGCCGCTGCCCGCCGGCCCGCCGTCCACCCGCGTCGACCGCTGGGTGTGGGCGGTG
>NZ_JAANNB010000092.1 GCF_011603975.1 Cellulomonas sp. IC4_254 | reverse complement strand
GGCGACGCGGCCCCCGCGCCGGCGCCGACCGCGCCCGCGGCCGCCCCGGCCGCGCTGCAGGTCGGCACGGTCCAGCACCGGGCCGCCGCCGCGGCCGCGACGCCGGCCCCGCTGTCCGACCAGCTGGCCACGAGGCTCGGCGAGCAGCTGCCCGCGCTCCGCTCGGCGGGCACCGGCCAGCACGTCCTCACGCTGCACGTCGACCCGGAGCACTTCGGCCCGGTCAAGGTCGTCGCCCACATCTCCGCCGAGGCCGTGCGCGTCGAGCTGGTCGGCGCGACCGACGCCGCCCGGGACGCGCTCAAGCAGTCGCTGCCAGACCTGCGTCGCGACCTCGCCGCCACCGGCCTGTCCTCGGACGTCCGGCTGGGCACCGACGGCGCGGGCTCCGGCCCCGGCAACCGTGCCGGCGCGGACGCCGCCGGCCGCCGCGAGCCCGGCCGCCCGGACGGCTCCCGCGCCGGCACCGGCGCGGCCGCCGCCCCCGCACCCGCCCGTCCGTCGGCCCACGCCGGCGGCCTCGACCTGCTCGTCTGACCGGAGGGACCCCCCGTGACCGCCATCCCCGTCTCGTACATCGGTGGCTCGACCGCCGACGCGACCGCGGCGACCACCAGCACCCCGAGCAAGACGCTCGACAAGGACACGTTCCTCAAGCTCCTGGTCGCCCAGCTGTCCAACCAGGACCCGAGCAGCCCGATGGACACCAGCGACATGATGGCGCAGACCACGCAGCTGTCGATGATGGAGTCCCTCTCGGAGATCCAGGCGTCGTCCCGCGAGCAGTTCGGGCTCCAGATGCGCATGGCCGCCGCCGACCTCGTCGGCCAGCAGGTCACCTGGAAGGACGCCGACGGCAAGACCCAGACCGGCGTCGTCTCCGGTGTCGACTACTCCGCCAGCGTCCCGGTCCTGACCGTCGGCAAGGACCAGATCCCGCTCGACTCCGTCGCGAGCGTAAGCCCGGCCGGCAGCACCCCGCCCGCCGCGGACGACGACGACGCGACCGCCCCCACCGACTCCACGACCACCGCCTGACCGCGGTCCGGCCCACCCCACCCGAAGGGAACCACCATGCTCCGCTCCCTCTTCTCCGGCATCAGCGGTCTGCGCAGCCACCAGACGATGCTCGACGTCACCGGCAACAACATCGCCAACGTCAACACCACCGGCTTCAAGGCGTCCCAGATCCAGTTCCAGGACACCCTGAGCCAGATGCTCAACGCGGCCTCGGGCCCGCAGGACGGCGTCGGCGGCCAGAACCCGGCGCAGGTCGGCCTGGGCGTCCAGGTCGCCGGCATCACCACCAACTTCACGCAGGGCGCCTCGCAGCTCACCGGCCGCAGCACCGACATGATGATCTCCGGCGACGGCTTCTTCGTCGTCCGCCAGGGCACGCAGCAGTACTACACGCGGGCCGGGTCGTTCGACTTCGACTCCACCGGCCAGATGGTGCTGCCGGGCGACGGCGCGATGGTCCAGGGCTGGGCCGCGGACGCCACCGGCGTCATCGACACCTCGCGCGCGGTCGGCGACATCAAGGTCGGCGTGGGCACGGTCATGCCGGCCAAGGCCACCACCACGACGCCGTTCTCCGGCAACCTGCAGGCCGACGCCGAGACCGGCAAGACCAAGACCGTCTCGGTCAAGGCGTACGACGCGCTGGGCAACGCCCGCGAGGTCGAGCTGGAGTTCGTCAAGGGCGCCACCGGCTGGACCATGACCGCCACCGACGGCACCGCCTCGTACCCGGCGACCGGCTCCGTGGCGCTCACCTTCGACGCGGCGGGCAACCCGACGTTCGCCGACACCACGTTCACGATGGGCGGCGTGACCGTCGACCTGACGAAGATCACCAGCATGGCGGGCGTCGACACCATCGCGGCCGACAAGCAGGACGGCTACGCCGCCGGCATCCTCGAGTCCTTCACGCTGGGCTCGGACGGCACCATCACCGGCTCGTTCAGCAACGGCCTGAAGCAGGCGCTGGGCAAGATCGCGATGGCGTCGTTCACCAACCCCTCCGGCCTGTCGAAGGCGGGCGGCTCGCTGTTCACCACCACGGTGAACTCGGGCGACCCGCAGATCGGCTCGGCGGGCACCGGCGGCCGGGGCACCATGTCCTCCGGCACGCTCGAGATGAGCAACGTGGACCTGTCCACGGAGTTCACGCAGCTGATCATCGCCCAGCGCGGCTTCCAGGCGAACTCCCGCGTGATCACCACCTCCGACGAGGTGCTGCAGGAGCTCGTGAACCTCAAGCGCTGACCCCGGCGCCGCTTCGGTGGTCCCCGCCTGGTTCGGTGCTCACAGGCACCGAACCGGGCGGGACGCACCGAACTGACCGACGGCGGGGCATCGCCCATCCCCGCGCGACCTTCACCTGCAACGGGAACGGGCCCGGGTCGGCTACAGGTGCCTCCATCATGGGCCGCATCGGCCCCGGAAACCACCCGCTGACAGCCGCAAACCCCTCAGCGACGGGCCCCCGCGTCCGATGGGCAGGGGGAGCGGCACACGGACGGGCCGCGGCGGCGCGAGCCGCACACGCACCACCAGGGACGGGACTTCGCTGTGATCATCGTGACGCGCCTCAACGGGGCCCAGTTCGGGGTCAACCCCGACCTGCTCCAGCGCGTCGACAGCGCGCCCGACACCATCCTGACCCTCATCGACGGGACGAAGTACATCGTCCGCGAGTCGATGGCCGAGGTCATCGCGCGGGTCAACGAGCACCGCGCCCAGCTCCTGGCCCGTGCCCAGGAGATCCAGGCCGCGCCGGCGCCCACGGTCGAGCTGGTCCGCGACACCGCCGCAGGCGGCGAGCCGGGCCCCGCCGAGGACGACGGCGACGCGCCCCTCGCCGACCCCGTTCCCCTGCGACCGAGGAGCCGCTGACATGGATCCCGCCGGCTTCATCGGGCTGGTCGTCGCCTTCGGTGCGATCTTCGGTGCCCTCCTCATGGAGGGCGCCGACCCGATGTCCATCTTCCTGCCCGCGCCGCTGCTGCTGGTGTGGGTCGGCACGATCGGCGTCGGCATCGCCGGCCACACGGTCAAGGACGTCATCGAGTCGTTCAAGGCCGTGCCGCGCGCCCTGATGAACAAGGTGCCGGACCCGACGTCGACCGTGGACACGCTCGTCGACCTGGCCGACCGCGCCCGTCGCGAGGGCCTGCTGGCCCTGGAGGACGCGGCCAAGGACATCGACGACGAGTTCCTGCGCGGCGGGCTCCAGGCGGCGATCGACGGCACCGACCCCGACGACCTCCGGATGATCCTCGAGGACAAGATCGCCACCAAGCGGTCGCGCGAGAAGGTCTGGTCCAAGTACTTCGCCGACATGGGCGGCTACGCGCCGACCATCGGCATCATCGGCACGGTCATCTCGCTCGTGCACGTGCTCGAGAACCTGTCGGACCCGGCGTCGCTGGGCCACTCGATCGCCGCGGCGTTCGTCGCCACCCTCTGGGGCATCCTGTCCGCCAACGTGGTCTGGCTGCCGCTCGGTGCGCGGATCAAGCGGTTCTCCGACCTGGAGTGCGCGCAGATGGAGGTGACGCTGGAGGGCCTGCTGGCCGTCCAGGCCGGCGCCAACCCGCGCCTCGTCGGCGAGCGGCTGCGCAGCCTGCTGCCCGACACCCCCGCCGCCAAGGAAGCCGCGTGAGCTCCGGCCACGGCGGCCGCGGTCGGGGCCGGCGCGGGGGGCACGAGGAGGAGCACGTCAACCACGAGCGCTGGCTCGTGTCCTACTCGGACATGATCACCGTGCTCATGGCGCTGTTCATCGTCCTGTTCGCCATCAGCCAGGTCGACCAGGAGAAGTACGTCGCCCTCAAGGCGTCGCTGGCGGCCGGCTTCGGCGACGGGTCGGTGAACCAGTCGGTCCTCGACGGCACGGACGGCACGATGGACGGCCTGGCCATCACCGAGGACCAGCCGGACGCGGGCACCTCCGGGATCGTGGACGCCGACGAGGGCCTCGGCCTGCAGGCCTCCGACCCGGCGCCGCAGACGTCGGCGGACCCGACCCAGGTGGACACGAGCGTGCTCGCCGCGGCGCAGGCCGAGGCGGCGCACCTCGAGGAGGTGCGCGAGCACATCCTGGCCGCGCTCACCGCGCAGGGCCTGCAGGACCAGGTCCGGTTCCGGGTGGACGAGCGCGGGCTGGTGCTCGGGCTGGTCGCGGACGACGTGTTCTTCGCGCAGGGGTCGGCGACGCTGACCCCGACCGCGGGGCAGGTGCTGGACCTGGCGGCGCCCACGCTCGTGGGCCTCCAGGAGCAGATCTCGGTCGAGGGCCACGCGAACACCATCCCGATCTCGGGGCGGTACGCGACCAACTGGGAGCTCTCGTCCGACCGCGCCACCCAGGTGCTCCGGTACCTGGTGGAGCGCGACGGCATGCCGGGCACCCGCATCCAGGCGGTGGGCTACGGCGACACCCGTCCCCTGGTCCAGGGGACCGGTGAGGACGCGATGACCGCCAACCGGCGGGTCGACATGGTCATTCTCAGCGCGGCACCCGAGGCGGTGCGCGCCCTGCTGCCCGCGGTGGCGGCCGGAAGCACGACGGGAGGGTAGGGGCGATGCCCATCGAGCAGCGCGTGGTCGGCGGCGGTCAGAAGATCGGCGGTGGCCAGAAGATCGGCGGCGGGAGCACACCGGCTCCAGCGCCCGCCGCGGAGCCGGAGAAGAAGAAGGGCGGCAAGAAGAAGCTGCTCCTCATCATCGGGGCGGTCGTCCTGGTGGCGGCGGGGGCGGCGGCGTACCTGCTGCTCGGCCGCGGCAGCGGCGAGCCGGCGGCGGAGCCCGAGCCCGAGCCGGGCGCGGTCGTCGCGGTCGAGCCCGTGAGCCTGAACCTGGCCGACGGCCACTACCTGCGGCTCGGCTTCGAGCTGCAGTTCACCGCCGAGGCCGCGGGCCACGGCGACCCGGAGACCGGCCCCGCGGTGGACGCGGCGATCGCCCTGTTCTCCGGCCGGAGCGTGTCCGAGGTCAGCGACCCCGCGAAGCGGGAGGAGCTGAAGGCGGAGTTCAAGCACCAGCTCGACGAGCTGTACCACGGGGAGGTGTACGACGTCTTCCTGACGAACTACGTCACCCAGTGACGGCGCGCGCGGCGACGCGCGCCCCGTCCGACCGGACCTCCGGGGCCCCTGACCAGGGGCGTCACCCGATCCGGTGAAGCACGGCGCCACGGAGGGCGCCACATCGCTCCGCAGCACGCCGGCCCACGACGGGCCGAGGGCGGAGAAAGTCCGGCCGCGACCTCTCACATCACCCGGTTGCGCGCCGATCAGGGTGGGCGTGACGGTCCACACCACGGGTCAGGCCCCTGCGCGCTCCCGCCGGCGCACGCACGTGCCCGAGCCCTACGACTTCCGCCGCCCCATGACGATGGCGCGCGAGCACGCCCGCGTGCTCGAGATGGCGTTCGAGACGTTCGCCCGCCAGTGGGGCAACCAGCTCACCGCCCGCCTCCGCGCGATGGCCCAGGTGACGCTCGACGGGCTGAGCCTGCAGACCTACGACGAGTACGTGCGCGGCCTGCCCGGCACCACGGCGATGATGCTGTGCACCATCGAGCAGACCCGGCAGACCGCCGTCGTGCAGGTCCCGGTCAGCGCCACGATGGTCTGGATCGACTACATGCTCGGCGGCCCCGGCACGGGCGACGCCCGCGAGGACCGCGAGCTCACCGAGATCGAGCTGACGCTGCTGCGCGGCGTGATGGGCGCGGCGCTGGGCGACCTCGGGTACGCCTTCTCCTCGCTGACGCCCCTCGACGTCACGCTGCGCTCCGTCCAGTACAACCCGCAGTTCGTGCAGGCCGTCCCGGCCTCCGACGCGGTGCTGGTCGCCACGTTCCTCATGCGGGTCGGCGAGCGCGAGGACGTCGCCACCGTGATGTTCCCCGCCGAGGTGCTGCTGGCCGCCGTCCGGCAGGCCGACGGCGCGGGCAGCCGCTCCGTCGAGGACCAGCGGGCCCACGAGCTCGCGGTGCTCGACCTGGAGGCCGCCGTCGAGGACGTGCCCGTCGAGGTCGCCGTCCGGTTCGCGCCGGTCGTCGTCCGCCCCCGCGACGTCGTCGGCCTGGCCGTCGGCGACGTCGTCCCCCTGTCCCACCCGTCGTCCCAGCCGCTCGACGTGGTGGTGGACGGGGTCGTGCTCGCGCGAGCCGCCGCGGGGAACAACGGTTCCCGCCTCGCCTGCATGGTCGTCACCGTCGAGGAGAAGCACTGATGAACGCCGTCCCCACCGCCGAGACCACCGACGCCGCGGTCGCGCTCGCCGCCGCCACGGCCGCCGCCCGGCTGCTGCCGGCCGCCGCGCCGCTGGTGCCGGCCCCGGCCCCCGCGGGCGCCCGCCCGGACGCCGACGCGCTCGCCGTCGTCGCGTCGTTCGTCGGCCCGAACAGCGCCGACGTGGTGCTGGTCGCCGACGAGGCCGTCCGCGACGCGCTCGCCGCCGGCGCCCCCGACGGCAGCCCGCTGGACCTGGCCGCCGCCCTGCGCCCGGCCCTGGAGGCCGCGGTCGCCGAGCTCGGCGCCGGCGTGCTCGAGGCCGCCCGCACCGAGCCGGTCGCCACGGCGCTGCCCGCGGACGCGCACCTCGTCGCGCTCGGCACCGACGAGGGCGTCCAGGCCTGGTTCGGCCTGCGCCTGCGCACCGAGCCCACCGCCGCGGTCCCGGGCGTCCCGACCCAGCGCGCCAGCCTCAACGTGCTCTACGACGTCGAGATGACGCTGACCGCCGAGCTCGGTCGCACCAAGCTGCCGGTCCGCCAGGTCCTGGAGCTGACCCCGGGCGCCGTGCTGGAGCTCGACCGCGCCGCCGGCAGCCCCGCCGACGTCATGGTCAACGGCCGGCTCATCGCCCGCGGCGAGGTCGTCGTGATCGACGAGGAGTTCGGCATCCGGATCACCGAGATCGCGCGCGAGGACGGCACCATCTGATGGACACCCTCGTCCTGGGCCTGCGCGTCCTCCTGGCGCTCGCGTGCGTGATCGGCCTGATCTGGGTCCTCGCGCGCCGCGCCGGGTGGGGCAAGGGCCGTCGCCGGCCCGCGGGCCCGGCCGTCGAGGTGGTCGGGCGCCAGGCGCTCGGCCGCCACGCCGGCGTCGTGGTCGTCGCGGTCGGCGACCGCCGGATGCTGCTCGGCTACGGCGAGCAGAGCGTCACCATGCTGACCGAGCTCGACGCGGTCGCGGAGGAGGAGCCCGCCGACGCGGACGCCGCCGCCGAGGCCGCCCCCGCGCCGATGACCCTCGGCGCGCTGGCCGCGGCCGTGCTGCCGACGCCGCGCCGCACCCGGGCCGCCGCGCCGGTCGCCGCGGCCCCCGCGGTCCCGGCGCCGGCCGTCGCGGCGCCCGCGTTCGAGGACGCCCTCGCCGAGGCCACCGCGGCCCCCGTGCCGGGGCTCGTCGGGCTGGAGGTCGCCGACGTCGACGCCGCCCGCATCGAGCACCTGACCGCGCCCGCCGGGGAGGCCCCGGCCGCGCACGGCGCGCTGCACGGCTCCGTGCTGGCGCCGTCCACCTGGAAGCAGGCCGTCGCGGTGCTGCGGGAGCGGACGGTGCGCCGATGAGCCCTCGCCCCGCGCCCGAGACCGCCGACGTGGACCTCGTCCTGTCCGGCGCCCGCGCCGAGGCCCTCGCGGCCGCCGACGCCGCGGACCGCCGCCGCTGGCCGCTCGTCGTGCTGGCCGTCCTGGCCCTGGCCGTCGCGCTGGTCGTGCTCGGCTCCGGCATGGCGCACGCCGCGCCGGTCCCGCCCGAGGGTCCGGCCGCGCCGGCCGGCCCCGCCGACCCCGGCACCGGCGAGGTGTCCGTCGCCATCAACGGCGTGAACGGCACCCCCAGCAGCTCGATCGTCGTGCTCATCGGCATCACGCTGCTGTCGGTCGCGCCGTCGCTGCTGCTGATGATGACCGGCTTCACCAAGATCTTCGTGGTGCTGTCCCTCACCCGGAACGCGCTCGGCCTGACGACCGTGCCGCCGAACCAGGTGATCGCCGGCCTCGCGCTGTTCCTCAGCCTGTTCGTGATGGCCCCGGTGCTGTCCGACGTGAACACCGACGCCGTGCAGCCCTACCTCGACGGCAGCATGGACTTCCAGACGGCGCTGGACGCCGGCTCGGTCCCGCTGCGCGAGTACATGCTCGGCCACACCCGCGAGGCGGACCTGGCCCTCATCACCCGGGCGGCCGACCAGCCGAACCCGGAGGACCCGGCCTCGGTCCCGATGCTCACGCTCATCCCCGCGTTCATGCTCTCGGAGCTGCGGTCGGCGTTCATCATCGGGTTCGTCATCTTCATCCCGTTCCTGGTCATCGACCTGGTCGTGTCCTCGGTCCTGATGAGCATGGGCATGATGATGCTGCCGCCCGTCATGGTCTCCCTGCCGTTCAAGCTGCTGCTGTTCGTGCTGGTCGACGGGTGGGGCCTGATCGTCACCGCCCTGGTCGGCGCCGCGTCGGGCGGGGGTGGCTGATGGACACCTCGGCCGTCCTCGACATCGGGCTGGACGCCCTGATCATCGCCGCGAAGCTGTCCGCCCCGGTGCTCGTCACCGCGCTGGTCGTCGGGTTCGCCGTCTCCCTGGTGCAGTCGGTCACCCAGATCCAGGAGGTGACGCTGTCCTTCGTGCCGAAGGCCATCGCCGCCGCCGTGGCGCTGCTGGTCTGCGGGCACTGGATGATCGCGGAGCTCGTGACCTTCACGCACCAGCTGTTCGAGCGCATCCCGGCGCTGCTCGGGGGCTGACCGGACGATGGACGTCACCCTCTCCCTGGCCGCCGTGCAGACCGCGATGCTCGCGGGCGTCCGGTTCGCCGCGTTCCTGATGATCGCGCCGCCGTTCGCGCACCGCGGGATCCCGGGCGCCGTCAAGGCGATGCTGTCGGTCGGCCTGGCGATCGCCGTGCTGCCCCGCCTCGACCTGGTCGCGACCGCGTCGACGGGGGAGTTCCTCGGCGACCTGGTGCTGGAGGCCGTCGTCGGCGCCGCCCTGGGCTTCCTGGTGTCGCTGGTGTTCTCGGCCGTGCAGGCCGCGGGCAACCTCATCGACCTGTTCGGCGGCTTCCAGCTCGCGCAGGCGTTCGACCCGCAGAACATGACGTCCGGCGCGCAGTTCGCCCGGCTCTACAACATGACCTGCCTGGTCCTGCTGTTCGTGTCCGGCGCCTACCAGCTGCTCATCGGCGGCCTGGCCCGGTCGTTCGACGCCGTTCCGCCCGGCGCCGGGCTCGACCTCGCGGCGATGGCCCAGGTGGTCACCACCGGGCTGTCCGACATGTTCCTCGCGGCGCTGCAGATCGCCGGCCCGCTGCTGGTCGTGCTGTTCCTCACCGACGTGGGCCTCGGCCTGCTGACCCGGGTGTCGCCCGCCCTGAACGCGTTCGCGATGGGCTTCCCGCTGAAGATCTTGATGACCGTGACGTTCGCCGGCTTCGCGTACCTGGCCCTGCCGGGCGTGGTGGACGACCTCGCACGCCGGGCCGTCGAGGCCGTCCTCGGGGTCGCCTGATGGCCGGGGGAGGGGACGCCGGGGAGAAGACCGAGAAGGCCACAGCCCAGCGGATGAAGGAGGTCCACCGGGACGGGAAGCTCTCCCGGTCCCAGGACCTCACCGCGTGGGTCGGCCTGGCGGCCGCCGCGGTCATGCTGCCCAGCACCGCGTCCCGCGCCGCCGACGCCGCGCGCGACCAGCTCGCGGCGGTCCGCGAGGCGATCGCCGCGCCGGACGCCGGCACGGTGGTGGACCTGCTCGGCGACGGCCTCTGGTCGGTCGTCGGGACGCTCGGCCCGCTGCTGGCCGTCGTCGCCGGCGTCATCATCGCCGTCGCGGTCGCCCAGGGCGGCGTGCACGTGAAGAAGTTCAAGCCGAACGTCAAGCAGTTCAACCCGGTGTCCGGGGTCAAGCGGTTGTTCGGCGCGAACGCCTGGTGGGAGGGCGCCAAGACGCTGCTCAAGACCGCGGTCGTCGGCCTCGTCCTCTACACCGCCGTGCAGGCCCTCGTCCCGCAGCTCATGGGCACCGGCCGCATCCCGCTGGAGCACATGCTCGGCGTCGCGGGCGCCGGCGTGAAGCAGCTGATCATCTGGGGCATCGGGGCCGGCGTGCTGCTCGCCGCGATCGACCTGCTCGTCGTGATGCGCCGCAACCGCAAGCAGACGCGCATGTCGAAGCAGGAGATCAAGGAGGAGAGCAAGCGCACCGAGGGCGACCCGCACGTCAAGGGCCACATCCGGTCCAAGCAGATGGCCATGAGCCGGAACCGGATGATGGCCGCGGTCGCCGACGCGGACGTGGTGATCGTCAACCCGACGCACGTCGCCGTCGCGCTGAAGTACGTCGCCGGCACCGGCGCCCCGCGGCTCGTCGCCAAGGGCGCGGGCGCCGTCGCCGCCAAGATCCGCGAGCAGGCCACCGAGCACCGGGTGCCGATGGTCGAGGACATCCCGCTCGCCCGGTCCCTGCACGCCGCGTGCGCCGTGGACCAGGAGATCCCCGCCTACCTGTTCACCGCCGTCGCCCGCGTGCTCGCGTTCGTCATGCAGCTGAAGCGGCGCGGCGCGGCGATGGGGAAGCACACCATGCCGGGCGGCTCGGTCGCCCCGGACGACGCACCGACCACCGTGGCCGCCGCCCGGCGGCGAGCCCGCCAGGAGAAGGTCGCATGATCGCCCGCCGCCTGCCGATGACCAGAGCAGTACCGCACACCACTGACGAGGACCTCCGATGAAGAACCGGCAGATCTCCCAGCTCGCCGTCCCGGTGGGCGTCGTGGGCATCGTGCTGCTCCTGGTGGTGCCGCTGCCCGCGGCGCTGCTCGACGTGCTGATCGCCGTGAACATCACGGCCGCGCTCGTCATCCTGCTCACGAGCATGTACGTGCAGCGGCCGCTGGACTTCAGCGTGTTCCCGTCGCTGATCCTGGTGTTCACGCTGTTCCGGCTCGGGCTCAACGTCGCGTCCACCCGCCTGGTGCTGCGCGACGGCTACGCCGGGGCCGTGATCGACGCGTTCGGGCACTTCGTGGTCGGCGGGTCGCTGGTCATCGGCCTGGTGATCTTCCTGATCCTGGTCGTCATCCAGTTCGTCGTCATCACCAACGGCGCCGGCCGCGTGGCCGAGGTCGGGGCGCGGTTCACCCTCGACGCGATGCCCGGCAAGCAGATGGCGATCGACGCCGACCTGAACTCCGGCCTGATCGACGAGGACACCGCCCGGCAGCGCCGCGCGGACGTCGCCGCCGAGGCCGACTTCTACGGCGCGATGGACGGTGGCTCGAAGTTCGTCAAGGGCGACGCCATCGCCGGCATCATCATCACGCTGATCAACCTCATCGGCGGGTTCGTCATCGGCATGGTCCAGATGGGCCTGTCGGTCACCGAGTCGCTGGAGCGGTTCAGCCTGCTGACCATCGGCGACGGCCTGGTCACCCAGATCCCCGCGCTGCTGCTCTCGGTGTCCACCGGCATCGTCGTCACCCGGGCCACGGCCGAGGGCGACATGGGCACCGCGGCGTCCAAGCAGCTGTCCCAGTCCCGCACCGCCCTGCTCATCGCCGGCTGCGGCGCGCTCGCCCTGGCCCTGCTGCCCGGCATGCCGAAGCTGCCGTTCGTCCTCGTCGGGGCCGGGCTGCTGGTCGTGGCCCAGCGGATCAAGGCCTCGCAGGCCAAGGAGGCCGCCGCGGCCGAGCTCGCCGCCGCCTCCACCGCGACCGCCGCCCCCACGAGCAACGACACCCCCGAGGCGCTCATCGAGCAGATGCGGGTGCACACGCTGGAGATCCTGCTCGCGCCCGACCTGGTCGACATGGTCGGCAACGGCCCGGACCAGGACCTGCTGCACCGCGTGCGCGGCCTGCGCCGCAAGATCGCGATGGAGCTCGGCATCGTCGTGCCGCCGGTGCGCACCCGCGACTCGGTCGACCTGCCCCGGTCCACCTACGTCGTGCGGATCGCCGGCGTCGAGGTCGGCCGCGGCGAGGTGCCGCCCGGGCGCATCCTGGCCCTCGGCGACGACCTGGCCGCGCTGCCCGGGCAGTCCACCGTCGAGCCGGTCTTCGGCCTTCCGGGCAAGTGGGTCGCCGCCGAGCTGCGGCACGCCGCCGAGATGGCCGGCGCCACCGTCGTCGACCGGGTGTCCGTGCTGATCACGCACCTCGGCTCGATCATCACCCGCAACGCGCCGCGGCTGCTCGGCCGCGAGGACGTCCGGGTGCTCACCGAGGGCGTCAAGCAGGTCAACCCGTCCGTGGTCGAGGAGCTCGTGCCCGGCCTGCTGTCGCTCGGCGAGGTGCAGCGCGTGCTGCAGGGCCTGCTCGCCGAGGAGGTCCCGATCCGCGACCTGTCCCGGATCTACGAGGCGCTCACGCTGCGCGCCAAGGTCAGCACCGACCCCGAGGGCCTGGTCGAGGCCGCGCGCGGCGCGCTCGGCCCGGCGCTGTCCGCGCAGTACGTCCAGGACGGCGCGCTGCGGGTGCTCACGCTCGACCCCGTGTTCGAGCAGGCGCTGGTCGAGGCGCTGCGGCCGTCCGAGTCCGGCACCCAGATCGTCACCGACCCGACCCGCCTGGAGGCGATGCTCGAGCGGCTGCGCGCCCAGGTCGCCGACGCCGAGGCCACCGGCCGGTCCGTGGTGCTGGTCTGCGCCCCGGCGCTGCGGCCCGCGCTGCGCAAGGTCGTCATCCTCGCGCTCGACCGGCTGCCCGTGCTGTCCTACGCCGAGGTCACCGGCGGCGGCGTGCGGATCGAGACCGTCGGGGTGGTGAGCGGTGCCCACGCGATTGCTGCTTGAGGGCGCCGACCTGGCCGAGCTCATGGTGCACGTCCGCGCCGAGTTCGGGCCGACGGCGCGCATCGTGCGCGCCGAGCGGGTGCGCACCGGCGGGCTCGCCGGGTTCTTCGCGCGCGAGCGCTACGAGCTGACCATCGACGTCCCGGACGCGCCCGCCGCCCCGGCCACCGGGCTGCTGCGGCGCCGCGGCGTGCCGCTGCCCGCGCCCGCCGCGGCCGGCGGGGCCGGGGGTATCGACGCGCTGCTCGCGGCCGCCGACGCCGCGGACGCCGGGCCGGACGGCTTCGGCCCGGCCGGCACCGACGTGCTCGCGCCGGCCCGCCCCGGGTCGGTGCCGGAGGCGCCGCCGCGCGTGTCGACCGGCGAGGAGGCGTTCGCGTCCGTGCTGGAGCAGATGCGGGCGATGACCGGGGCCGTCGCGCCCGACCACCACCTCGAGGTGCCGCCGCCCGCGGACGCGGTCGTCCCGGCCCCGCGCGCCGCGGGCCCCGACGCCGCCGGGCGCGCGTTCGAGCCCGCCGTCGTCCCCGTGCTGCCCGCGCCCGCCCCGGCGCCCGCGGTGGAGCGGGTGCCCGCCGGCGCCCCGGGCGGGGTGCCGCGCGACGCGCTCGCCGAGCTCGGCGTGCCCGCGCGGCTGCTCGCCGCGGTCGGCGACGGTCCGGTCGAGCTCGCGCGGCTGCTCGCGGCCGTGCCCGCCGCGCCGCCCGCGCCGCGGGACCCGGGGACCGTGCTGGTCGTCGCGGGTCCGCCCGAGGACGCCGCGCGGGTCGCGGAGCTGCTGGCGTTGCGGTCGGGCTCGGGCCCGGTGGTGGCGGCCGGCGACGCGGAGGCCGCCGGTGCCGGTGCGGGTGCCGGCGCGGCCGGACGCCGGCTGACGACGCCGGCGGCCGCCGCCCGGTGGCGCGCCGAGCTGTCCGGCGGCGACGGCGTGACGGTCGTGGCGCTCGGCGTCCGCCCGGGCCGCGCCCGCGAGGACGCCGCCGCCGAGCTGCTCGCCGCCCTCGCGCCCGACCAGGCGTGGGGCGTCGTCGACGCGCGCAGCAAGACCCGGGACTGCGCCCGGTGGATCGCGGGCGTCGGCGCCCGCCGGCCGCTCGACGCGCTCGCCGTGGGCGGGCTGTTCGACACCAGCGAGCCCGGCACGGTCCTGGGCCTCGGCGTGCCGGTCGCGTGGATCGACGGCGTCCCGGCCTCCCGGCTCGCGTGGGCCGCGGCCCTGGGCGAGCACCTCCCCGAGGGCACCGTCTGGGGCTGACCCCCCGCCCCGCCGTGGCCGGTGGGCGCACCCGGCGTGGGCGGTGCACCGGCCGCTTGCGCGCGGAAGGTAGGGTCGGCGCCATGCTGGTGCTGAGCAGACGGGTCGGTGAGCGGCTCGTGATCGGGGACGACATCGTCGTGACCGTGATCGAGGTGCGCAGCGACGGCGTCCGCCTCGGGATCGACGCCCCGCGCTCCGTCGCCGTGCACCGCGCCGAGGTGCTGGAGGCCGTCACGGCCGCCAACCTCGCCGCCTCCGACGCGGCGACCGACGCCGGCGACGACGCCGTCGAGTCCCTGCGCGGCCTGGTCGCGGGCCAGCCCGCCCCGGCGG
>NZ_JAANNB010000091.1 GCF_011603975.1 Cellulomonas sp. IC4_254 | reverse complement strand
CCGCCCCCCTGCCGGACCCCGCCGAGGTCCGCGCCCTCACCGAGCTCGCCGAGCGCCTCGCGCGCTCCGCGGGCGACCTGATCCGCACCACGAGCCCCGAGCGGGTCCAGGTCGCCGCGACCAAGTCCAGCGACGTCGACCCGGTCACCGCGATGGACCTCGCCTCCGAGACGCACCTGCGCGCGCTGCTCGCCGAGCACCGGCCGCAGGACGGCGTCCTCGGCGAGGAGCACGGCCTCGAGCCCGGCACCAGCGGGCTCACCTGGGTGCTCGACCCGATCGACGGCACGGTCAACTACCTCTACGGCGTCCCGGCGTTCGCGGTGTCGGTCGGCCTGGTCGCCGGCGACCCCGACCCGGCGCGGTGGACCCCCGTGGCCGGCTGCGTGCACGCGGTCGCCGACGGCCGGACGTACACCGCCGGCCGCGGCCAGGGCGCGTTCCGCGACGGCCGGCGCATCGAGGCGAACCCGGCCCGCCCGCTGGCCACGTCGCTGGTCGGCACCGGGTTCGGCTACCTCGAGGAGCGCCGCCGGGCGCAGGGCCGGGTGCTCGCCGCGCTGCTGCCGCGGGTGCGGGACGTCCGGCGCATCGGCTCCGCCGCCCTGGACCTGTGCCGGGTGGCGGAGGGGTCGCTCGACGCGCACTACGAGCGCGGCCTGAACCCGTGGGACCTCGCGGCCGGCCAGATCATCGCGATCGAGGCAGGTGCGCAGGTCAGCGGCCTGCGCGGCCGCCCCGCGGGGGTCGAGATGTCGGTGGTCGGCCCCGCGGCGACGGTCCACGAGCTGGCCACGCTGCTCGCCGAGCTGGGTGCCGACGCGGACGACTGACCCGGGCGTGCGCCGCGCCGCGAAATGAGGCACAATCCGGGGCGCCTGACCGGGAACAAACGGCGACCCCCGTTCGCTTGATCCCGCGTACGCCGATCCCGACCACCTGACGGAGCGTGACCACACCACATGGCAACCGACTACGACGCCCCGCGCAAGACCGAGGAGGACCTCAGCGAGGACTCGCTGCAGGAGCTCCAGGCCCGGCGCTCCGACAAGAACTCGGGCGTGGTGGACGAGGACGAGACCGAAGCGGCCGAGGGGTTCGAGCTCCCGGGCGCGGACCTGTCGGGCGAGGAGCTCTCGGTCCGGGTGCTGCCGCGCCAGGCCGACGAGTTCACCTGCTCGAAGTGCTTCCTGGTCCACCACCGCAGCCAGCTCGCCTACGAGAAGGACGGCATGCCCGTCTGCTCGGAGTGCGCGGCCTGAGCTGCCGACCGGGCGCGCTGCCCGCCTGACGGGCAGGCGCGCGCGCCCCACCCAGCCGTCACGACGCCGGCCGGACCCGCGAGGTCCGGCCGGCGTCGTCGTCCCCGGGGGTCACGCGGCCGGCGAGCCGTCCCCGTCGGCGCCCGCGCCGCCGAGCGCCGCCACCAGGTCGGCGGGGCGCCGGGTCGAGACCACCCAGTACGGCGTCGGGTCGGCCGGGTCGTCCAGCTCGACCCGCACCGCGGTCCCCACCCAGCCGCGCAGGCACACGTGCGCGCGCGCGTCGAGGCCGGGGCCGAGCTCGTGCCGCGTGGCGTCCGCGTCCAGCGCGCGCGGCGCCCGCAGCAGCCCGACCGGCACGTGCGCGTCGCCCGCGTGCAGCTCGCCGCCCTCGACCCGGACCCGCGTGGCGAGCCGCGCCGCGGCCAGCCCCGCCGCGACCAGGGCCAGGACGGCGCCGACGGCGGCGGCGACCGGGGACAGCGGCAGCAGCACGACGCCGAGCATCGCGGCCAGGGCCGGCACGGCGACCCAGCCGGCGGGGGAGGGCCAGAGGCGCTCGGCGAAGGCGGGGGCGGTCGTCGTCTGCACGGCCCCAGCATCCCACCTGCGACGGGTAGGGTCGGGGCCCGTGACGGACGACGCGCCCGCCCCCGCGGCCACCGAGACCCTGACCATCCTGCTGCGCCGCCTCGACGAGGGCGTGCCGGTCCCGTCGTACGCGCACCCGGGCGACGCGGGCGCCGACCTGGTCACCCGGGTCGACGCGACGCTCGAGCCGGGCGAGCGGGTCACCGTGCCGACCGGCATCTCGATCGCGCTGCCCGAGGGCTACGCCGCGTTCGTGCACCCGCGCTCCGGCCTGGCCGCGCGGCACGGCCTCACGATCGTCAACGCCCCGGGCACCGTCGACGCGGGCTACCGCGGCGAGATCGCCGTGACGCTGCTCAACACCGACGCGCGCGAGCCCGTGGTGCTGCACCGGGGCGACCGCGTGGCCCAGCTGGTGATCCAGCGGGTCGAGCGGGCGCTGTTCGTCGGGGCGGACGAGCTGCCGGACTCGGTGCGGGGGACCGGCGGGTTCGGCTCGAGCGGCGGGTGGCGCGCGTCCGGCGCGGCCGCCGGCGCCCAGGACGGGGCGTCCGGTGCGCCCACGGCGGACACGCAGGCGGCCCGCTAGGTGGTCCGTCCCGTGCGGACTATCGTGGAGACGAACGCGCCCGCGACGCGGGCGACCCGGAGAGGGGACTGAGGGTGGCGCTATTCCGGCGCGGTGCGAAGGACCGCACCGCCCAGGACGAGACCGCGGCCGGCGTCGACGCAGCCGAGGGGGCCGCCGACCAGGCGGGCACCGCGGCCGCCGCGCACGACGGACCCGCGGTGCAGGACGCGACCCCGGAGCACCCGGCCCCGGCCGTGGTCGACCGGTCCGCCGGTCCCTGGGACTCCGGCGAGGACGTCCCCGCCGGCCCGCGGGTCGATCTGGGCGCCCTGCGGCTGCCCGGCGTGCACGGCATGGAGCTGCGCATGGAGATCGACAAGAAGTCCGGCACCGTGACGGCGGTCGGCGTGACGATCGACGGCTCCACGCTGCAGATGCAGGCGTTCGCCGCGCCGCGCACCGACGGCATCTGGGACGAGATCCGCGAGGAGATCGGCGAGTCCGTGCGCAAGCAGGGCGGCGCCGTCGACGACGTGCCCGGACCCTTCGGCCGCGAGCTGCTCGCCCGCCTGCCCGTGCGCACCCCCGAGGGCCGCACCGGCCACCGCCCCGCGCGGTTCGTCGGCGTCGACGGCCCCCGCTGGTTCCTGCGCGGCGTCATCACCGGCCGCGCCGCGGTCGACGAGGAGGCCGCCGGCACGCTCGAGGACCTGTTCCGCCGCACGGTCGTCGTGCGCGGCACCGAGGCGCGCGCCCCGCGCGACCTGCTCGCGCTCACGCTGCCCGACCAGGCCGCCGGCGTGACCCCCCAGACGGCCACCCCGGCCGCACCCACGTTCGACCCGCTGAAGCGCGGGCCGGAGATCACGGAGATCCGCTGACATGTCGCCGCTGTCGCTGCGCGAGGGCCTCCGCCGGGCCGTCGCGTCCCAGGAGGAGATCGAGGCCTCGGAGGAGCGCGAGGACGCGGTCCGGGCGAAGGGCTGCATGCCCGTCGACCAGACCCCGGACCGGCACCGCGCCAAGGTGTCGGGCGTGATCCGCTCGGTCGTGCTGCGGCCGCGCCAGGGCGTCCCCGCGCTCGAGGCCGACCTGTACGACGGCAGCGGGAACCTGGTCCTCGTGTGGCTGGGCCGCCGGGAGATCGCCGGCATCGAGCCGGGTCGCCGGCTCAAGGTCGAGGGCCTGGTGTGCACCCGCGAGGGCCGCCGGTCCATGTTCAACCCCCGCTACGAGCTGCGTCCCCGGCCGGGTGAGTGAGCCGACGCCGGCCGGCGGCCACGAGCCGCCGGTGACGCCGGACCCGCGCGCCGCCGCGGACGCGCCCGTGACGCCCGCCGCCGCGCCCGAGGACGCCGTGCCCGTGCGCGGGATGCGCGCGATCGAGGCGGAGGACTTCTCGTTCCTCGACTCGGTCGGCGGCGTACGCGGGATCGTCGAGTCGGTGCTGCCGGGCCTGCTGTTCGTCGTCGTGTTCATCGCGTCCGGGCAGCAGCTGCGGCCGGCGCTCATCGCGGCGGTCGCAGCGGTCGCGGTGGCCGTCGTGGCCCGTCTGGCGCAGCGGACGCCCGTGACGCAGGCGCTGTCGGGCGCCGTCGGCATCGGCATCGGCGCCCTCATCGCGGCCCAGACCGGCCGCGCGCAGGACTTCTACCTGTGGGGCCTGCTGGTCAACGCGGCGTACCTCGTGCCCTTCGCGCTGTCCGCGCTGGTCGGCTGGCCGCTCGTCGGGCTCGTGCTCGGCCTGTTCCGCGCGGACGGGCCGCTGCAGGCCGAGGGCTCGTGGGCGGGCGCGTTGGCATGGCGCCGGGACCCCGCGCTGCGGCGGCGCTACACCTGGGCCACCTGGTTGTGGGCGGCGATGTTCGCGCTGCGCCTCGCGGTGCAGGTCCCGCTGTACCTCGCGGGTCAGGTCGCCTGGCTCGGTACCGCGAAGCTCGTGATGGGCGTGCCGCTCACGGCGCTGGTGCTGTGGGCGAGCTGGATCCTGGTACGCGGCTCGACAGCAGCGCGGCCAGGTCCTGCTCCGACGCGTCCCGCCCCGTGACGAACAGCAGCTCGTCGCCGCCCTCCAGGGTGTCGTCCCCGGACGGCTGGAACGGGCGGTCGTCGCGCACGATGGCCGCGAGCACGGTGTCGGCCGGCCAGTCGATCTGACCGACGAGCGACCCGGCGAGCGGGGAGCCCTCCGGCAGCGTGAGCTCGAGGATGTCCGCGCCGGACTGGTGGAACGTGAAGATCCGCACCAGGTCGCCGACGGAGACGGCCTCCTCGATCATCGCCGTCATGATGCGCGGCGTGGAGACCGCGACGTCGACGCCCCAGGCCTCGTCGAACATCCACTCGTTCTTCGGGTTGTTCACCCGCGCGACCGTGCGCGGGACGCCGTACTCCGTCTTGGCGAGCAGCGAGATGACGAGGTTGGCCTTGTCGTCGCCGGTCGCGGCCACGACCACGTCGCACTCGTCGGTCCGCGCCTGGGTGAGCGTCGGCAGCTCGCACGCGTCGGCGAGCAGCCAGTCCGCGTCGGCCACCTGCGCGACCCGCATGGCGGAGGGCTGGCGGTCGATGAGGGTGACCTCGTGCCCGTTGGCGAGCAGCTCCCGCGCGATCGAGCGGCCGACCGAGCCGGCACCCGCGATGACGACCCTCACGCCTGCACCTCCGGGGCGACGGTGAGGATGCGCTCGACGTCGGCGGACTCGTCCGCCCGGAGCAGCAGGTGCACGATGTCGCTCTCCTGGAGGACGGTGTTCGCGTCGGGCAGCAGCCCGTCGCCGTAGCGGGTGAGGTACGCGACGCGGGCCCCGGTCGCCTCCTCGATCAGGCGCAGCGGCCGGCCGGCCCAGGCGGGGTGCACGTCGACCTCGGACAGGCTGATCTTGCCCGAGGCGTCGGTGAACTGGCTGGTCGCCCCCATGGGCAGCAGCCGGCGGAGCACCTGGTCCGCGGTCCACCGCACGGTCGCGACGGTCGGGATGCCGAGGCGCTGGTAGATCTCCGCGCGGTGCGGGTCGTAGATCCGGGCCACCACGTTCTCGACGCCGAACGTCTCGCGCACGACGCGCGCGGCGAGGATGTTCGAGTTGTCGCCGTCGGACACGGCCGCGAACCCGAACGCGTCGTCGATGCCGGCCTGCCGGAGCGTGTCCCGGTCGAAGCCGAGGCCGGTGACCTTGCTGCCGGCGAACTCCGCGTCGAGCCGGCGGAACGAGTCGGGGTTCTGGTCGATCACCGCGACGGAGTGCCCGTGGGCCTCCAGCGACTGCGCGAGCGTCGCGCCGGCGCGGCCGCAGCCCATGATGACGAAGTGCACAACGCGGAACGCTATACCCCGCGCGGACCGCCGGGCACGTCGATGGTCCCGCGCCCGGCGTGCGGCGGTCCCGGGGAGGGTCCGGTGCCGGAACGGTCCCGGTGCACCTAGCATGGTCCCTCGTGCCGGATCTCGCGGATGCCGCCAAACGCTTGCTGCTGGGCCGACCGGTCCGCAGCGAGAACCTGGGGCACACCCTCCTCCCGAAGCGGATCGCCCTGCCGATCTTCGCGTCGGACGCGCTGTCGTCCGTCGCCTACGCCCCCGACGAGGTGCTGCTGACGCTCGCCCTCGCCGGCGTGAGCGCCACCGTCATCTCGCCGTGGGTCGGTCTCGCCGTCGTCGTCGTGATGATCACCGTCATCGCGTCGTACCGGCAGAACGTGCACGCGTACCCGTCGGGCGGCGGCGACTACGAGGTCGCCACCGTGAACCTCGGGCCGAAGGCGGGCGTCACCGTGGCCAGCGCGCTGCTGGTCGACTACGTGCTCACGGTCGCGGTGTCCGTGTCCTCCGGCGCGCAGTACGCCGCGTCCGCGATCCCCGCGCTGCGCGGCCACGAGGCGCTGTTCGCGGTGATCATCGTCGTGCTGCTCACCCTGGCGAACCTGCGCGGCGTCCGGGAGTCGGGCAACGCGTTCGCGATCCCGGTCTACCTCTACATGCTGGCCGTGGGCAGCACGGCGATCTTCGGCTTCGTGCAGTACCTGACGGGCGACCTGCAGCCGGCCGCGTCCAGCGCGCTCACCATCGTCCCCGCCGACGGCTTCGACCAGGGGCTGATGGGCGCCGCCGGCGCGTTCCTCGTGCTGCGGGCGTTCGCGTCCGGCTCCGCCGCCCTCACCGGCGTCGAGGCGATCAGCAACGGCGTGCCGTCGTTCCGCAAGCCCAAGTCGAAGAACGCCGCGACCACCCTGCTGCTCCTGGGCGGGCTGTCGGTGTTCCTCATCATGTCGATCCTGACGCTCGCCCGGCTCACCGGCGTGCACTACGTCGAGGACCCGTCGACGCAGCTCCTCGACAACGGGGTGCCGGTCGGCGACGGCTACGTGCAGGACCCGGTCATCGGGCAGCTGGCGCAGACGATCTTCCACTCGTTCCCGCCGGCGTTCTACCTGGTCTCGGTCGTCACCGGCCTCATCCTGATCCTGGCCGCGAACACCGCGTTCAACGGGTTCCCGGTGCTCGGGTCGATCCTCGCCAAGGACGGCTACCTGCCGCGCCAGCTGCACACCCGCGGCGACCGGCTCGCGTTCTCCAACGGCATCATCGCGCTGGCCGCCGGGGCGATCGCGCTGATCCTGGCGTTCGACGCCCAGGTGACCCGGCTGATCCAGCTGTACATCGTCGGCGTCTTCGTGTCGTTCACCCTGTCGCAGCTCGGCATGATCAAGCACTGGACCCGCGAGCTGCGCACGCAGCCCGACCCCGAGCGCCGCCGGCAGATGCTCCGGTCCCGGGTGATCAACGCGATCGGCTTCGGCATGACCGCGACGGTGCTGGTCATCGTGCTGATCACCAAGTTCACGCACGGCGCCTGGATCGCGATCCTGGCGATGATCATCGTGTTCATCGGCATGCAGGGCATCCGCCGGCACTACGACGCCGTCAAGGCCGAGCTCGCCCTGGGCGCCGACCCCGCCGCCGCCCGCGCGCTGCCGAGCCGGGTGCACGCGCTGGTGCTCGTCTCGCACCTGCACCGGCCGACCATGCGGGCCATCGCCTACGCACGGGCCTCGCGCCCCCAGACCATCGAGGCCGTCACCGTCGGCGTCGACCCCGAGGACGCGGCCGCGCTGCGCGCGCAGTGGGAGGCGATGGACCTCCCGGTGCCGCTGCGCGTCCTGGACTCGCCGTTCCGCGAGATCACGCGTCCCGTCATCACCTACGTCCGCTCGATCCGGCGGGAGAGCCCGCGGGACCTGGTGGTCGTCTACATCCCCGAGTACGTCGTGGGCCACTGGTGGGAGCAGCTGCTGCACAACCAGAGCGCCCTGCGGCTCAAGGGGCGGCTGCTGTTCACCCCGGGCGTCGTCGTGGCGTCCGTCCCGTGGCAGCTCGCGTCGACCGAAGGGCAGACCGGCATGGAGGACCACGTGCGCAGGACGATCTCCCGTGGGCTCTGAGGCGCGCGGTGCCGCGGCCGCGGCGGGGGACCTGGTCGAGCTCGAGGTCGGGCCGGTCGCGCACGGCGGGCACTGCGTCGCCCGCCTGCGGGGGCCCGGCGACGACGGCCCCGGGCGCGTCGTGTTCGTCCGGCACGCCCTGCCCGGTGAGCGGGTGGTGGCGCGGCTGACCGACGCCGGGCCGAAGGCGACGTTCTGGCGCGCGGACGCCGTCGAGGTGCTCGACGCCTCGCCCGACCGCGTGGCGTCCCCGTGGCCCGAGGCCGGCCCGGGCGGTGTCGGCGGCGGCGAGCTCGCGCACGTCCGGCCCGACGCGCAGCGCGCGTGGAAGGCGGCCGTGCTCGCCGAGCAGCTGCAGCGGCTCGCGCGCGTCGAGCGCGAGGTGCCCGTGCGGGCGCTGCCCGGCGACGAGGAGCGCGGCGGGCTCGGCTGGCGCACCCGCGTCGGCTTCCTCGCCGACCGCGAGGGCCGTGCCGGGATGCGCCGGTTCCGGTCGCACGACGTCGTGCCGGTGACCGCCATGCCGCTGATGAGCGACGCGCTGGCCGGGCTCGACCTGCTCGGGCGCCGATGGACCCCGGGTGCCCGGATCGAGGCGGTCGCGCCGGCCGGCGGCGACGCCCCCGTCGTGCTGGTCGACGACCAGCCGTTCGACCTCCGGCGCGGCAAGGTCGACCCGCGGCCCAACGCCCGGTCCGCCGTCCGCGAGCAGGTGCGGGTGGGGGAGTGGGAGTGGGCCTACCGGGTGGCCGCCGCGGGGTTCTGGCAGGTGCACCGGGAGGCGCCCGCCACGCTGACCGGCGCCGTGCTCGACGCGCTCGGCGACGTCGACGGGGCGCGCGTGCTCGACCTGTACTCCGGCGCGGGCCTGTTCACGCTGCCGCTGGCCGACGCGGTGGGCGATGCCGGGTCGGTGGTCGCGGTCGAGGGCGACGCCCGGGCCGTGCGCGACGCGCGGCGCAACCTGCACGACCGGCCGCAGGTGGAGCTGCACGGCGGGGACGTCGCGGGGGCGCTGGCCGCGGGGGCCGCGGGCGCCGGCGTCGACGCCGTCGTGCTGGACCCGCCGCGCGTCGGCGCCGGCCGGGACGTCGTGCGGGCCGTCGCCGGGCTGGCGCCGCGCCGCGTCGTGTACGTCGCGTGCGACCCGGCGGCGCTCGCGCGGGACGTGGCGTACCTCGCGGAGGAGGGCTACGCGCTGTCCGACGTCACCGGGTACGACCTGTTCCCGATGACGCACCACGTCGAGGCCGTCGCGGTCCTCGAGCGCTGAGGCCGCGGGCCGCTCGGCGCCCCGCGGCCTCGGAGTCAGGACGCGCGGCGCGTGAGCAGCCGGACGCGGACCCGGTGCAGGTGCGGCATCAGGCCGTAGATGACGACCGGGACGGCCACGGTGGCCAGGACCAGCGTCCGCAGGACGACGCCCAGACCGGCGAGCCAGGGACCGACGGTCAGGTTCAGCACTGTCAGCGTCGGGAACACCGCGAGCCAGATCATCACGGCGAGCTGGTGCTGCGTGGGCGGCCCGACGGGCTGCCTGGTGGTGGCGGTGGCGGTGGCTGCGGTGGCGGTCGCGGCGGTCTGGGCGTCGGCGCTGCTGTGCACGGCGGTGCTCCTTCGAGGGGGTCCGGCTGGTGCCACGAGCGTGGCGCGCCGCACGGGCGATCGGCAACGGTCGTTGCCGTTCTCGGGAATGCGCGGTTCGATCAGGGCATGAGCGCACGCACGGGCCGCCGCGACCCCGACCACGGGGGCGCGGGTGTCGACGGGTCGGCCGGCGCGACGCCGGGCGAGCGCCCCGGCGCGGACCCCCGGATCGCGGCGGCGCTCGACCTGGTCGGCGGCCGGCTCCGGCGGGTGCGGGAGCAGCGCGGCCTGACGCTGACGGAGGCCGCGGCGGCGGCGGGGATGTCGAAGTCCACGCTGTCGCGGCTGGAGACGGGGCAGCGCCGGCCCGGCCTGGAGCTGCTGCTGCCGCTGGCGCAGACGTACCGGGTGCCGCTCGACGACCTGGTGGGTGCGCCGGAGGTCGGCGACCCGCGCATCCGGCTGCGGCCGCGCGGGGTGAACGGGCGGACGGTGCTGCCGCTGACGCGTCCCGGCGGCATCCAGGCGTGGAAGATCGTCATCCCCACCACCCAGCGCGACCCGGCACCGCGGTCGCACGACGGCTTCGAGTGGCTCTACGTCCTGTCCGGCAGGATGCGGCTCGTCCTCGGCGGACGGGACCTGGTCCTGGGCACCGGCGAGGCGGCGGAGTTCGACACGCAGGTGCCGCACTGGTTCGGCTCCACCGGCGACGGGCCCGTGGAGGTGCTGTCCATCTTCGGCCGGCCCGGGGAGCGGATGCTCGTGCGCGCCTCCGGCGACGCCGGCCCCGAGGAGGACCCGCACCGCGGCTGACGGGGCCCGTCCGCCTGCGGAGCAGGATCGCCCCAGGTCGGGGCGTCGATGCCCTCGCGCGGCGCGGCCGGTCGGCCTAGCGTGGGGACCGGGCGCCGCGGCCCGCGGCACCCGCCCACCGGAAGGAGCCGACGATGACGACACCGCACGAGGGTGACGCCCGCGAGTCCGCCGCCGAGGCGACGCGCCGGGTGGCCGAGGCCAGCCGCCGCGCGACCGCCGAGCTGCACAAGCAGGGCACCCCGGACTACGACCCCCGCCAGCACCAGAAGGCCGTCGAGCGCGAGCGCCGGGCCGCGGAGGGCGTCGCCGGGGACTGACGCCCCGCCGCCCGGCACCGGCCCGCGCCCGCGCGGCCCGGCGCGTCCGCAGCGTCGGCGCGCCGGGCCGCGCGGGCGTCGCGACGCGACAGGCTGCGTCGGGGTAGGATGTATCTCGACATCAAGATACTTCGGCGGGTGATCCCGGGTACCACGCCCCGGGGGGCCGCCCGCCGCGCACCGCGGCCGTCCCCCAGCGGCCGGACTCGCCAACGAAGGAGCCAGAAGTGAGCAGCGTCGACAGCTTCGGGTCGAAGGCCCGGCTGCAGGTCGGGGACGACACCTACGAGATCTTCCGGCTGGACGCGGTCCCCGGGACGGAGAAGCTGCCGTACAGCCTCAAGGTGCTCGCCGAGAACCTGCTGCGGACCGAGGACGGCGCGAACATCACCGCCGACCACGTGCGCGCCCTCGCCGCGTGGGACCCGACCGCCGAGCCGGACACCGAGATCCAGTTCACGCCCGCCCGCGTGATCATGCAGGACTTCACCGGCGTCCCCTGCGTCGTCGACCTCGCCACCATGCGCGAGGCGATGGTCGACCTGGGCGGCGACCCGACCCGCATCAACCCGCTCGCGCCGGCCGAGCTGGTCATCGACCACTCCGTGCAGATCGACGTGTTCGGCCGCGAGGACGCGTTCCGCCGCAACGTCGAGATCGAGTACCAGCGCAACCACGAGCGCTACCAGTTCCTGCGCTGGGGCCAGACCGCGTTCGACGACTTCAAGGTCGTCCCGCCGGGCACCGGCATCGTGCACCAGGTCAACATCGAGTACCTGGCGCGCGGCATCATGACCCGCGAGGTGGACGGTGCGCTGCGCGCGTACCCCGACACCTGCGTCGGCACCGACTCGCACACCACGATGGTCAACGGGCTCGGCGTGCTGGGCTGGGGCGTCGGCGGCATCGAGGCCGAGGCGGCCATGCTCGGCCAGCCCGTCTCCATGCTCATCCCGCGCGTGGTCGGCTTCAAGCTCACCGGCTCGATCCCGTCCGGCGTGACCGCGACCGACGTCGTGCTCACCATCACGCAGCAGCTGCGCCAGCACGGCGTCGTCGGCAAGTTCGTCGAGTTCTACGGCGAGGGCGTCGCCCAGGTGCCGCTCGCGAACCGCGCGACCATCGGCAACATGTCGCCGGAGTTCGGCTCCACCTGCGCGATCTTCCCGATCGACGACGTCACGCTCGACTACCTGCGCCTGACCGGCCGCTCCGAGCGGCAGCTCGCGCTCGTCGAGTCGTACGCCAAGGAGCAGGGCCTCTGGCACGACCCGTCCCGCGAGCCCGCGTACTCCGAGTACCTCGAGCTCGACCTGAGCACGGTCGTCCCGTCGATCGCCGGCCCGAAGCGCCCGCAGGACCGCATCGAGCTGTCCGAGGCCAAGGAGTCGTTCGCGACCTCGATCCTCGACTACGTGTCCGACGACGAGCGCGCCGTGTTCACCGGGCTGGACGAGTCGGTCGACGAGACCTTCCCGGCCTCCGACCCGATCGCCGCGGGCGAGCACGCCGACGCCTCGGACGCGCCGGCCCACGTCGAGAAGGGCGACGTCGCGCGCCGCCCGCACAAGCGCGTGCCGGTCACGCTGGCCGACGGCACCACCACCGAGCTCGACCACGGCGCCGTGGTGATCGCGTCGATCACCTCGTGCACCAACACGTCGAACCCCTCCGTGATGCTCGCCGCCGCGCTGCTCGCGCGGAAGGCCGTCGAGCGGGGCCTGACGTCGCAGCCGTGGGTCAAGACGTCGATGGCGCCGGGCTCCCAGGTCGTGACCAACTACTACGAGAAGGCCGGCCTCTGGCCCTACCTCGAGAAGCTCGGCTTCCACCTGGTCGGCTACGGCTGCGCCACCTGCATCGGCAACTCGGGCCCGCTGCCCGAGGAGGTCTCGGCGGTCGTCAACGAGCACGACCTGTCGGTCGTCTCCGTGCTCTCCGGCAACCGGAACTTCGAGGGCCGCATCAACCCGGACGTGAAGATGAACTACCTGGCGTCCCCGCCGCTGGTCATCGCGTACGCGCTCGCCGGGACGATGGACTTCGACTTCGAGAACCAGCCGCTCGGCACCGGCACCGACGGGCAGCCGGTGTTCCTCGCGGACATCTGGCCCACCCCGGAGGAGGTCCAGGCGACCATCGACGCGAGCATCGACCGCTCGATGTTCGAGTCCGACTACGCCGACGTGTTCGCGGGCGACGAGCGCTGGCGCGCGCTGGACACCCCGGAGGGCGACACCTTCGCCTGGGACGGCGAGTCCACCTACGTCCGCAAGCCCCCGTACTTCGAGGGCATGGCCGCCGAGCCGGCCCCCGTGGTCGACGTGTCCGGTGCGCGGGTGCTCGCCAAGCTCGGCGACTCCGTCACCACCGACCACATCAGCCCCGCGGGGTCGATCAAGGCGGACAGCCCGGCTGGCCAGTACCTGGCCCAGCACGGCGTCGAGCGCCGGGACTTCAACTCCTACGGGTCCCGCCGCGGCAACCACGAGGTGATGATCCGCGGCACGTTCGCGAACATCCGGCTGCGCAACCAGCTCGTGCCGGGGGTCGAGGGCGGGTACACCGTGAACCACCTGACCGGCGAGCAGACGTCGATCTACGACGCCGCGCAGGCGTACGCCGAGGCCGGCGTCCCGCTCGTCATCCTGGGCGGCAAGGAGTACGGCTCGGGCTCGTCCCGCGACTGGGCGGCCAAGGGCACCGCGCTCCTGGGCGTCAAGGCCGTCATCACCGAGTCGTTCGAGCGGATCCACCGGTCCAACCTCATCGGCATGGGCGTCCTCCCGCTGCAGTTCCCGGCGGGGGAGTCGGCCGACTCGCTCGGCCTGGACGGCACCGAGACGTTCGACATCACCGGCATCGCGGCGCTGAACGAGGGCGCGACCCCGCGGACCGTCCACGTGACGGCCACCAAGGGCGACGGCTCGGTCGTCGCGTTCGACGCGGTCGTCCGGATCGACACCCCCGGTGAGTCGGACTACTACCGCAACGGCGGCATCCTGCAGTACGTGCTCCGGTCGCTCGTCGCGGCCTGATCGCGCGTCCGACCCGACGCCCCCGGCGCCCGCTCACGCGGGTCCCGGGGGCGTCGCGCTGCCGGCCACGGGGCCCCTGGGCAGGGGAGTTGACGACGACGGGGTCCGCGCGTAATGTTCTCCGAGCTGCCCGGACGGGAGGCACGGACTTCGAGGCTCGACCCGAAGGCCGGTCCCGCAGGCGGCCACCCCCCGGTCCGTGATCCAGACGCTTCGCTGCGTCCGGTTCGTCGTGCCGGACCGGGATCTCCCGAGAGCAATGTCGTGTGAATCACGCACAAAGCACTCCGGAAAGCCTGGTAGTGTTCTGGGAGTCGAAAGCGGTGAAGAGATTCACCGGAAACGACCGCCAGAATCTCTGGTAGGGTTTCGGGACGTCGGAGCCGCTCGAAAAGAGCGGATCGGACAGGAACGAAGCTCTGGTAGAGTTCAGGAACGCGAAGAAACGCCGGAAGGCGCGAAACGCGGGCCAGGAACTTTGGTAGATTGGAACCGAGCCTCCGGCCGGTCGCCCTGAGAAGGGTGGGCGGGGGATGCGCCTCTGTTCTTTGAGAACTCAACAGTGTGCCTAGTAGTTGATGCCAAGATGGTTCATCGGCTCGGGTGGTCGTCCTCATTCGGGGGTGGCTGGTCGGTCGGTGGGTCTTGGTTGATACGGAAGTCGTCCGACCCCGTCGGGTGGCTTTCTTAGCAGCCGAATTGACTGATCCTCGCTCGCCAGCGGGTGGGGGTCGTTTCGTGTGTCGGTTGATCGCCGCTTTCGGGTGGTGGTTGCCATGAGACATCTACG
>NZ_JAANNB010000090.1 GCF_011603975.1 Cellulomonas sp. IC4_254 | reverse complement strand
CCGCGTCGCCCGCGTACCGGGTCCGACCGGCGCGCCCGGCGGACGTCCGCGGCATCCGCGACCTCGTGCAGCCGTACGCCGACGAGCGGATCCTGCTGGCCAAGGAGCTCGTCGGCTACTACGAGGCGATCCAGGAGTTCCAGGTCGCCGAGGCCGAGGACGGCACCCTCATCGGCTGCGGGGCCCTGCACGTCATGTGGCAGGACCTCGCGGAGATCCGGACGCTCGCGGTCGCGCGCCAGTGGCGGGGCCGGGGCGTCGGGCACGCGCTGCTCGAGGGGCTGACCGCCCGGGGCCAGGAGCTCGGGCTGAGCCGGCTGTTCTGCCTGACCTTCGAGGTCGACTTCTTCGCCGCGCACGGCTGGGGCACGATCGCCGGCCCCGCGGTGCCGCCCGAGGTGTACGCCGAGCTGCTGCGGTCCCACGACGACGGGGTCGCCGAGTTCCTCGACCTCGCGCGCGTGAAGCCGAACACGCTCGGCAACACCCGGATGATCGTCGACCTCTAGGCCCCCGCGGGCAGGCGGTAGCGGGGGCGCTCCGGGTCCTCGCCCGGGACCCGCTCGACCAGGCCGTCGACGAGCAGCCCCGCCAGGCAGCGGTCGCGCTGCACGTCGTCCGGCCACACCGCGACGACCGCCTCGGCCGGCGCGGGCTCGAGCGCCTCGCGCAGCAGCGCCATGATCCGGCCGCGCACCTGCCGGTCCGTGCCGGCCCAGGCCTGCGTGCGCCGGCGCAGCGCGTGCACGTCGCCCGGCTTGCCGGCCAGCCGCCAGGCGCACCGGTCGGCGACCGGGCACGGCTCGCACCGCGGCGCGCGCGCCGTGCACACCAGCGCGCCGAGCTCCATCGAGGCGGCGGCCCAGCGCGCCGACCCCGCGTCGTCGGGGGGCACGAACGCCGCCGCCAGCCGGCGCTCGCCGACGGTCAGCGCGGGTGCCGGCAGCGCCGCGCCCTCCGCGACCCGGGCGAGCACCCGCCGCACGTTGGTGTCGAGCACGACGGACCGCAGCCCGAACGCGAACGCCCGCACCGCCGCCGCCGTGTACGCGCCGACCCCGGGCAGCGCGAGCAGCGCCTCCTCGTCGGACGGGACGACACCGCCGTGCCGCTCGACGACCGCCCGCGCGCAGTCCTGCAGCCGCAGCGCCCGCCGCGGGTACCCGAGCCGGTCCCACGCCCGCAGCACGTCCGCGGGGCTCGCGGCGGCCAGGTCGGCGGGCTCCGGCCAGCGGGACGTCCACGCGCGCCACGCCGGCTCCACCCGGACGACCGGCGTCTGCTGCAGCATCACCTCGCTGACCAGGACGCCCCACGGGGTCCGGTCGGGGTGCCGCCAGGGCAGGTCCCGCGCGTGCGCACCGAACCAGTCGACGACGTCGGCCCGCACGCCCGCGGCGAGCGCGGGGTCCACGGACGCGCGGTCCACGGACGCGGGGTCCACGGGCGCGGCGTCGACGGGGGAGCGGGGCACGCCGCACATCCTCACCCGCCCCGGTCGCGGGTGCCGAATCGCCCCGTCCCGCGGTCGGTGTCCCGACCCCACCCGATCGTCGCGGGACCACCCGCCGGATCGGCTGGGCTCGCGACGATCGGGTGGGGACCGGCGCGCGCCGGACCGCGTCGGCACGGCGGCCGGTCCCGCGTGTCCGCCCACGGGTCACCGGGGGTGACGCTGCGCCGGGTTAGCGTGGGCGGCAGTTCGAGCGGAGGGACCGGGACATGGGCGTGCTGCGGCCGGAGGGCTCGCTGCCCGCGCGCGTGTACTGGGTCCGGCGCGCCGTAGTCGTGCTGGTGCTCGCGCTCGTCGTGGTGCTCGCCGTGCTCGGCGTGCGGGCGCTGCTCGGCGGCGGGGGCGACGACGGCGCGGCCGCGCCGACCGACGCCGGGACCACCCCGGCGCCCACGGACGAGGAGACGACCGAGGGCACCCCGGTGTGCGAGCCCGGCGCGGTCGGCCTGGAGATGACCGCCGACGCGACGACGTACGCGGCCGGCGCGCTCCCGACGTTCACCATCCGCATCACCAACACCGGCGCGGCCACCTGCCTGCTGGACGCCGGCGACGCGCAGCGCCAGGTGCTCATCACCTCCGGCAGCGACCGGATCTGGGCGAGCACCGACTGCGCGACCGGCGAGACCCTGCAGCTGCTGCTGGCGCCCGGCCAGGTCGACGAGCGCCAGGTGCAGTGGGACCGCAGCCGCTCGGTCGAGGGCTGCACGCCGGACCAGCCCGCGGCCCAGCCGGGGACCTACCAGGCCGTGCTCGCGCTCGGCGGGGTCAGCACCGAGCCGGTGGTGTTCGGGCTGGAGTGATCCGCGCGGGTCAGCCGAGCGGTCAGACGTACCGCTCGAGGATGCTGGACTCCGCCAGCCGGGACAGCCCCTCGCGCACCGCGCGGGCGCGCTGCTCGCCGACGCCGTCGACCGCCATGAGGTCGTCGATGTTGGCCGCGAGCAGCTTCTGCAGGCCGCTGAAGTGCCCGACGAGCCGGTCGACGATCGCGGCGGGCAGGCGCGGGACCTTGGACAGCAGCCGGTAGCCGCGCGGGCCGGTGGCGGCGTCCAGCATCTCGACCCCGGACGGCAGCCCGAGCTCGCGGGCGATGAGCGCGAGGTCGAGCAGCTCGGTCGAGTCGAGCGCGGACAGGGACGCGGCGATGGCGTCGCCGTCGCGTCGGGACGCGTCGAGGTAGTCGCGGATCACCAGCTCGCTGTCCGACCCGATGCCGCCGGTGAGCTCGTCGAGCTGCAGGGACAGCAGGCGGCCGTCGGTGCCGAGCTCGACCACGTAGCCGGCGATCTCCTCCGAGATGCGGCGCACCATCTCCTGCCGCTGCACGACCACGCACACGTCGCGCACGGTCACGAGATCCTCGATCTCGAGCGCGGACAGCGTGCCGCTGACCTCGTCGAGCCGGGCCTTGTACCGCTCCAGCGTCGCGAGCGCCTGGTTCGCGCGGGACAGGATCGCGTCGGCGTTCTCCAGCACGTGGCGCTGCTCGCCCACGTACAGCGCGATGATCCGCATGGACGCGGACACCGAGATCACCGGCAGGCCGGTCTGCTTCGCGACGCGCTCGGCGGTGCGGTGCCGGGTGCCGGACTCGGACGTCGAGATGGTCGGGTCCGGGAGCAGCTGCACGGCGGCGCGCAGGATCCGGCGCGAGGCCGGGTCCATGACGATGGCGCCGTCCATCTTGGCGAGCTCGCGCAGCCGGGTGGCGGAGAACTCGACGTCGAGCTCGAACCCGCCGGAGCAGATGCTCTCGACCGTGGCGTCGTGCCCGAGCACGATGAGCGCGCCGGTGCGGCCGCGCAGGATGCGCTCCAGGCCGTCGCGCAGCTCGGTGCCGGGCGCGACCGCGGCGAGCGTGTGCCGCAGCAGGTCGTCGGGCGGCGTGGTGGTGGGCACGGCGCGATCCTACGGTCCCCCGGGGACAGGCCGCGTGCGGTGCGGCCGCCGTGGACGTCGCGATTCGGTCACGGTGCGGTGCAGGTGCGGTGTCGGTGGCTGCCGTTAGCGTGACGGCCGTGTCGACCACCACCGCCTCCCGGACCGCCCGGCCCGCGTACCGCTGCACCGAGTGCGGCTGGACGACGTCCAAGTGGGTGGGCCGGTGCGGCGAGTGCCAGACCTGGGGCTCGGTGTCGGAGGACACCGGCCCCGGCGGTGCGGCGCCGCGGACGGCGGTCATGGTGCCGCTGCGCGGGGCGGCCCGGCCGATCGCGGAGATCGACGTCGAGGCGGCCCGCGCGCTGCCGACGGGCGTGGGGGAGCTCGACCGGGTGCTGGGCGGCGGCCTCGTGCCGGGTGCCGTCGTGCTGCTCGCGGGCGAGCCGGGCGTCGGGAAGTCGACGCTGCTGCTCGACGTCGCCAGCCGCGCCGCGACCGGCGGGCGCACCGTGCTGTACGTGACCGGCGAGGAGTCCGCGGGCCAGGTGCGGCTGCGCGCCGAGCGGATCGGGGCGCTCGCGGACACGCTGCTGCTGACCGCGGAGACCGACCTCGGGACGATCCTGGGCCACCTGGCGCAGACCGAGCCGGACCTGCTGGTGCTCGACTCGGTGCAGACGGTCGCGTCGTCCGCCGTCGAGGGGTCCCCGGGCGGCGTGGCGCAGGTCCGCGAGGTCGCCGCCGCGCTGATCTCGGCCGCGAAGGAGCGGTCGCTGCCGGTGCTGCTGGTCGGGCACGTCACCAAGGACGGCTCGGTCGCCGGGCCGCGGACGCTGGAGCACCTGGTGGACGTGGTCTGCCAGTTCGAGGGCGACCGGCACTCGCGGCTGCGGCTGCTGCGCGCGACCAAGAACCGGTTCGGCCCGACCGACGAGGTCGGCTGCTTCGACCTCACGGAGACCGGGATCGTCGGCCTCGCCGACCCGTCCGGGCTGTTCGTGTCGCACGAGCGGCACCACGTGCCCGGCACCTGCGTCACCGTGACCCTGGAGGGCCGCCGGCCGCTCGCCACGGAGGTGCAGGCCCTCGTCGCGCCGTCGATGCTGAGCAACCCCCGCCGGACCACCAGCGGGGTCGACGGCAGCCGGCTCGCGATGGTGCTCGCGGTGCTGCAGCGGCGCGCGGGCCTGAAGGTCGGGGACCAGGACGTGTACGTCTCGACCGTCGGCGGCGCCCGGGTCGTCGAGCCGGCGGCGGACCTGGCGCTCGCGCTCGCGACGGTCAGCAGCCGGGAGAACGTGGCGCTGCCGCCGCGGCTCGTGGCGATCGGCGAGGTCGGGCTCGCGGGGGAGATCCGGCCGGTGACCGGCACCGCCCGCCGGCTGGCCGAGGCCGCGCGGCTGGGCTTCACGCACGCCGTGGTCCCCGCGGGGTCGCTGGAGAAGGGCCAGGCGCCCGAGGGGATGCGGGTCGCGCAGGCGGCCGACCTCGGGGAGGCGGTGCGGCTCACGCGGGCGGACGCGGCACGGGTGCAGGCCCGGGCGCAGGGCTGACGCGCAGGAGGCCGACACCCGCGGCGGGTCGACGCGCCTGGCCTGCCGCGTGCCCACATCCGAGGCGCGCCGGGGCACCCGCCCGGGGTGACCCTCTTGTGGCGCGCTGAACGCCCGTTTAGTCTGCTGAACGTGCGTTCAGCGATCGATGACGACCTCACCGCCCGCGCCCGGATCCGGGACGCGGCCCTGCTGCGGTTCGCCCGCGACGGGTTCGGCGCCGGCCTGCGCGCCGTCGCCACCGACGCCGGTGTCAGCCCGGCCCTGGTGATCCACCACTTCGGCTCCAAGGACGGCCTGCGCGCCGCCTGCGACGCGTACGTGCTGGAGCGCATCCGGTCGCAGAAGGAGGCGTCCCTGACCACGGAGACACCCCGGGAGTCGATGGCGCACCTGGCCGACCTCACGCAGTACGGGCCGGTGTTCGGCTACGTCGTGCGCAGCCTCGCGGCGGGCGGGGAGCTGGCCTCCCGGTTCGTGGACGACATGGTGGCCGCGACCGAGGACTACCTGGCGCTCGGCGTCGCGGCGGGCACCGTGAGCCCGTCGGTCGACCCCGCCGGCCGGGCGCGGTACCTGGTCGCCCAGAGCGTCGGCCTGCTGCAGCTGGCGCTGATCGACGCCGAGGCGGGCCGGGCGCCCTCGCCGACCCTCGAGCCCGTCGCGGCGTTCACCGCGCTGTCGCGCTGGGCGGTCGTCCCGGCGATGGAGATGCTGACCGAGCCGCTGCTCACCGACCACGACCTGCTGGCGGCGGCGATCCACGAGCTCGCCCGGGAGGAACCATGACCACCGACCCGACCACCGCCGCGGAGGCGGTCGCCGTCCGGGGGCTCGTCAAGGCGTTCGGCCGCCGGCGGGCGCTCGACGGGCTGGACCTGCACGTCCGGGAGGGCGAGGTGCACGGGTTCCTCGGCCCGAACGGCGCGGGCAAGTCGACGACCATCCGGGTGCTGCTCGGCCTGCTGCGCGCCGACGCGGGGGAGGCCCGGGTGCTCGGCGCCGACCCGTGGCGGGACGCGGTCGCCCTGCACCACCACCTGGCCTACGTGCCCGGCGAGGTCGACCTGTGGCCGAACCTGACCGGCGGCGAGGCGATCGACCTGCTCGGCCGGCTGCGCGGCGGGCTCGACCCGCGGCGGCGCGCCGACCTGGTGGAGCGGTTCGAGCTCGACCCGGGCGTGCGGGTCCGCGCGTACTCCAAGGGCAACCGGCAGAAGGTCGCCCTGGTCGCCGCGCTCGCCGCCGACGTGCGGCTGCTGGTCCTGGACGAGCCGACCAGCGGTCTGGACCCTCTCATGGAGGCCGAGTTCCAGCGTTGCGTCCGCGAGGCCGCCGCGCAGGGCCGGACCGTGCTGCTGTCCAGCCACATCCTCGCGGAGGTGGAGGCGCTCTGCGAGCGCGTCACGATCATCCGCGCCGGGCGCGCGGTCCGGTCCGGCACGCTGGACGAGCTGCGCGGGCTGACCCGGACCGCGGTCGTCGTGTCGCTCCGGGACCCGGACGGCGCGCTCGCCGCGCTGCGGGCCGCGCCGGGCGTGCACGACCCCGGGCACGTGGACGGCCACCTCCGGCTCGACGTCGACGCCGAGGCGCTCGACGACGTGCTGGCGCTGCTGCCCCGGTTCGGGGTCCGGGGCGTCACCGCCCACCCGCCGACGCTGGAGGACCTGTTCCTGCGCGAGTACGGCGAGCCGGTCGGGAGCCCCCGGTGACCGCCGTGGCCGCCGCCACGCGCCCCGTCGCGCCGGCGGACCGGCGGGCGGTGGACCGCTGGGCGGGGACCGGGGCGCTGGTCCGCGTCGCGCTGCGGGTCGAGCGGGTGCGGCTGCCGGTGTGGCTCGTCGCCGTGGTCGGGCTCACCGCCGTCTCCGCGTCGTCGGAGGCGGACCTGTTCCCGGACGCCGCGTCGCGGGCCGCCCGCGCCGAGCTCATGCGGTCGCCCGCGGCGGTCGCGCTCGGCGGGCCGGGGTACGGGCTGGACGACTACACGATCGGCGCGATGGTCGCGAACGAGCTCGGCGCGTGGGTCTCGCTCGCGCTGGCGGTGATGTCCGTCCTGCTGGTCGTGCGGCACCTGCGCGGCGCGGAGGAGTCCGGCCTGCTGGAGGTGGTCCGGTCGACGCCGGTCGGGCGGGACGCGCCGGTGCTCGCGGCGGTCGTCGTGGTGACGCTCGCCGACCTGGTGACGGGGCTGGCGCTGGCCGCCGCGCTCGTCGGCACCGGGCTGCCCGCGGCCGGCGCGCTCGCGTTCGGGCTCGGCTGCGGGCTGGTCGGACTCACCTTCGGGGCGACCGCCGCGGTGGCCGCGCAGCTGGTCGCGCACGCCCGCACCGCGTCGATGCTCGGGCTCGCGGCGATCGGCGCGGGGTTCGCGCTGCGCGCGGCCGGCGACGTCCGGGCCCCGGAGAGCGGCAGCGTGCTGAGCTGGCTGTCGCCGTTCGGCTGGTCGCAGGCCACCCGGGCCTGGGTGGACGAGCGCTGGTGGCCGCTCGCGCTGCCCGTGCTGGCGTCGGCGGCGGCGTTCGGGGTGGCGGCGCTGCTGGCGGAGCGGCGCGACCTCGGCGACGGGCTGCTGCCCGAGCGGCCGGGCCGCGCGCACGCCTCCGGGCGGCTGACCGGGATCACGGCCGTCACGCTGCGCCGGCTCGGCGGGGCGCTCGCGGGCTGGGCGGTCGGGGTCGCCGCGCTCTGCGGGCTGGTCGGCGTGCTGGCCCGGGAGGTCGTGCAGTTCGTCGAGGACGAGCCCGCGCTGGCGGCGTTCTTCCCCGAGGGGTCGGGAGCGGCCGCCGACGCCGCGCTGTCCCGGTACCTGCTGGTCGCGGTCGCCCTGGCCGCCGCCGCGGGGGTGCAGGGTGTCGCCGCGGCGCGCGTCGAGGAGGTGGCCGGCCGCGCGGCGCACGTGCTCGCGGGGCCGGTCGGCCGGGTGCGCTGGCTCGGGGCCCAGCTCGCGGTCGTGCTCGGCGAGGTGGCGGGCGCGGTGCTGCTCGGCGGGCTGGTCATGGGGCTCACGGCCGCGAGCACCCTGGACGACCCGTCGCTGGTGGGCCGGCTCCTCGGCGCCGCGCTGGGGCAGGTGCCCGCGCTCTGGGCGGTCACCGGGGTGGCCGTCCTCGTCCTGGGGGCCGCGCCGCGCGCGTTCGCGCTCGCCTGGGCGTACCTCGGCTACGTCGCGCTGACCGCGATGCTCGGCGGGGTGCTGCCGGACGGCAGCGACCTCGCGTCGCCGCTGCGGTACACGCCGGGCATGCCCGCCGAGCCGATGGACTGGCCCGCGGTGCTGGTCCTCGGGGCGCTCGCCGTCTCGCTGGTGTCCGGGGGCGTGCTCGCGTTCCGGCGGCGGGACCTGCTCGCCTGAGCCGCGCGGTCGGCCCGCGCCGGTCCGCCGGGTGCCGGCAGCCGGCGGCTAGGCTGCCGCGGGACCTCCGGGCCGGCCCGCGGCGACGCGGCCGCACCCGATCGGCAGGCGGCAGGGAGTGCGTGCATGAGTGACACCGACGGGCGCTTCGCGCGCCGGGACACCGGTACGCCGGCGCCCGGCCTGGGGCGGTTCGGCGACGACCGGCCGCGGTGGCCGAGCCTGCGCGGCGACGCCGGGACCGGCGGGACCGGTGCGGCGTCCCCGGACCCGTCGGCCCCCGCGGCACCGGCCGCCCCCGCCGGGCCGGCCGTCCCCGCGGCGCCGGCCGCGCCCGCCACCACGGGCGGCGCGTGGACTCCCGGTGACCGGGCCGACGCCGTGCCGGCGGCGCCCTCCCGTCGCAGCCGCCGGTTCGCGGCCGCCGACGACGCCGCCCCGTCGGAGCCCGTCGACCCCGCGGAGCGCACCGCCGCCCTGGCGCGCGCGGACGCCGCGCTGCGGGCCGGCGAGGTCCAGGCCCGGACCGCGGCGCTGGCCCGCGCGGACGCCGCCCTGCACGCCGCCGGCGCGACCGGCCCCACCGACCCGGCGCCCCGTGACGACACCCCGGACGACGCCGCCCCGCGCGACGCCGACGCCGCGCCCGCGCGCGGCCGCCGCCGGTGGGTGCTGGCCGGCGCGGTGGTCGCCGCGGTGCTGGTGCTCGGCGGCGCGGGCACGGCCTGGTTCCTGACCCGCGGCGACGGCGGCACCGCCGCGGCCCCGCCGGACGTGGTGCTGCCCTCGCCGACCGCCTCGGTCGCCCCGGTCGGCCGCACGGCCACGACCGCGTTCGCGAGCGCGCTGCCCACGACGCTGCTGCAGTACGCGCTGGCGACCTCCGCCGACGACGAGGCCTGGCTCGCCCAGGACGCGATCGAGGCGTACACGGAGACCTACACCGACGGCGCCGCCGGCACCGTCACCGTCCGGGCGGGCCAGTGGGAGACGCCCGAGGAGGCCGCCGCGGTGCTCGCGACGGTCACCGGGACGCTGCCGACGGCAGCCGAGGGCGCGACCGACGCGGCGAGCGACGCGACGACGGACGGCGCCACCGCCGCCGCGGGCCCGGCGGCGCTGCTGCAGGGCGAGGTCCTGGTGGACGGCGCGCCGACCGGCACCGTGACGGTCGTGGACGCGGGTGACGGCACCGGCGTCGCGGCGTGGAGCAACGGCACGACGGTGTTCGTGGTCCAGGGCCCGGCCGCCGACATCCGCAACCTGTACGCCGCCTACCCCCTCTGACCCGTCCGCCCACGGCACCCGCTGCCGGTGCGCCGAGCGAGCAGCCGACGCGTCGAGCGAGTACCCCGCGGGTACTCGCTCGGCGCGTCTCCTACCCTCTCGGCGCCCTGCGGGCCGGGTCGGCGCCCTGCCGGCCGGGCGGGCCCGGCGGGCGGGCGCGCGCCGCGTGGGGTAGACCGGAGGGCGGCGGCCCGACGGCGCGACCGCCCCCACCGCACCCCACCGCACGTCGCCCTCGCGCGGCGCGCGCCCGCGGCGCCGTCCCCCCGGCCGGCGCCGCCGAACCGAGGAGGACCATGGCACGCATCGGCACCACCGACCTGGACGTCCTGCCGCTGAACCTGGGCGGCAACGTGTTCGGCTGGACCGCGGACGAGCAGGCCTCGTTCGCCGTCCTGGACGCGTTCGTCGAGGGCGGCGGCAGCTTCGTCGACACCGCGGACGTCTACTCCGAGTGGGGCGACGGCCACGAGGGCGGGGAGTCCGAGGCGACGATCGGGCGCTGGATGGCGGCGCGCGGCAACCGCTCGGACGTCGTCGTCGCGACGAAGGTCGGCAAGCTCAGCACCCGCCGCGGCACGTCGCGGGCGGTCGTCCGGGCGGCGATCGACGACTCGCTCAAGCGGCTCGGCACCGACTACGTCGACCTCTACTACGCGCACGAGGACGACCAGGACACGCCGCTGGAGGAGACGGTCGCCGCGCTGGGCGAGGTCGTCGCCGACGGCAAGGCCCGGTACGTCGCGGCGTCGAACTTCACGCCCGGGCGGCTGGCCGAGGCGCTCAGGATCGCCGACGACTTGGGGGTCGCCCGGTTCGTCGCCCTGCAGCCGCACTACAACCTGGTGCACCGGGGCGACTACGAGGGCCCGCTGCAGGAGCTCGCGGTGCGCGAGGGCCTGGGCGTGCTGCCGTACTCCTCGCTGGCGAGCGGCTTCCTCACGGGCAAGTACCGCGACGGGGCACCGGCCGTGGACAGCCCGCGCGCCGGGTCCGCCGGGCGGTACCTGGACGACCGCGGCCGCCGGGTGCTGGCCGCGCTCGACGCGGTCGCGGCCGCGCACGGCACGTCCGTGACCGCCGTCAGCCTGGCGTGGCTGCGGGTGCAGCCGGGTGTCGTGGCGCCGATCGCGAGCGCGCGCTCGGTCGACCAGCTGCCCGACCTGCTCGCCGGCGCCCGCCTGGAGCTCGCGGACGACGAGATCACCGCGCTGTCGGACGTCGCGGCCTGACGCGCGGCGCCGGCGGCGGGCCCGTCAGCCCGCCGTCGGCGCCCCCGCGGCACCCACCGGCAGGGCGTCCGGCGCCCCGGTGAGGGGCAGCCGCACCGTGAACGTCGTGGCCCCCGGCGTGCCGTCGACCTCGATGCTGCCGCCGTGCGCCGTGACCACCGCGTGCACGATCGCCAGCCCCAGGCCCGTCGACCCGGCGGCCCGGTTCCGGGACGCGTCGCCGCGGGCGAACCGCTCGAACAGCCGGGACCGCAGCGGCTCGGCGATGCCGGGGCCGTCGTCGCGGACCCGCAGCACGGCGCGGTCGCCCTCCCGCGCGACGGCGACCACGACCGTCGTGCCGGCGGGCGTGTGCACCCGGGCGTTCGACAGCAGGTTGACCAGGACCTGCCGGAGCCGGTGCTCGTCGCCGACGACCGTCGCGGCCTCGGCCCCGTCGTCGTCCTCGTCGTCCCCGGGGCCCGACAACGCCGCCAGGTCGAGCCGCCAGGCGTGGTCCGGCCCCGCCACGTGCGCGTCGGCCACCGCGTCGACGGCCAGCGCCGCGAGGTCGACCTCCTCCAGGTCCAGGTCCCGGCCCGCGTCCAGCCGGGCGAGCAGCAGCATGTCCTCCACCAACGACGTCATCCGGCGCGCCTCCGACTCCACGCGGCCCATCGCGCGCACGACGTCGTCCGGCAGGTCCCCCGGGAGCCGCTGCACCAGCTCGGCGTACCCGCGGATCGAGGCCAGCGGGGTGCGCAGCTCGTGGCTGGCGTCGGCGACGAACCGGCGTACCTGGGTCTCGGACTCGTGCCGGGCGGTGAGCGCCGACTCGACGTGGCCGAGCATCCGGTTGAGCGCGGAGCCGACCTGGCCGACCTCGGTCGCCGGGTCGGTGTCCTCGTCCGGCACGCGCTCGCGGATGTCGACCTCGCCGCGGGACAGCGGCATCTCGGACACCCGGGTCGCGGTCGCGGCCACCCGGTCCAGCGGGCGGAGCTCGCGGCGCACCAGCACCGTGGCGAGCGCGGCGGCGACCAGCAGGCCCAGCACGGCGACGACGACCTCGACCACGACGTAGTCGTCGACCGTCGAGGTGATGCCGGCCAGCGGGATGGCGGTCACCGAGGTGCTGCCGTTGTCCGACTCGACGGCGACCACCCGGTACGTGCCGAGGTCGGGCAGGTCCACGGTGCTCGGGTCCTGGCCCGGCTCGACCGCGAGCAGCGTGTCCAGCTGCGCGTCGGTGAGGCCCTGCACGTCGCCCGACGCGTCGAGGTAGCCGGCGACCGGCGTGCCGTCCGGCGTCTCGAACACGCTGACCGTGCCGACGTCCTGCCCGGGCAGGCCGAGCGCGGGCGGGATGCTGCCGCCGGGCTGCCGCCCGTCGCCGGTGCCGCCCTCCGACCCGTCGCCCGAGCCCGACGACGACCCGTCGCCCGAGCCCGACCCGTCGCCCGACCCCGCCGTCGGCGCGCCGGACGGCAGCCCGCGGTCCAGCCGCCCGGGCGCGGCCGCGGCCCGGGAGCTGGCGTCCGCGAGCCGGGTGTCGACCTGCGTCATCAGCGACCCGCGCAGCGCCAGCGTGGAGACCAGCCCCATCACCGCCGCCACGGTCGCCAGCAGCGCCACCACCACCGCGACCAGCCGCCGGCGCAGCGTCCACCGGGGCCGCGCGGGGCGCGCGGCACTCACGCCGCGGGCTTCAGCACGTACCCGACGCCGCGCAGGGTGTGCAGCATCGGCTCGCGGCCCTTGTCGATCTTGCGGCGCAGGTAGGACACGTAGAGCTCGACGATGTTCGCCTGCCCGCCGAAGTCGTACTGCCAGACCCGGTCGAGGATCTGCGCCTTGGACAGCACCCGCCTGGGGTTGCGCATGAAGTAGCGCAGCAGCTCGAACTCGGTCGCGGTGAGGCGGATGTCGTCGCCGCCGCGGCTGACCTCGTGCGAGTCCTCGTCCATGCGCAGGTCGCCGACGACGAGCACCGCCTCCTCGCGCTCGGACACGGCGCCGGCGCGGCGCAGCAGGGCGCGCAGCCGGGCGACGACCTCCTCCAGGCTGAACGGCTTGGTGACGTAGTCGTCGCCGCCGGCGGTCAGGCCGGCGATCCGGTCCTCGACGGCGTCCTTCGCGGTGAGGAAGAGCACCGGCACGTGCGGGTGGGTGGCGCGGATGCGGCGCAGCACCTCCAGGCCCGACAGGTCGGGGAGCATCACGTCGAGGAGGATGACGTCGGGCTCGAGGGACCGGGCCTGCTTGATGGCGGCCTGGCCCGTCAGGGCGTGCTCGACCTGCCAGCCCTCGTACCGCAGCGCGGTGGAGAGCAGCTCGGCCAGGGTGGCCTCGTCGTCGACGACGAGGGCCCGCACCGGCTGGCCGTCCGGGCGGGTGAGGGCGTCGCGCTGGAGCGTGGAGGTGGTCATGGCTCGAGCATGGCCGCGCGACCTGGGGCGCCCCTGACGCGCTCCTGTGGGAATCCTGTGAGCCGCGCAGGCGCGCGCCGGGCGCCGGTCACTCCTGCTCGATGACCGACAGCACGTTCCCCGACGGGTCGGTGAACCAGGCGATCAGCGGTCCGCCGCCGCGGAACACCCCGTCCTCGTCGGTCTGCGTCGGCGTGCCCTCGTACCGCTCGAACCGCACGCCGCGACCGCGGAGCTCGGCCACGGCCGCCGGCACGTCCGGCACCGGGAAGTTCAGCACCGTGAACGACGCCGGGACGTGCGCGTCGCCCTTCGGGTAGAGCAGCACGTCGCGCCCGGACAGGTGCAGCAGGAGCATCCCGTCCCGCTCCTCGGCGTCCAGGCCGAGGACGTCGGCGTAGAACGCGCGGGCGGCGGTCACGTCCGCCACCGAGTAGCCGCTGAAGGACTCGCTGAGGTCGAGCATGACGGACTCCCTCGTCGTCGTGGCCCGGCGGCGGGGCGGGCCGCGTGCGGGCCGGGTGCGCCCAGCGTGCACCCCGGACGACGCCCGCGTGAAGGTCCCGCGCCCACCCGGTCGCCGCGCCCCGTCGTCGCGGGGCCGCACAGCGACCCGCCCGGCGCGACCCAGGCCGCTCCCAGGGGCGGGCGGTGCGCTGGTCGGGTCGCCCCGCCCCGGGGCCCGACGAGAGGGAGCCCGCCATGTCCGTCCTGGACGCACCCACCGCCCACGCCCACCACGCCGCCCAGCCGCACCACGTCGCGGCCGACGCCGACCCCTGGATCACGGCCACCGTCCGCCCGGCCGGGTCGTTCGGCCGCGCCGACGCCGGCCGGCTGCGCGCCCTGCTCGACGCCCTGTCCGCGTGCGCCTCGATCGTCGTGCTCGACCTGCGCTCGGCCCGGCTCCGGAGCCGCCGCGCGGCCGAGGCCGTGGACGAGGCCGCGGTGCTGCTGGAGGCGCGGGGCGGCTGCCTGCTGTGCGTGCACGCGGACGACGAGACCCGGGCGCACCTCGCGGGTGCGGGGCCGCACGCGGTGCTGCTGGACGGCGACGCGGAGCCGGCGACCGCGCCCGCGCGGCGCTGACCGGCCCCTGGGCCGCGGGGCGCGCCGGGGGTACGGCCGCGCACGCCCCTCGCCGACCTGGTGGAGGATTCGTGTGCGGCCCCGGTGCCGCCGGGAGCGCGGCGACCCGCTCGCCTACCGTGGTCCTC
>NZ_JAANNB010000008.1 GCF_011603975.1 Cellulomonas sp. IC4_254 | reverse complement strand
CCAGCGTGCTAGCGAAACCGCAGGTCAGACCCACAAACGAAGAACCCCCGGCCGGAGACTCTCCGACCGGGGGCTACCCGAACTGCTCTGCCTGTTCTAGACGAACAAGCCTGTGTGCGCGAGGGGGGATTTGAACCCCCACGCCCTTTCGGACACTGGCACCTGAAGCCAGCGCGTCTGCCGTTCCGCCACTCGCGCGCCGCAGAAGATTAACACGATTCCGAGGTCGCTCCTGACCACCTCCTCGCGGCCCACGCCGCGACCCGCCGGACCCCCGTCAGATGCGCTCCTCCACGCCCCGTGCACACCCGGTCGCAACGTCTCCACCGAGGCCACGCCACACCCGTCGTCCACAGGGAGAGCCTCCGGACCTGCTCCGCGGCTACCATCGACGCAGTGTGTCGGGTGCAGGTTCGCGCCCGACCGTTTCGCGCGTGCGGTGAGGAGGTGGTGGGCGTGGGCATCCTGGACCGGTTCGAGCACGGTGTGGAGCGCGTGGTGAACACCGCGTTCGCCAAGGCCTTCCGCAGCGAGGTGAAGCCCGTCGAGCTGGCGAGCGCGCTGCGTCGCGAGGTCGACGACCGGGCGGCCGTCGTCGGCCGCGACCGGACGGTCGTGCCGAACGAGTTCACGTTGGAGCTGTCGCCCTCGGACTACGACCAGGTCGAGGCGTGGGGCGCCGAGGCGCTCGCCGACGAGCTGGCCGCGAACGTCACGGAGCACGCGACGGGTCAGCGGTACGCGTTCGTCGGCCCCGTGACGGTGGCGTTCCACGAGTACGAGGACCTCGAGACGGGCCGGTTCCGGGTGAAGTCGGCGACGGTGCGCGGCGCGGCCGCCCCGGCGACGACCGCCGCCCCGAGCCCCCGGCACCCGCTCATCGACATCGACGGCCAGCGGTACCTGCTGACCGGCCCGGTGACGGTCATCGGCCGCGGCTCGGAGGCCGACATCGTCGTGGACGACCCGGGCGTGTCCCGCCGGCACCTCGAGATCCGGGTCTCCCCGCAGGGCGTCGTGGCCTCGGACCTGGGCTCCACGAACGGGTTGTTCGTCGAGGGCCACCAGGTCCCGGCCGCGACACTCCTGGACGGGAACACGCTCACCATCGGCCGGACCCGCATCATGTTCTGGACGGGCGACGGCGACGGACAGGACCAGGACGAGTGAGCCACGGCACGCAAGGCACGCATGAGTGAGCTGACGGTCACCCTGCTCCGCCTGGGGTACCTCGTGCTCCTGTGGGCCTTCGTGCTGTCCGCGATCGGCGTGCTGCGCCGGGACCTGTACGGGACCCGGATCACGAGCCGCCGCCGCCCGCGCGCCGCCGGGAACCCTGCGCCGCCCGCCGGCGCCGCCGCCGCTGCGCCGACCCCCGACCGGGGCCGTGGTCGCCGCAGCGGCCCGACCCGCCTGGTCGTCACCGAGGGCCCGCTGCGCGGCACGACGCTGCCGCTCGGGTCGTCGGCCGTGCTGATCGGCCGCGCACCCTCGTGCACCCTGGTGCTCGACGACGACTACTCGTCCTCCCGCCACGCCCGGGTGTACCCCGAGGGCGGCCAGTGGCTGGTCGAGGACATGGGCTCCACGAACGGCACCTTCCTGGACGACCAGAAGGTGACGGCTGCGGTCCCCGTCCGCCCCGGTGCGCAGATCCGCATCGGCCAGAGCGTCCTCGAGCTGCAGGGGTAGCGGGGATCGTGGGCATCGCGCTGCGCTACGCCGCCCGGTCCGACGTGGGGCTGGTCCGGTCGAACAACCAGGACTCCGCGTACGCCGGTCCGCACCTGCTGGTCGTCGCCGACGGCATGGGCGGGCACGCCGGCGGTGACGTGGCGTCGTCCGTGGCGATCGCGGCCCTCGCCCCGCTGGACGGCGAGTCGCACGGCCCCGACGACGCGCTCGACGAGCTCGAGCGCGCGCTCGAGGAGGCCCGCGAGGAGATCATCAGCCGCTCGGAGTCGAACCCGGAGCTCGCCGGGATGGGCACGACGGTCACCGCGATCCTGCGGGCCGGCAACAAGCTCGCGATGGTGCACCTCGGCGACTCGCGCGGCTACCTGCTCCGCGACGGCGTGCTGACGCAGGTCACGACCGACCACACGTTCGTCCAGCACCTCGTCAACACCGGCAAGATCACACCGGAGGAGGCCGAGACGCACCCGCAGCGCTCGGTCGTCATGCGGGTGCTGGGCGACTTCGACGTCGACATCGCGCCCGACCTGTCCGTCCGCGAGGCGCGCGCCGGCGACCGCTGGCTGCTGTGCTCCGACGGCCTGTCCGGCTTCGTGAGCGGCGAGACGATCGCGCGCACCCTGTACGAGCTGCCCGACGTCGACACCTGCGCGGAGCGGCTGGTCCAGCTGGCGCTGCGCGCCGGCGGTGGGGACAACGTCACCGTGGTCGTCGCCGACGTGCTGGAGCTGAACGACGTCCGCGACGGCGCCGGGCCGACCACGAACGCCGTGGTCGTCGGCTCCGCGGCCGTGTCCCGCAACCGCCCGACGGCCGCGCAGGACGGCCCCGCCGCCCGCGCCGCCGAGCTGTCCCGCCAGGCCAGCACCCCCGGCGGCGGCGTCGCGGTGGTGGACGCCGACGACGACGAGGAGGACGACGCCGACGAGCGCCGCACGCGCCGCCGGCGGCGGGTGCGCCGGATCCTGCTGAGCCTGCTCGCGGTCGTCGTGGTCGCCGGGGCGGCGTTCGGGTTCTACCGGTGGACGCAGACCCAGTACTACGTGGGCGTGGACGGCGAGGTCGTCGCGATCTACCGCGGCATCCCGCAGTCGGTCGGGCCGGTGTCGCTGTCGGAGGTCGTCGAGACCAGCGACGTCGTCGTCGACGACCTGCCGGCCTTCGTGCGCGAGCGCCTCCAGCAGACCATCCACACCGCGACGCTCGCCGACGCCCGGGAGCGGGTGGAGTCCCTGGCCGAGGACGCCGAGCCGGAGCCCACGCCGACGCCGACCCCGACGACGCCCGCGGCCCCGGCCGCCACGACCGGTGCCACCGCCCCGCCGGCGGGCCCCTGATGGCGACGGTGGAGGCGCACCGCGTGCGCGCCGGCCGCGGCACCGAGCTGGCCCTGCTGGTCCTGGCCCTGGCGATCGCGATCGCGGCGTACGCGCTGGTCGGGCTCGGCGCGACCGACGAGCTGCCGGCCGACGTGCTCGGCTACGGCGCCGGCCTCGCCGGCCTGGCGCTGGTCGTGCACGTCGTGCTGCGCTGGCGCGCGCCGTACGCGGACCCGGTGATCCTGCCGTCGGTGATCGCGCTCAACGGCATCGGGCTGGCGATGATCTACCGGATCGACCTGGCCCGCGAGGCCCGCGGCGGCACGGACATGTTCGCCGGCCGGCAGCTGGCGTGGTCGGCGATCTCGGTCGTCCTCGCGTGCGTCGTGCTGGTCGTGCTGCGCGACCACCGCACCCTGCGCCGCTACACCTACACGGCGATGGTCGTCGGCCTCGCGCTGATCCTGCTGCCGCTGGTCCCGGGCCTCGGGGTCACCATCAACGGCGCGCGCATCTGGATCCGCGCCCTCGGGTTCTCCCTGCAGCCGGCCGAGCTCGCCAAGATCGCGCTCGCCGTGTTCTTCGCCGGCTACCTGGTCACGCACCGCGACACGCTGGCGCTGGCCGGGCCCAAGGTGCTCGGCCTGCAGCTGCCCCGCCTGCGCGACCTCGGCCCGATCGTCGTCGTCTGGGCGGCGTCGATCGCGGTCCTGGTGCTGCAGAGCGACCTCGGCACGTCGCTGCTCCTGTTCGGCCTGTTCGTCGCGATGCTCTACGTCGCGACCGAGCGGCTGTCCTGGATCGTCATCGGCCTGATCATGTTCGCCGGCGGCGTCGCTGTCGCGACCGCCACGTTCGGGCACGTCGCCGCCCGGTTCCACATCTGGCAGCACGCGCTCGACCAGGACGTCTTCGAGCGGTCCCCCGGCGGCTCCGGCCAGCTCGTGCGCGGGCTGTTCGGCCTGGCCAGCGGCGGGCTGTTCGGCACCGGCTGGGGCCAGGGCCGGCCCGACCTGGTGCCGTTCGCCGAGTCGGACTTCATCATCGCGTCGCTCGGCGAGGAGCTCGGCCTGACCGGCCTCATGGCGATCCTCACGGTCTACCTGGTGCTGTGCCAGCGCGGCCTGCGCACGGCGATCGGCGTCCGGGACGGCTTCGGCAAGCTGCTCGCGGCCGGCCTCGCGTTCGTCATCGCGTTCCAGTGCTTCGTCGTGGTCGGCGGCATCACCCGGATCATCCCGCTCACCGGCCTGACCACGCCGTTCCTGGCGTACGGGGGGTCGTCGCTGCTCGCGAACTGGATCGTCGCGGCCCTGCTGCTGCGGATCTCCGACGACGCGCGCCGCCCCGCACCCGAGCCGGGCGGCGAGCTGCTGTCCACCCCGGCCGGCGGCCTGCCGCTCGACGAGGAAGCCCGGAACCCCGTCGCCGTCGCCGGCGACGACCAGCCCACCGAGCAGCTGCGCCGCACATCCGGAGGTGGTCGCGCGTGAACACCGCCCTCCGCCGCCTGGCGACCGTCGTCGTCGTCATGTTCCTGGCCCTGCTGGCCGGCACCACCTGGGTGCAGTTCGGGCAGGCGTCCGCGCTGAACAACGACCCGCGCAACGTGCGGACCCTCTACCGGGAGTACGGCAAGCCCCGCGGGCCGATCATCGTCGCCGGTCAGCCGGTCGCGCAGTCGACGGCCGTCGACGACCCGTTCGGCTACCAGCGCTCGTACAGCCAGCCGGAGCTCTACTCGACCGTCACCGGGTTCTACTCGGTCGTCAACGGCGGCTCGCAGCTGGAGCGGTCGATGAACGACGTGCTCACCGGCCAGGCGGACTCGCTGTTCTGGACGCGCATCCAGGACCTCATCACCGGTGCGCAGCCCCAGGGCTCGTCCATCGAGCTCACCATCGACCCGGCGGCGCAGCAGGCGGCCCTCGACGCGCTCGGCGACCAGCGGGGCGCGGTCGTGGCGGTCGAGCCGTCGACCGGCAAGATCCTCGCGATGGTGTCGACGCCCGGCTTCGACCCGAACGCGCTGGCCACCCACGACACGACGGCGGCGAACGCGGCGTACCAGCAGCTGCTGGCGGCCGACGGCGACCCGCTCATCAACAAGACGACCAGCGAGAACTACCCGCCCGGGTCGACGTTCAAGCTGGTCACCGCCGCGGCCGCGCTCGAGTCCGGCTCGTACACCCCGGAGTCCGTGCTGTCCGCGCCCGACCTTTACACGCTGCCCGGCACCCGGACGACGCTGCCGAACTTCGGCGGCGAGTCCTGCGGGGCGAACCAGCAGACCACGCTGGCCGACGCGCTGCGGATCTCCTGCAACACGGCGTTCGCGTCGCTCGGCGTGGACCTGGGCGACGACGCGATCCGCGAGCAGGCCGAGAAGTTCGGCTTCGACCAGACCGACCTCACCGTGCCCATGCGGGTCGCCGCCTCGCGGTACCCGGAGGACCCGAACGAGGCGCAGACCGCGCTGTCGGCGATCGGCCAGGAGTCCGTGCGCGCCACGCCGATCCAGATGGCGATGGTCGCGTCCGCGATCGCGAACGGCGGCACGCTGATGACGCCGTACCTGGTGCAGACGGTCCGGACCGCGAACCTCGACGTCGTCAGCGAGGCGGACCCCACCGAGCTGTCCCAGTCGGTCTCGGCCGCGACGGCGCAGCAGCTCACCGACATGATGGTCGGCGTCGTGCAGTCCGGCTCCGGCACGTCCGCGCAGATCCCCGGCGTGACCGTCGCCGGCAAGACCGGCACCGCGCAGACCGGCGTCGAGGGCGACGCGCCGCACGCCTGGTTCACCGGTTTCGCGCCCGCCGACGACCCGCAGGTCGCGGTCGCGGTCATCGTCGAGCACGGCGGGTCCGTCGGCTCCGAGGCCACCGGCGGCCGGGTCGCCGCGCCGATCGCCAAGGCCGTCATGGAGGCGGTGATCAACCAGTGAGGCCGGCACCGGGCGTCGTGCTGGGCGGGCGCTACCGGCTGACCCGCCAGATCGCCGTCGGCGGCATGGGCGAGGTCTGGGCCGCGCACGACGAGTCCCTGGCCCGCGACATCGCCATCAAGGTGCTCCGCGAGGAGTACGCCGGCGACACCGGGTTCCTCGAGCGGTTCCGCACCGAGGCCCGAAACGCCGGCAGCCTGTCGCACGCCGGGATCGCGGCCCTGTTCGACTACGGCGAGCAGGACGGGTCCGCGTTCCTCGCGATGGAGCTCATCGTCGGCGAGCCCATGAGCGACCTGCTCGAGCGCGAGCCCGTGCTCCCCCCGCGCCGGCTGCTGCCGATCCTGGCGCAGACCGCCCGAGCCCTGCACGCCGCCCACGAGGCCGGGGTGGTGCACCGGGACGTGAAGCCCGGCAACATCCTCATCACGCCCACGGGCAAGGTGAAGATCACCGACTTCGGCGTCTCGCTGTCCAGCAACCAGGTCCCGATGACCGCCACCGGCATGGTGATGGGCACCGCGCAGTACCTGTCGCCCGAGCAGGCCGTCGGCGGTCCCGCCACGGCGGCCTCCGACATGTACGCGCTCGGCATCGTCGCGTACGAGGCGCTGGTCGGGCACCGGCCGTTCACCGGGCCGACCGCCGTCGACATCGCGGTCGCGCACGTCAACACGCCCGTCCCGCCGCTGCCGCCGTCGGTCGACCGGCAGATCGCGCGGCTCGTCATGCGGCTGCTCGCGAAGGACCCGGCCGACCGGCCGCGGACCGCCGAGGAGCTCGCCGACCTGTTCGACGCCCTGGTCCCGCACACCCCCGCCGGCGGCAGCCCGCCGGTGTCGATCGTGCCCGGGCGCGGGGCGTCGAGCGGTGCCTCGGGCACCCGGGCCGCCGCGCGGGACACGGCGGCGGCCGGCGACTCCCGCGCGTCGCGGACGTCCGGCTCCCGGCCCAGCGAGGCGGGCGCGATGCGCGTCCGCGGGTCCGCGGCGTCCGCCGCCTCCCCCGCGGCGACCGCGACCGGCGCCCCGCCGTCGTTCGACCCGCGCACCGGCCGGCCGACCAGCGGCACGGGGGCACCCGCACCGACCTACCGCGCGACCGCCGGCCGGGGCGGCGCGCACAGCAGCCCGACCACCCGGGCGCACGCCCGCGTGCAGCGCGGGGCCGGTGACGGGCGGTTCCACGTCCGCTGGCCGCTCCTCGTCCTCGCCGTGCTGGTCGTGGCCCTCCTCGGCGCCGCGCTGGCCGACCGCCTGACGGGTGACCCGGGCTCGCTGGTGCCGGTGGGTACGAGCGAGTACACCCGGGCGGCCACCGAGGGTGGGATGATCTGGCGAGCACAGTCCGGCGCAACCGCACCGGACGCGCAGACGACGACAGCGAAGGACGCCTAGTGGTGGACGACGGATCCCGGATCCTCGCCGGACGGTACGAGGTCGGTGAGCTCATCGGCCGTGGTGGCATGGCCGAGGTGCACATCGGGCACGACACGCGCCTCGGGCGCACCGTGGCGATCAAGATCCTGCGCTCCGACCTCGCGCGCGACCCGTCGTTCCAGGCGCGGTTCCGCCGCGAGGCGCAGGCCGCGGCGGGCCTCAACCACCCGTCGATCGTCGCCGTGTACGACACCGGCGAGGACGTCTACACCGAGCCGACCGGCGCGACCGCGCACGTGCCGTTCATCGTCATGGAGTACGTCGAGGGCCACACGGTCCGCGACATCCTCCGCGACGGCCAGGCCGTGCCGATCGAGGAGGCCATCGAGATCACCGCCGGCGTGCTGTCGGCGCTCGAGTACTCCCACCACGCGGGCATCGTGCACCGCGACATCAAGCCGGCGAACGTCATGCTGACCCCCACGGGCGCGGTCAAGGTCATGGACTTCGGCATCGCGCGCGCCGTCGCCGACTCCGCGGCCACCATGACGCAGACCCAGGCCGTCATCGGCACCGCGCAGTACCTGTCGCCCGAGCAGGCCCGCGGCGAGACCGTCGACGCCCGCTCCGACCTGTACTCCGCCGGCTGCCTGCTGTTCGAGCTGCTCACCGGCCGGCCGCCGTTCATCGGCGACTCCCCCGTGGCCGTCGCCTACCAGCACGTCCGCGAGATCGCCCCGGCGCCGTCCTCGGTCGCCTCCGACGTGCCCGAGGTGCTCGACCGGATCACCGCGAAGGCGCTGGCGAAGGAGCGGGACGCCCGCTACTCCTCCGCCGCCGAGTTCCGCGCCGACCTCGAGGCCGCCGCCCGCGGCGGTGCCGTGTCGGCCCCTGCCGTCGCCGCCGCCGCGCTCGGCGCCGGCGCCGCGACCCAGGTGCTCGCCCCCGACGCCGCCGCGACCCAGGTCATGCCCGGCGACGCGCCCGCGTGGGCGCCGACCGGCCCCGGCACCTCCGTGCTGCCCGCGCAGACCGACGAGGAGCCCGAGGAGGAGCAGAAGTCCAAGCGGTGGCTCTGGATCACGCTGAGCGTGATCGCGGCCCTCGCGGTCGGCGGCATCATCTGGCTGCTGATGCGGGACACCACACCCCCCGTGGAGATGGTCACCGTGCCCAGCGTGGTGGGGCAGGCGGAGGCGGACGCCTCGGCCGCCCTGACCGACAAGGGCTTCGAGGTGTCCCGGCAGGCGGAGGCCAGTCCGGACGTCCCCGAAGGCTCCGTCACGCGCACCGACCCCGCCGGCGGCGAGGAGGCCGAGGACGGCTCCACGGTCACGATGTGGGTGTCCACCGGGCCGAACGCCGTCACCGTGCCGGACGTGTCCGGGCTCACCCAGGACCAGGCGCGGTCGCAGCTCGAGGCCGCCGGGTTGACCGTGTCCACGGTGACCGAGGAGGACGACGCGACCCAGCCGGAGGGTCGTGTCCTGCGGACCGACCCGGCCGGGGCCCAGTCCGTCGCCGAGGGCACCCCCGTCGCGCTGGTGATCTCCTCCGGACTGGTGTCGCTCCCCGACCTGGCCGGCCAGCCCCAGGACGCCGCCGTGAAGGCGCTCAACGACCTCAAGCTCACGTCGAACGTCGTGCAGGAGGAGAGCGCGGACGTCGCCCCGGGGATCGTGATCCGGCAGGATCGTTCCCCCGGCGTCGTGCCGCAGGGCACCCAGGTGACGCTGACGGTCGCCAAGGCGCCGACCACGGTGACCATCCCGAACGACATCGTGGGCAAGAGCGAGGCGGACGCCACCGCCCAGCTCCAGGGCCTCGGGCTCGTCGTCGACGCGGTGTCCTCGGACGACCCGTCCAGCCAGCCGGCCGGCACGGTCATCTCGTCCGACCCGCGCGTCGGTCAGACCGTCCCCATCGGCAGCACCGTGACCCTGACCCTGTCCTCGGGCCCCAACCCGACGGGCGGCAACGAGGGCAACGGGAACGGCAACGGCAACGGCGGCGACTGACCCGCCGCCAGCCCGCGCGGGCCCCGTCCCCTCCCGGGGGGCGGGGCCCGTTCCCGTCCCCGAGCCGCCGGCTTCCCGTACGCCGCCGCCGAGCGCTCTCGGGTTCGGTGCCTCGGGCCGAGTTCGGTGGCTGTAGGCACCGAACTCGGCTGTACGCACCGAACCGGCGCCGCGACCCGGTCAGCGTCGTCGTCGACGACCGGCGGCACGCAGGGCCCGACGGATCCGCGCGACGGTCTCGGCGGGGCGGTCGAGGTCCCGCCACGTCACCCTGACCACCGTCCAGCCCTCGTCCTCGATGGCGTCCTGCCGGCGCTTCTCGGCGAAGATCGCGTCCGCCGCCTCTCGCCCGTCCCGGCCGTACTTCAGCCTCCCGTCGAACTCGACGGCCACGCGCTCGTCCGGCCAGCCGAGGTCGAGCCACCGCCACCCCGCGGCAGTCCGCACGGGCACCTGCAGCTCGGGACCCGGCAGCCCCGATGTGCGCAGGAGCCAGCGGAGCCGGGACTCGCCCACCGACTCGGCCCGCGGGTCGGCCATCCCGAGCACCGCGCGCGCTCGCCGGACCCCGGGACGGCCCGCCCGTCGTCCCAGGACCCGGTCCAGCTCGGCCGGGTCGGCTCCCGCGCGCAGGGCGGAGTCGGCGACCGCGAGACCCTCGGATCCGGGAAGCACGGCCGCGCAGTCCACCGCCGTGCGCTCCAGTGACGTCGTCGGCAGCGCGAGCACATCGCACACGTCGCCGTCCGACGCGGGCGAGTAGTGCTCCCGTACGGCACCGTCGCGCTCGCCGGGCGTCGTCCGGCGGCGCACGGGAGCGGTGACGTCCACGGTCCGCGGCACGGTCCCGGGCGGACAACCCCACAGCACGGCGGCGGTGGCATGGCTGAACCAGTGCGGCCCGCTGCGTCGGTGGTGCAGCGCCGCGGCACGGCTGAGGAGCACCTGCTGGTCGATCGCCCACGGCTCGAGCCCCGCCACCGGGACGACGTAGGACCCTCGTCCGACCCGCACCAGCTCGCCCCGGCGCACCCGTCGCTGGAGCTCCTCGGGCGGCGTCGTGGACGCGTGCACGAGGTCGGGGACGGCCGGTCTGACCACCGGGACCCACGCCCGTCCCGGCGGCAGGTCGAGACGACGACGGGAGGGCGACGGTCCGGTTGATGCGTTCGACCGGGTCGAGGGGAGGTGAGCGGATCGATCGTCCTGGTCGGGTCGGCGCGGATCGTTCATCCGCCCACGTTCCCCGCTCGGCCCCGGAGAGCGCCGCCGCGGTCCCCAGAACGGGCGGCATCCGCACGCTCGACCGCCTGTGGAGGAGTCGACGCGCCGAGTTCGGTGGTCAGAGCCGAGTTCGGTGCGTCCCGCCACCGAACTCGGCGGTGAGCACCGAACTCGGTGCGGCGGCTACGGCCGGACCAGGGGGTGCAGGTCCGCGGAGCGGGCGACCGCGTCCGGCTCGCCGGTCAGGGCCAGCCAGTTGGCCAACAGCCGGTGGCCACCCTCGGTCAGCACGCTCTCCGGGTGGAACTGGACCCCGTGCAGGGGCAGCGTGCGGTGCTGCAGGCCCATGATGATCCCGTTCGCGCGGGCGGTGACCTCGAGCTCGTCGGGGACGGTGCCGTCGACGACGGCCAGCGAGTGGTACCGGGTCGCGGTGAACGGCGTCGGCAGCCCCTCGAACACGCCGTGCCCCTCGTGCGCCACGAGGCTCGTCTTGCCGTGCATGAGCTCCGGCGCGTGCGTGACGGTGCCGCCGAAGACCTCGCCGAGCGCCTGGTGCCCGAGGCAGACCCCGAGCATGGGCGTGCCCGACTCGGCGCAGTCGCGGATGACCTGCATCGACGCGCCCGCCTCGGACGGCGTGCCGGGGCCGGGCGACACGAGGACCCCGTCGAACTCCGACCGCTCGGACACCGGCGGCACGGCGTCGTTGCGCACGACGACGGTCTCGGCGCCGAGCTGGTCCAGGTACCCGACGATCGTGTAGACGAACGAGTCGTAGTTGTCGACGACCAGGATGCGGCTCATCGTCAGCCCTCCCCCACGGTGGTGTCGTTGAACGGCATGTACGGGGCGAGCCAGGGGAACACCCACACGAAGCACGCGGCCAGGACGGCCACGGCGAGGACAAGCAGGATCAGGACCCGCACCAGGGCCGGCCCGGGCAGGTGCCGCCACAGCCACCCGTACATCAGGAGACCTCCGCGAGCTCGGCGGGCACGCCCTCGGAGACGGGGGCCCAGTAGTCCAGGACGCCGTGCACGATGTACCGCTCCCTCGCGGAGAACATCGGGTGGCAGGTGGTCAGGGTGATGACGCGCTCGGTCGGCTCGACGCCCGGCTGGTCGGGCACGGGCGCGATCACCTGCACGTCGTCGGGCATGACGATCTGCGACGACGTCACGCGGTAGACGTACCAGGTGTCGGCGGTCCAGACGACGATCGGGTCGCCCTCCTGGAGCTCCGCGATCCGGTTGAACGGCTTGCCGTACGTGGTGCGGTGCGCGGCGAGCGCGAAGTTCCCGACGCCGCCGGGCATCGCGGTGCCCTCGTAGTGCCCGACGCCGAGCGGGTTGAGCACGTTCGGCCGGTCGGTGCCCTGCGTGATGGTCCGGGTGGGCTCGCCGTCCCAGCGCGGGACCCGCATCGAGGCGAACGTCGTGAGGTAGTCGGGCTCGGCCAGCACGGGCGGCTCGTCGTACCGCGGGGTGACGATCGCCGGGCCGTCGGGCTCCTCCAGCGGCGCCAGCGGCTCGTCCCAGCCCTGCTCCTGGACGAGCTGCGCCTGCTCGCGGTTGGACTCCACGTCGGTCCACCAGAGCTGCCAGGCGAGGAACGCCAGGAGCAGCACGCCGGCGGTGATGAGCAGCTCGCCGAGCACGCCGACGGCGCCGAACACGGCACCGCCGCCGCGGGCGGGCTCGCGGTCGCGCGACCGGCGCCGCGTCCGGGTCACCTCGGTCCCGCTCATCGCTCGGTGTCCTCCTGGCGCGCGGCGCTGCTCGTCCCGGTGCTCGTGGCGGTGCTCTCGTCGGCGACGAGACCCGGGAGGACCTCCGTGCCGGCCGGCACGCTCGCGTACCGCATGTCGACCGAGCCATCGTAGGCGGGCACCCGGACGCCCTGGTCCGGACGGGTGACCTGGTAACCGAGCCCGACGGCGTCGACCCAGGACCGGTACGCGCGCACGGCCGGGTCGGCAGCGAGCGCGTCGAGCAGCTCCTCGGGGTCCCCGACGGCGGTGACGACGTACGGCGGGGAGTACCGGCGACCCTGGAGCGACAGCACGTTGCCGATGCACTGGAACGCGCTGGTGGAGATGACGCGCTGGTCCATGAGGGCCATCGCCTCCGCTCCCCCGGCCCACAGCGCGTTGATGACCGCCTGGAGGTCCTGCTGGTGCACGACGAGGTCGTCGGGGCCGGCGCCGGCGACGCGCGGCCCGTCGGCGGGGGCGTCGTCGAGGCTCACCGTGATCCCGGTCCCGGTGACGGCGACCTTGCCCGAGGCGATGTCGAACGCCTCCCCCGCGGACTGCCACTCCAGACCGACCGTGTCGGTCTGGGCCTGGGTCAGCGCGTCCACCTCGGAGCGCAGCGCGGCCACCTGGTCCGCCAGGCGCTCCCGTCGGGCGTCCTCGTTGGACTGCAGCCCGGCGAGGTCCTGCGGCTGCCGGGTGTCGGTGCCGCTGGCGAGCCGGGCGTTCGCGGTGAACAGGGCGCCGGCGAGGGCCATCACCAGGCCGATCGACAGCGTCCCGCGCAGCGCGCGGCCGCGGCGGTGCCGCTGGATCCGGTGCTGGGCGTGCTCGCGGGCGGCGCGCAGCCGGGCGGACGGCTCGGCGGAGGAGGGTGCCGCGGGCGCGCCCGGGCCGTCCGGCGCGGCCGGCGCCGCGTGGGCCCCGTGGGGCCGGTGCTCTGGGTGCTGCTCGGGCACGCTCATCCCCCTCGGTTCTCCGCCACTACGCTAGGCCACGTCCACGCGGGTCCGTGCGTGCGTCCGCAGCGCGGCGCGGTCCGGATCCGCCGAGCCAGACGGTCGACGTCAGGAGCATCCCGTGCCCAAGTCCAGGACGCGGCAGAAGTCGCACTACACCGCGCCCGCCGAGCGCTCGGCCGGCCCCACGGTCAACCCGCCGTGGTTCGTGCCCGTGCTGGGCGGCCTGCTCGTCGCCGGTCTGCTGTGGATCGTCGTCACCTACCTGACGAACTTCGACTTCCCGATCCCCGGCATCGGGTCGTGGAACCTCGCGATCGGCTTCGCGTTCGCGCTCGTCGGGCTCGGGATGGCCACCCGCTGGAAGTGACCGGAGCGCCGCGGCCGGGTCGACGTCGACGTCACCCGGCCCGGCACCCGTCCGTGCCCGGGACCACCGGCCCGCGTGCCTCGCAGGCGCGTCGTCCCCAGGTCGGCGCCGGTTGTCCCCAGCCCGTCCCCCGATGATCTCGCGGAAGATCCGGGCGATCGGGCGCCGTGTCCCCAGCGGTGCACAACCCTGTGGATAACTACACCGGTGTAATTCCACACCTGTGAGCAACGCTGGGGATCGGCCTCAGACCCCGGAGTAGGTCACCACGGCTGCCCCGACGAGCAGCACGGCGACCGCCACGCAGGACCCGACGGCGACCAGCGTGCGCCGCTCCCGCGGCGCGTACGCGAAGGCGGCGCCCAGCGCGGCGCCGACGACCAGGCCGCCGAGGTGCGCCTGCCAGGCCACGCCGGGGAGCACGAAGCCCAGGACGGCGTTGATCGCGATGACGGCGACGATGCCGCCCGCGGACCGCCCCACGCGCCGCAGCACGACCAGCACCGCCCCGAACAGGCCGAAGACGGCGCCCGAGGCACCCACGACCCCGGTCACCCAGGACAGCTCCAGGGGCGAGGCCGGCAGCAGCACCATGACGGAGCCCCCGATGGCGCTCAGCAGGTACAGCGCGAGGAAGCGCCAGCGACCGAGCGAGGCCTCGAGGAACGGGCCGACCGACCACAGCGCGATCATGTTGAACGCGATGTGCGCGATGTTGCCCGTGGAGTGCAGGAACGCGGCCGTGAGGAATCGCCACGGCTCGGTCTCGCCGATGAACGGCGCGAACGCCAGGTCCCGGGTCCAGGTGGCGCTCGTGAGCTGGAGCACGTAGCTGACCACGCACAGGCCGATGAGGGTGAGCGTGACGACCGGCCGGCCGCCGGTCACGCGGCCGCCGAACGCGGTCCGCGCGGGGCGCTGCTGGCGCTGCCCCTCACGCACGCAGTCGACGCACTGGATGCCCACCGCAGCCGGGCGCTGGCACTCCGGGCAGGTCGGCCGGCCGCACCGCTGGCACCGCACGTAGGCGATGCGGTCGGGGTGCCGCGGGCAGACGGGCGGAGGTGTGGGCGCAGGGCCCGGCTGCGGTTGGGTCATCGAGGCGTCAGGACTCGAACGAGATCGACTCGATCACCACGTCCTCGACCGGGCGGTCGCCCGGGCGGGTGCGGGTGGTCGCGATCGCGTCCACGACGGCGCGGCTCTCCGCGTCGACGACCTTGCCGAAGATCGTGTGCTTGCCGTTGAGGTGCGGCGTCTCGGTCACGGTGATGAAGAACTGCGAGCCGTTCGTGCCGCCGACCTGGCCGGTGATCGGGTCGCGGCGCAGACCGGCGTTCGCCATCGCGAGCAGGTACGGCTCGGAGAACCGCAGCTCGGGGTGGATCTCGTCGTCGAAGGTGTAGCCGGGGCCGCCGGTCCCACGCCCGAGCGGGTCGCCGCCCTGGATCATGAAGCCGTCGATGACGCGGTGGAAGATGACGCCGTCGTACAGCGGGGCGCCGGTGCGCTTCTCGCCCGTCGCCGGGTCGGTCCACTCCTTCTCACCGGTCGCGAGGCCGCGGAAGTTCTCCACGGTCTTCGGGGCGTGGTTCTCGAAGAGCTCCAGGCGGATGTCGCCACGGTTCGTGTGCAGGGTCGCGTGCATGCCCGCCATCCTGTCACGCGGACGTGTGGGTCGGCCGGGTGAGGAACCGGTGTTCTCCCCGGACGAACACACCGCTGCCACCTGCGCGGGAGGCCGGACGGTGGCAGAGTGGGGAGCCACCTGACCAGCCCGAGCAGGAGAGTGTGGACATGGCCTTCCTGACCCGACGGAGCAAGATCGAAGCCGTCACCGACCACCTGACGTCCGAGCGCCTCAAGGGCCAGGCCGCCGCAGCCCTCGCGGACGCGGGCAGCAAGGCCGCCGAGGGCGCCGGCAAGCTCGCGGCGACCGCCAAGGTCCAGGCCGGCGAGGCCGCCGTCCTCGCCAAGGGCGCCGCCGGCCAGGCGGTCGAGTGGACGCAGCCCCGCGTGGAGGCGGCCGTCGAGTGGCTGATCCCGCGCATCGACCACCTCTACAAGGAGAGCGTCAAGGCCGCGGCCCCGCGCGTGGAGAAGGCCGCCGAGAAGGCGAGCCCGGTCATCGACACCGCGCACGACAAGCTCGTCGACGACCTGCTGCCCAAGCTCGTGCAGGCCGTGAACGAGGCCGCCGAGCGCGCCGGCTCCGCCGTCGAGCACGTCGCGGACAAGGAGGCGGGCAAGAAGAAGGCCCGCGCCGCCGCCGCTGCTGCCGCTGCGGCCGCCGCCGCCAAGAAGGCCGAGAAGAAGCAGCACAAGGGTGCCAAGCGGTTCTTTCTGTTCGCCACGATCCTCGGTGCCGGCGCCGCGGTGTTCGCCTGGACCCGCTCGCGCACGACCACCGACCCGTGGGCCGAGCCGTGGGAGCCCGAGGCCCCGACCGGCGACCAGCTCCGCGCCCGCGCGGGCGACGCCGCCGACGCGGTCGGCCAGGCGGCCGGCGAGGCCGTGGCCCGCGGCCGCGAGGCCACCCACAAGGCCGCCGAGCGCGTCGCGGAGGTCCGCGAGGCCGCCGAGGAGCGCGTGGCCGAGGCGACCGAGAAGGTCACCGAGGCGGCGAAGAAGGCGACCCCGCGCCGCGCGGCGCCGAAGAAGCCGGACGCGGCGCCGACCGAGGGCACCGAGGGCGCGCCGAGCACCGACGAGGGCAGCACCGGCGCCTGAGCGGCCCCGGACCAGCCGACAACGGCCCGGTCACCCCTGCGGGGGTGCCGGGCCGTCGTCGTGCCCGGGCCCGGGCTACGGCCGTCCGGGAGCGCCCGGGTCGCCGGGGTGCGGCGGCGGCGCGCCGGCGGCGGTCGGCCACGGGGACCCGGTCGGCACCGCGAGCCCCACGAGGGCCGCGGCCTCCCGGCGCAGCGCCCGGGACCGGATCGGCCTGTCCGCCCACACGCGTGCGGAGCCGGCGGTCACCGCACCGAGCACGGCCCAGGCGACGGCCGCGAGGCCCATCCCGCCGAGGAGCACGAGCAACGCCGCCGTCGCCCCGCCCGCGACCGCGTAGGCCGCGCCTGCTGTCCCGCGGGCCGGCCGGGACGGCAGCCGGTGCGTCACGACCACGCCGACCGCGTAACCGACGGTGACCGTGAGCAGCGCGTGCACCGCCCAGGCCAGGCCCACGATCGCGAGCGCACCGCCGAGCTCACCGGGCTGCGCCACGACCACGACCACCGCCGCGACCACCGCCAGCCCGGCCAGGATCACCTCGCACCGCACGACGACGCCCCACGCGTCCTGCGCGTCCTGCCGCCGGCGCAGCCGGGCCTCGGTGGGCGGGTACGGCGTCGGAGCGGTCACGGGTGTCCTCAGGATCGGCAGGTGGCGGCGCCGGACGCACGGGCCGTGAGCGGGAACGTAGCAGCGGCGACGCCCCGACCGTGCGGCTTCGCGCGCGCATCCGGGTGACGGTGACCGCGCCGACGACGACGGCCCGGCACCAGGGTGCCGGGCCGTCGTGGTTCGTGCGTGGTGGAGCCAAGGGGACTCGAACCCCTAACCCCCTGCTTGCAAAGCAGGTGCGCTACCAATTGCGCCATGGCCCCGTGCGACCGCGCGGTGCGCAGCGGCGGGTTCCGGCCGCGCAGCTGGCGGCGGAGGAGAGGAGCGGTGGTCTACTCGACCGAGTCGGTGACCTCGGCCCACAGGTCGCGGTCGTCGCGCTCGGCGGCGTACCGCGTCCAGAGGACGTAACCCGCGGCGGCGACCGCCGTGAGGAGCAGCAGCTTCTTCATGGATTCCTCCACGGGGCTTCGGGAGTGGGCCTAAGAGGACTTGAACCTCTGACCTCTTCCTTATCAGGGAAGCGCTCTAACCGTCTGAGCTATAGGCCCTCCGCACACCAGGCGCGCTGGCGTGCCGGACGAGACTACCCCAGCCGGGGCGTCCCGCCCAAACCGGGGGTCACTCGTCCGTCATCGTGACGTGCACGCCACCGACCAGCGCGGCGGTGATGTTGTACAGGAACGCGCCGATGGTGGCGAGCGCCGTGATGAGGAAGATGTCGACGACGGCGACCAGGGTGGCGATCGACAGCACGCGGTCGAACTCGACGTACCGCATGAGGTTGATGTCCGAGTCGGCCAGGATCTCGGTGACGAGGTCGTTGATCGTCGCGAACACGTGCAGCGAGTCCAGCGTGATCCACACGACGGCGGTCGCGACGACGATCATGATGCCGATCGCGACGGACATGAGGAACGACAGCTTCATGACCGACCACGGGTCGACGCGCGAGATCGCGAGCCGCACGCGGCGCGGGCCGGAGCCGCCGAGCGCCGAGGTGCCGGAGGGGCGCGCCGCGGTGGCGGTCGCCGTGCCGGAGCCCGTCTTGCCCGTCGCCGCGCCGGCGGCGGCACCGGCCGCCGCACCCGCACCGGCGCCGGTCGCGGCCGACCCGCCCGACGCGGCCGGGCGGACCGGCTCCTGCGTCGTGGTGGTCGCCGCGGCGGGGGCGGAGGTGCGCCCGGAGCCGCTCTTGGCGGCGGCCGGGGTGGCCTTGGTCGCGGGGCTCGTGGCGGCCGGAGCCTTGGCGGCGGGCGCGGTGGCGCGCTCGGCCTGCTCGGTGGCGGTGCGGCCGGCCGGCTTGTCGCCGGCGTCGCCCTTGCGGGGCGGGATCGACGGAGGCGTGTCGGTCACGCGTCCTCCTCGGAGGTCTCGTCAGCCACCGGGGCGTCCGGAGCTGTGGTGGCGCTGGTGTCCTCGAGGGCCGCGGACGTGGTCACGTCCGGCTCGCCCGACTCACCCACGGTACCCGCCTCGTCACCGAGGTGACGCTCGATGTTGCGAGCGACCGCGATGATCCGGTCCCCGTTGTCGGGCTTGGCGAAGATGACGCCCTGCGTCGTGCGGCCGGTCGCGTTCACCTCGGAGGTGGCGGAGCGCACGATCTTGCCGCGCTCCATGATGACGAGCACCTCGTCGTCGGCGTCCGTCACCAGCGCGCCGACCAGGTCGCCGTTCGCCTCGGGGAGGTTGGCGACCTTGATGCCGAGGCCGCCGCGGCCCTGGACGCGGTAGTTCTCGACGGTGAGCGCGGTGCGCTTGGCGATGCCGCCCTGGGTCACCGTGAACAGGAACGCCTCCTCGCGGACGACGTCCATCGCGAGCAGCTCGTCGTCGGCGCGGAACTTCATGCCCGTGACGCCGGAGGTGGCGCGGCCCATCGGGCGCAGCGCCTCGTCGGTCGCGGTGAACCGCAGCGACTGGCCCTTGCGGGAGACGAGGATCAAGTCGTTCACGGAGTCGACGATGCGGGCCGACACGAGCTCGTCGGGCAGGCCGTCCTCGTCCTCGCGCAGGTTGATCGCGATGACGCCGCCGGAGCGGTTGGAGTCGTACTCCGCCAGCCGGGTCTTCTTGACCAGGCCGCGCTTGGTCGCGAGCACCAGGAACTCGGCCTGCTCGTAGTCGCGCAGGTCCAGGACCTGGGCGATCTTCTCGCCCGGCTGGAACGCCAGCAGGTTGGCGACGTGCTGGCCCTTGGCGTCGCGGCCGCCCTCGGGCAGCTCGTACGCCTTGGCGCGGTACACCCGGCCGAGGTTGGTGAAGAACAGCAGCCAGTGGTGCGTCGTCGTCACGAAGAAGTGGTCGACGATGTCGTCCTCGCGCAGCTGCGCGCCGCGCACGCCCTTGCCGCCACGGCGCTGTGCCCGGTAGTTGTCCGACCGGGTCCGCTTGGCGTAGCCGCCGCGGGTGATGGTGACGACCATCTCCTCCTCGGCGATGAGGTCCTCGACGGACACCTCGCCGTCGAACGGCAGGATCGTCGTGCGGCGCTCGTCGCCGTACCTGTCGACGATCTCGTCCATCTCCTCGCGGACGATGCCGCGCTGGCGCTCGGGGGACTCGAGGATCGCGCGGTAGCCAAGGATCTCCTGCTCGAGCTTGGCGTAGTCGTCGAGGATCTTCTGGCGCTCGAGCGCGGCCAGCCGGCGCAGCTGGAGGGTGAGGATCGCGTTCGCCTGGACCTCGTCGATGTCGAGGAGGGCCATCAGGCCGGTGCGGGCCTCGTCGGCGTCGGGGGAGCGGCGGATGAGCGCGATGACCTCGTCCAGCGCGTCCAGCGCCTTGAGGTAGCCGCGGTAGATGTGGATCTGCTCCTCGGCCTTGCGCAGCCGGAAGTTGGTCCGCCGGACGATGACGTCGAGCTGGTGGGTCGTCCAGTGCCGGATGAACGCGTCGAGGCTGAGCGTGCGCGGCACGCCGTCGACCAGCGCGAGCATGTTGGCGCCGAACGTGTCCTGCAGCTGGGTGTGCTTGTAGAGGTTGTTCAGCACGACCTTGGCGACCGCGTCGCGCTTGAGCACGATGACCAGGCGCTGGCCGGTGCGGCCCGAGGTCTCGTCGCGGATGTCCGCGATGCCCTGGACGCGGTTCTCGCGGACCAGGTCAGCGATCTTCTTGGCCAGCGTGTCCGGGTTGACCTGGTACGGCAGCTCGGTGACGACGAGGCAGATCCGGCCCTGGATCTCCTCGACCTCCACGACCGCGCGCATCGTGATCGAGCCGCGGCCGGTGCGGTACGCCTCCTCGATGCCCCGGTGGCCGAGGATCGTCGCGCCGGTGGGGAAGTCGGGGCCCTTGACGCGGGTGAGCAGCGCGGCGAGCAGCTCCTCCTTCGACGCCTCCGGGTTGTCCAGGTGCCAGCGGACGCCCTCGGCGACCTCCCGCAGGTTGTGCGGCGGGATGTTGGTCGCCATGCCGACCGCGATGCCGGCGGAGCCGTTCACCAGCAGGTTCGGGAACCGCGACGGGAGGATCGACGGCTCCTGGGTGCGGCCGTCGTAGTTGTCCTGGAAGTCGACGGTGTCCTCGTCGATGTCCCGGACCATCTCCATGGCCAGCGGCGCCATCTTGCACTCGGTGTACCGCGGGGCGGCGGCGGGGTCGTCGCCGGGGGAGCCGAAGTTGCCCTGGCCGGCGACCAGCGGGTAGCGCAGCGACCAGTCCTGCACCAGGCGGACCAGGGCGTCGTAGATCGCCGTGTCGCCGTGCGGGTGGTACTTGCCCATGACGTCGCCGACGACGCGGGAGCACTTGGAGAACTGCCGGTCGGGCCGGTAGCCGCCGTCGTACATGGCGTACAGGACGCGGCGGTGCACGGGCTTGAGGCCGTCGCGGACGTCCGGGAGCGCGCGGCCCACGATGACGGCCATCGCGTAGTCCAGGTAGGACCGCTGCATCTCGAGCTGCAGGTCCACCTGGTCGATGCGGCCGTGCTCGATGTTGTCGCCGGTCAGCTCAGTCACAGGTCAGGGTCCTTCGGTGGGACGGACCCGGCGCGCGGCGTGCGCCGGGGTCGTGCGGAGGGGTCGGGGCTCGGTCAGATGTCCAGGAACCGCACGTCGCGCGCGTTGCGCTGGATGAACGAGCGGCGGGACTCGACGTCCTCGCCCATGAGCACCGAGAAGATCTCGTCCGCCGCGGCCGCCTCGTCGAGCGTGACCTGCAGCAGCGTGCGGTGCTCCGGCGCCATGGTGGTCTCCCACAGCTCGGAGTAGTCCATCTCGCCCAGACCCTTGTACCGCTGGATGCCGTTGTCCTTCGGGATCCGCTTGCCGTTGGCCTGGCCGTCGGCGAGCACGGCGTCCCGCTCCCGGTCCGAGTACACGTAGTCGTGCGGGGCGTTGGACCACTTGATGCGGAACAGCGGCGGCTGCGCCATGTAGACGTGGCCCTTGAGGATCAGCTCCGGCATGTACCGGTAGAGCAGCGTGAGCAGCAGCGTCCGGATGTGCTGGCCGTCGACGTCGGCGTCGGCCATGAGCACGATCTTGTGGTAGCGGAGCTTCGAGAGGTCGAAGTCCTCGCCGATGCCGGTGCCGAACGCGGTGATCAGCGCCTGGACCTCGGCGTTGCCGAGCGCGCGGTCGAGGCGCGCCCGCTCGACGTTGAGGATCTTGCCGCGGATCGGCAGGATCGCCTGCGTCTGCGGGTTGCGGCCGCGGACGGCGGAGCCGCCGGCGGAGTCGCCCTCGACGATGAACACCTCGCACTCGGCGGGGTTGTTCGACTGGCAGTCCTTGAGCTTGCCGGGCATCGAGTTGGACTCGAGCAGGCCCTTGCGCCGGGTTGCCTCGCGCGCCTTGCGGGCGGCGAGCCGGGCCTGGGACGCCTGGATCGCCTTGCGGATGACGTCCTTGGCCTCGTTCGGGTGCGAGTCGAGCCAGTCGCCGAACTGCTCGTTGACCACCCGCTGCACGAAGGTCTTCGCCTCCGTGTTACCGAGCTTGGTCTTGGTCTGGCCCTCGAACTGCGGCTCGCCGAGCTTGATCGACACGACGGCGGTCAGGCCCTCGCGGATGTCGTCGCCGGTGAGGTTGTCGTCCTTCTCCTTGAGGATGCCCTTGTCGCGCGCGTAGCGGTTGACCAGCGAGGTCATCGCCGCGCGGAAGCCCTCCTCGTGCGTGCCGCCCTCGGTGGTGGAGATGGTGTTCGCGTACGTGTGCACCGACTCGGAGTAGGCGCTGGTCCACTGCATCGCGACCTCGACCGAGATCTTGCGCTCGGTGTCCTCGGCCTCGAAGTCGATGACGTCCGGGTGCACCAGGTCGACCTTCTTGGCCGAGTTCACGTGCTTCACGTAGTCGACCAGGCCGCCGTCGTACTTGTAGGTGACGGTGCGCGCGGCGGGCACGTCCACGGCCGGGGTGTCGTCGCCGGCGACCTCGTCCTCGGTGTCGCCGTGCTGCGGGCGCTCGTCCGTCAGCGAGATCTGCAGGCCCTTGTTGAGGAAGGCCATCTGCTGGAACCGGGAGCGCAGCGTCTCGAAGTCGAACTCGACCGTCTCGAAGATGCTGGGGTCCGCCCAGAACGTCTGCGACGTGCCGGTCTCCGTGGTCGCCTCGCCCTTGCGGAGCTCGCTCGCCGGCTTGCCGCCGTCCGCGAAGTCCATCTCCCAGGCGAAGCCGTCGCGCTTGACGACGGTCTGCACCCGCGTGGACAGCGCGTTCACCACGGAGATGCCGACGCCGTGCAGGCCGCCTGACACCGCGTAGCCGCCACCGCCGAACTTGCCGCCGGCGTGCAGGATCGTCATGACGACCTCGACGGTCGGCCTGCCCTCGGTGGGGTGGATCGCGACGGGGATGCCGCGGCCGTTGTCGACCACGCGCACGCCGCCGTCGGCCAGCAGGGTGACCTCGATGTGGTCGCAGTAGCCGGCGAGGGCCTCGTCGACGGAGTTGTCGACGACCTCGTAGACGAGGTGGTGCAGGCCGCGCTCACCGGTGGAGCCGATGTACATGCCGGGACGCTTGCGGACCGCCTCGAGACCCTCGAGCACGGTGATCGCGGACGCGTCGTAGGCGGGAGTCCCGTTCACCGTCCCCCCGGGTGCGGAGGAGTCAGGTCCGGTGGAGGGGCTCAAGTCAGCCACGGGCGGTGGTGCTCCTCAGTTCTCACACGCGGCGGAGGCGCCCGTCCTCCGGGCGGGAGGGCGGATCACTCCACGACGACGGAGATCGTGCGTCCTGGACCGGCGCAGACGCGCCAGAGCTGTCGATTCCCAGTGTACCCGGACCCGCGCCGGAAACCCCTGTCAACGGGCCGTGCTGCGGACGCGTCCGGCCGCGTGGTGCCGCGGCGGAGGGAGCGGTCCCGTCAGCCCCAGGTGTCCCGGGGCCCCCGGCCCTTGACCGAGCGCCGGCCCTTGCCGAACCCGGGCCCCTGCGGACCGAGCACCCGCACGTCCTTGACCACGCCCTCGCCGACGTCCTCGGCCATCCGGCGGACCAGCTGCGGCGCCAGCATCTTGAGCTGCTGCGCCCACGCGGAGGAGTCCGTCCGCACCACGAGGACCCCCTCGGCGAACGTCTCGGGCGTGCAGTGGTCGGCGATCTGGTCCCCGACGACCTCGCGCCACCGTCCCACCACGCCGCCGACCGACACCTCCTGCACCCAGCCGCGGTCCCGGAACAGCGACGCCATCGTCGCGGACACGGTCAGCGGGTCGCGCGGGTGCACACCGGCGCCGCCGAGCTCGGCGGGGGAGAGCGGTGACCGGCCGCGGGGCGCCTGGCCGGGGCGGTAGCCCTTGGACCGGGCGACGGAGCGGAACCGGGCGAGGGACAGGCGGGCCATCTGCGCGGCCGGGGTGACGTCGAGCTGCTCGGAGACCGGGACGGCGGGGTCGAACGTCGGGGCGTCGTCGGCCTCGGGAGCGGCGGTCGGCGCGGGGTCCGGGGCCGGACCGGCCGCGCCGGCGCGCCCGGGGGAGGTGGGGTCGTCAGGCGACACGGGCGACCTCCGACGCCAGCACGTCGTAGCGCGAGCCGGCCAGCCGCTCGGGCACGTCGCCCGGGACCGCCGCCGTGACGAACACCTGGCGCGCCCCGGCGACCATCTCGGCCAGCCGCTCCCGCCGCTTCGCGTCGAGCTCGGCAAACACGTCGTCGAGCATCAGCACCGGCTCGCCGTCCGGCCCGGAGTCGGCGACCCAGAGCTGCGCGGCGTCCTCGGTGGTGCCGGCCTGCGGGCCGTTCGTGAGCAGCTCGTAGGACGCGAGGCGCAGCGCCAGGGCGACCGACCAGGACTCGCCGTGGCTCGCGTAGCCCTTGGCGGGCAGGTCGCCGAGCGTCAGCACCAGGTCGTCCCGGTGCGGCCCGACCAGGCAGACGCCGCGCTCGAGCTCCTTGGGCCGCACCCGGGCCAGCGCCTCGAGCATCTGCGCCTCGACGGCTCGGGCGGGAGTCGCGGAGTCCGCACCGGGCTGGGCCGGACCGGGCGCGGGCGGGAGCGTGTCGCGATCGGCGTCCGCACCGGCCAGCGCCGCCGCGAGCGAGGACCGGTAGCCCACCTGCGCGGCGCCCTGGCCGTCGCTGACCCGCTCGTACGCGTCGCCGACGTACGGGTCCAGGGCCGCGACGACCGCCTGCCGGGCGACGATCACGTGCGCGCCGAGCTCGGCCAGCTTCGCGTCCCAGACGTCCAGGGTGCTGAGGTCGAGGTTCGAGCGGGAGCCCCGGAACCCGGCCGCGGACTTCAGCAGGGCGGTGCGCTGCTTCACGACGCGGTCGTACTCGGAGAACACCCCGGCGAGCCGGGGCGTCACCTGCACGGCGAGCTCGTCCACGAACCGCCGGCGGCCGTCCGGGTCGCCCTTCACCAGCGCCAGGTCTTCGGGCGCGAACAGCACGGAGCGCAGCGCGCCCACCACGTCGCGGGCCCGGGACGGGGCGCCGTTGAGCTTCACGCGGTTCGACCGGCCGGAGCCGAGCTGCGCCTCGATGACGAGCGCCCGCTCGGAGCCGTCGTCCTGCGCCCGGACGATGCGCGAGCGCACCACGGCCGCCGACGCCCCGGCTCGCACGAGCGGGGCGTCGGTCGGCACACGGTGGCTGCTGAACGTGGAGACGTAGCCGATCGCCTCGACCAGGTTGGTCTTGCCCTGCCCGTTCGGACCGACGAGCGCGGTGATCCCCGGCTCGAAGGTGAGGTCGACCTGGTGGTACGACCGGAAGTCCGTCAGGGACAGGTGCGAGACGTACATCGGCGGGGCGTCAGCCCTCCGAGCGCACGCCCGCGGGGGCGTCGCCGGAGATGGGGGCACCCGCGGCCTTCACCGCGTGCCCGCCGAACTGCTGGCGCAGCGCGGCGACCGCCTTCATCGCGGGGGACTGCTCCTGGCGGGACTGGAACCGGGCGAACAGCGCGGCCGTGATGACCGGCAGCGGCACGGCGGCCTCGATCGCCTCGTCCACGGTCCAGCGGCCCTCGCCCGAGTCCGCGACCCAGTCGTCGATCGCCTCGAACGCCTGGTCCTCCTCGAGCGCCTTGACCAGCAGCTCGAGCAGCCAGGAGCGCACGACGGTGCCGCGCTGCCAGGCCTTCATGGTGCCGGCGACGTCGGTGACGATGTCCTTGGCGGCCAGGAGCTCGTAGCCCTCGGCGTACGCCTGCATGAGGCCGTACTCGATGCCGTTGTGCACCATCTTGGCGTAGTGCCCGGCGCCGACGTCGCCGGCGTGCACGAAGCCCTCCTCGCGCGGGCCCTCGGGGCGCAGCGCGTCGAACACCGGCATGACCCGCTCGACCTGCGCGGCGTCGCCGCCGACCATCAGGCCGTAGCCGTTGGCGAGGCCCCAGACGCCGCCGGAGACGCCGACGTCGAGGAAGTGGATGCCCTTGGCGCCCAGCTGCTCGGCGTGGCCCTTGTCGTCGCCGAAGTACGAGTTGCCGCCGTCGATGACGAGGTCGCCCTCGGTCAGCAGGCCGCCGAGCTCCTCGACCACCGCGTGGGTGACGGCACCGGCCGGGACCATGACCCACACGACGCGCTCGCCGGCGGGGAGCGCCGCGACCAGGTCGGCGAGCGACGCGACGTCGGTGACCTCGGGGTTCCGGTCGTAGCCGGTGACCTCGATCCCCGCGTTCCGCATCCGGTCGCGCATGTTCGCGCCCATCCTGCCGAGACCCACCAGGCCGATCTGCATCGCTCCACCTCTCCTCGCCCGACCGCCGCGGGGACGGCTTCGCGTCCCGCGGCGTCCTTGTCGCCCGCCATTCTCCTGCTGCGACGCGGGTGCTGACGACCGGTGGGCCCGTCTCGCAGGTCACACCCGGGTGCGCGCCGGCCGGGACCGGCGCGCCCCGGCCTCAGGACGCGAAGCGGATGGGGACCAGGAGGTAGCGGTACTCCTTGAGGTCCTCGCCCTCCAGCGACTCCTGGCCGGTGAACTCGACCGGCTTGTTCGGGTGCGTGAACGACAGCCGCACGAACGACGTCGTCAGGGCGCCCAGGCCGTCGAGCAGGAACTGCGGGTTGAACGCCACGGCGATGTCCTCGCCGACGAGGGTGGCCTCGAGCGCCTCGGAGGCCTGCGCGTCGTCGCCCTGGCCGGCGTCGAGGACGACCTGGCCGTCGGTGAACGTCAGCCGGATCGGGGTGTTCCGCTCGGCGACGAGCGCGACGCGCTTGGCGGCGTCCGCCAGCAGCTGCGTGTTGACGACGGCGTGGATCGGCGACTCGTCCGGGAACAGCCGGCGCACGGCCGGGTAGTCGCCGTCGACCAGCAGCGACGTGGTGTGCCGGCCGCCGGCCTCGAAGCCGATGAGGTCGACGCCCTGGCCGGTCGCGAGGCCGACGTTGACCGAGCCGGAGGCGCCGAGCGACTTCGCGGCGTCCGAGAGCGTGCGGGCGCGGACCAGCGCGACCTCGGAGAGGCCCGGGTCGGACGGGTGCCAGGTGAGCTCGCGCAGCGCCAGGCGGTACCGGTCGGTGGCGAGCAGCGTGACCTTCTCGCCCTCGATCTCGACGCGGACGCCGGTGAGCAGCGGGAGGGTGTCGTCGCGGCTCGCGGCGACGGTGACCTGGGCGACCGCGCGGGTCAGCTCGTCGCCGTCGACGGTGCCGGTGAGCGCCGGCATGGCCGGCAGCTGCGGGTAGTCCTCGACCGGCATGGTGAGGAGCGTGAACCGGCTCGCGCCGCAGGTGACGGACACCTTGGTGCCGTCGAGCTGCACGTCGACCGGCTTGTTCGGCAGGGCGCGGGAGATCTCGGCGAGCAGGCGGCCGGAGACCAGGACGGTGCCGGGCTCGCTGACGTCCGCGGGGATCTCGGAGCGCGCCGACACCTCGTAGTCGAAGGAGGCCAGGCGGAGCGTGCCGTCGGCCTCGGCCTCGATGCGGACACCGGCCAGGACCGGGACCGGCGGGCGGGTGGGCAGGCTGCGAGCGATCCACGTGACGGCTTCTGCGAGGACGTCACGTTCGACGCGGAACTTCATGCCCCACCCTCTCGATCTGGGGGATCGCGGGGATCCCGTGCGCGGTGCTGAACGACCCCGGCCGTGGGAGGGCAGGGGTCGCCCCGAACACTACGCGAGTGACCAGGGGTCCGGTACCGAACCGGGGGTGGGCTGTGGATGCGCTCCGAGGGGCCGGAACGTTCGTCAGGACGCGACGAGAGGGTGCCGGGAGCGGCCGCCCGGGCGGGGCGTGCGTGGCGCCGCCGGCGCACGAGGACGCTGGGCGAACGATTCGGGGCCTCGGAGGTCGTGCACAGCCGCTGTCGTCCCGGGCCTCGTCTGCGAGCCGGGCACCGGCACGGCCGGCCGGTCGTCCAGCAGCCGGCTCGCAGAGCCTTGACGGGCTGTGGATCTTCTTCCTAGGGATCAGTCGTCGTCATCGTCGCTTCTGTGCACTCTGGGGATTGCGGGTCTTCGCGCTGGTCAGCGTGTCGGAGGGCGTGTGCACGACGGCTGTGGACCGGCTGGGGACGACGCGGCCGGACGTGGACAGTGCTCCAGGCGTCCTTCTCCGTCCACGACGACCCCAGGATCCGTCCACACGAATCCTGGGGGTCATCCACCGGTTTCCACAGACGTGTCCACAGGTGTGCACATTCGTCCCAGGCCTGATTCGTGCGCCCTGCGGGCACCAGAACGCGACGACCCGCCGCCGGCCGGTGCCGGGGCGGGTCGTCGGGGTGCTGCTGCGGGCGCCGGGCGCTCGGGCGCCGGGCGCGGCGGCGGTCAGCCGCGGCTCTCCTGCTTGATCCGGTTGGTCAGCTCCGTCACCTGGTTGAAGATCGAGCGGCGCTCCGCCATGAGCTCGCGGATCTTGCGGTTCGCGTGCATGACGGTGGTGTGGTCGCGGCCGCCGAACGCCTGGCCGATCTTCGGCAGCGACAGGTCGGTCAGCTCGCGGCACAGGTACATCGCGATCTGCCGGGCGGTCACCAGCACGCGGGACCGCGAGGAGCCGCACAGGTCCTCGATGGTGAGGCCGAAGTACGCCGCGGTCTGGCCGATGACGGCGGTCGCGGTGATGTCCGCCTGGTCGTCGTCGGTGATGAGGTCCTTGAGCACGATCTCGGCCAGCGACAGATCGACCTGCTGCCGGTTGAGGTTCGCGAAGGCCGTGACGCGGATGAGCGCGCCCTCGAGCTCGCGGATGTTCGTCGAGATCTTGGACGCGATGTACTCGTGCACGTCGTCGGGCGCCTGGAGCTTGTCGTTCGCCGACTTCTTCCGCAGGATCGCGATGCGGGTCTCGAGGTCCGGCGGCTGGACGTCCGTGATGAGGCCCCACTCGAAGCGGGAGCGCATCCGGTCCTCGAAGCCGTTGAGCTGCTTGGGCGGCAGGTCGGACGTCAGGACGATCTGCTTGTTCGCGTTGTGCAGGGTGTTGAACGTGTGGAAGAACTCCTCCATCGTCTGCTCCTTGCCCTGCAGGAACTGGATGTCGTCGATGAGGAGCACGTCCACCTCGCGGTAGCGGCGCTGGAACGCGCCCGCCTTGCCCTCCGAGATGGAGTTGATGAAGTCGTTGGTGAACTCCTCGGAGTTCACGTAGCGCACGCGCACCGAGGGGTACAGGTTGCGGGCGTAGTGCCCGATCGCGTGCAGCAGGTGGGTCTTGCCCAGACCCGAGTCGCCGTAGATGAACAGCGGGTTGTAGGCCTTCGCCGGCGCCTCGGCGACCGCCACCGCCGCGGCGTGGGCGAACCGGTTGGACGAGCCGATGACGAACGTCTCGAACAGGTACTTCGGGTTCAGCCGCGCCGGCTCGACGCTCGGGGTCGGCCCGGCGGGCTCGCGGCGGAACGGCTCGGCGCGCGCCGGCTCGACCTGCGCGGAGTCGCCGGTGCTCGGGTGGCCGGTCGCGGCGTGCGCGACGACGGGCGTCGGCCCGGACTCCGGGCCGCGGGCGGGGGGAGCGGTCGCCAGCCCGGCGTCCCCGGTCTCGATCGACGGGTCCACCGTGATCGCGAACCGGGCCTCGCGGCCCAGCGCGGCCGCCAGGGCGTCCGACACCTCCTGGCGGACCCGGGTCTCCAGGTAGTCCTTCGTGAGGTCGTTGCCGACCGCGAGCAGCATCGTGCCGTCGAGCAGGCCCAGCGGCTTGGCCAGGCGCACGAAGGCGAGCTGGCGCGGCGTGATGTCGGGGCTCACCTCGAGCTGCGCCATCGCGGCCGACCAGACCTGCGTGAGCTGATCGTCCTGTCCTGACACCTGTACCTCGCTGCCGTCGTGAGTCGCGTGGTCGAGTGTCGCACGCCCCGGTGACGTGTCCACAGACTTGTCCACACCTGTGCGTGACGGTGGATCACGCTGGATGTCGGGCTCGCCGTGGCGTGTCCGGTCCCCTTGTGCGGCGTCGTCCACAGGCTCGGCCGGCTCTGTCCACGGGGTGGGGACCGGGTTGCTGCGGGACGCGTCGGGGGACGATGCTAGTGGCCGACCGGACCGCGCGGGAGAGGGTCGCCCTCCCGACGCCGGGCCGCGGGCCTCGCGGTTTGACCCCTGCGCGCGGGCGACGTAACGTTGACCAGCCTTGAGATGGCTCCTGCTGGCGTGCCCTGACGTCGGCCGCGTCCGACGACGTGGGTACCGGAGCAGTCGAGCAACGGGCACCGAGACCTGGCCGGACGTCGGCCGATGTACCGAAGTACTTGGAGACCATCGTGAGCAAGCGGACCTTCCAGCCGAACAACCGGCGTCGCGCCAAGACCCACGGCTTCCGTCTGCGCATGCGGACGCGTGCCGGCCGCGCGATCCTCGCCGCCCGTCGGCGCAAGGGTCGCGCCGAGCTGTCGGCCTGACCCACCCGACGCGGTGCTGCCCGCCGCGCACCGGATGCGCCGGTCCGCCGACTTCGAGCGGGCCGTGCGCGGCGGTGCGCGCGCCGGGCGGAACACGCTGGTGGTGCACCTCGTGACGCGAACCGACCCCGGACCTGGTCCGGCGGTCGGTTTCGTCGTGTCCAAGGGCGTGGGCAACGCTGTGACCCGCAACCGGGTCAAGCGGCGGCTCCGCGCCCTGGCCACCGAGCGGGTGGGCTCGCTGCCGGCCGACGCGGACCTCGTCGTGCGCGCGCTCGCGCCAGCGGCCCAGGCCGACTACGCCACCCTCGGGCGCGAGCTCGACGGGGCGCTGCGGACGGCGTCCCGGCGGCGTGCCGAGCGGGCCGCTCCCGCCTCGGGCGGGCCGCGATGAGCACCGTGCGGGAGGAGCCGGGCGCCGTCGTCCGCGTCCTGCGCGCGGCGGTGCGGCTGCCGCGCCGGCTGCTCGTCCTGCTGATCCGCGGGTACCAGCGTTTCCTGTCCCCGCTCACCCCGCCGACGTGCCGGTTCTACCCGTCGTGCTCCGCGTACGCCGTGATCGCCCTCGAGCGGCACGGCGTGATCCGGGGCACGCGGCTGGCCGTCTGGCGGATCCTGCGTTGCAACCCGTGGAACCCGGGCGGCGTCGACGACGTTCCACCGGCGGGGTCGCACCGTCGACACCCGCACGGCGCGGTCGCCTCCGCGCACTGATCACCTGGAGAGTTCCCCGATGAGCTGGTTCGACGGCCTGCTGTACCCGATCATGGTCGCTGTCGCCTGGATCATGGTCCAGTTCCACTCGCTGCTGACGTGGCTGGGCCTCGACCCGGCCGGCGGCGCCGCGTGGGGCTTCTCCATCGTCGGCCTCGTGATCGTGATGCGGATCATCCTGATCCCGCTGTTCTTCAAGCAGATCAAGGCGTCCCGCGGCATGCAGATGCTCGCGCCGGACATGAAGAAGATCCAGGCGAAGTACAAGGGCAAGACCGACCCGGCGTCCCGCGAGGCCATGAGCCGCGAGACCATGGAGCTCTACCGCAAGCACGGCACGAACCCGTTCTCGTCCTGCCTGCCGATCCTGGCCCAGTCGCCGATCTTCTTCGCGCTGTTCCGGGTGCTCAACTCGCTCCCGCAGCTGGCGAGCGGGGACTACCCGCGCCCGAACCTCGGCCCGCTCACCCAGGACCTCGCCGCCCAGGCCGAGAGCGCCACGATCCTCGGCGCCCCGCTGTCGGCGACGTTCATGAATGCCGCGCAGTTCGGCGACGCCGCCGCGAACGTGCGCGTCGTCACGATCATCCTCGTCGTCGCGATGTCGCTGACCACGTTCACGACGCAGCGCCAGCTCACGATGAAGAACATGCCGCCGGCCGCCCTCGAGGGCCCGATGGCGCAGCAGCAGAAGATGCTCATGTACGTCTTCCCGCTGATCTTCGCCTTCTCCGGCGTGAACTTCCCGATCGGTGTCCTCATCTACTGGACCACCACCAACCTGTGGTCGATGGGCCAGCAGTTCTACACGATCCGCCGGATGCCGGCCCCCGGGTCCCAGGCCGAGGCCGCGCTCAAGGCGCGCCAGGCCAAGAAGGCCTCGCACAAGGGCCTGTCGATCGAGGAGTCCGACACCCTCACCATCGAGGAGAAGCCGGTCAGCGGTCAGCGGCAGCAGCCGGTCGGCAAGGCCCGCGCGAAGAAGCAGCGCCCGGCCGGTGCGCCGGGTGCGGCCACGGGTGCCGCCACTGGGACGTCCGCGGCTGGTGCGGCCGGTGCGGCGAAGACGGGGTCGGTGGGCGCGACGAAGGCCGGGTCCGGCACGACCCCCGCGGCAGGTGTCAAGGGCGGTTCGCCGAAGGCCTCCGGCACCGGCGCGTCCGGCTCGGGCAGCGCGCAGGGCGGCAAGCCCGCCGGCGGCGCCGGCTCGGGTCAGCCCTCCTCGGGCAAGAAGAAGCGGAGCGGCTCCGGCCAGGGCGCCGGCGGCTCGGCGCAGAGCCGGCCCGGCTCCACCCCGTCGGGCAGCGCGACCGACGACTGAGACCTCCGCGCCCCGGCGCGACCCCGACCCTCCCAGCAAGGAGAGCCCCACATGACCACTCCCACCGACGCATCCGGTGAAGCCGGCGCCGTGACCCGCCTCGAGGAGGAGGGCGAGATCGCGGCCGACTACCTCGAGGAGCTGCTCGACATCGCCGACCTGGACGGTGACATCGACATCGACGTCGACCACGGTCGCGCCGCCGTGGAGATCGTCGCGGAGGAGGGCACCGAGCGCGCCCTCCGCAAGCTGGTCGGCGAGGACGGCGAAGTGCTCGACGCGCTGCAGGAGCTGACCCGGCTCGCCGTCCAGGCGAAGACCGGCGACCGCAGCCGGCTGATGCTCGACATCGCCGGGTACCGGGCCGGGCGCAAGACCGAGCTCGTCGCCGTCGCCGAGCAGGCGATCGCGGAGGTGCGGTCGTCCGGCGCCGAGGTCTCGCTCGACGCGATGAACCCGTTCGAGCGCAAGGTCGTCCACGACGCCGTGGCCGCCGCCGGGCTCACCTCCGACTCCGAGGGCGTCGAGCCCGCGCGGTACGTGGTGGTGAAGCCGGCGAGCTGAGGCTCGTTCGACGCTTCGGCAGGAGCCGACGAGAGGCCGGTCCCGGGAGGGACCGGCCTCTCGCGCTTCCGGCCGCGCGCCTCTCGGTGGCTTTGGGCGAAGTCGTTTCTGCGCGAAGGAACGGCACGATGTGCGTGGGCGTGCGGAAAGTGCCACGTGGGCTGACGGCACGGATCGAGCAGCGGTCGGCGGCCGCGCCGACCGGCTCGGGACGCGAGATGGCCGACCGGCAGTGGCGCGTCGTCGGGAGCCTCCCCGGCCCGGGTGAAGCGCGGGCGGGACAGGACACGGTTGGACTGCGGGACGCACCGGACGCGGTCGGAGCGGGCGGTGTGCCGGACACGGTTGGGGTGCCGGTCGCACCGTGCGGTAGGGGTGCAGGATGAGCCGACCCCGTTGGAGCGCGTGACGTGCCGACGCCGGTGGAGTGCGGGATGTGCTGGCCACGTGGTGGCGGGATGGCGCGAGCCGCGGGTCGCTTCCGGCGGAGCGCTGGCCTGTCGATCGGTGGCTGCGGGTGCACCAGCGCGTCCACCCACGTGGCCTTGCGTCCCGTCCGGTCGTCTCCGAGCGCCGGCTGCATCGCGGATGCGCGGCCGGATCTCCGGGTCCGAGGGCAGTGGCACGAGGTCCCGAGAACTGCCGCGGCGGCATGGTGCGTGTACACCCCCGGGCGGCGTGCGAACCCGAGCGACAAATGCACCGAGGTAGGTTCCGGGGGCCGAGATAGGGCCGCCGACGGTCCTACGCCGGCCCGGGGGCCCTATGTCGGCGCAGCCGCGTGGCAGTCGGAAGTTCGTGCCCGGTGCTGTAGGCGAGAGAGATAGGGCCGACTGCGAGGGGACCGCTGGCCGGCTCGCCCGGCCATGCGACGGACGTCCCCAGCTGGTCTTGACCTGCGCGGTCCCGGGAGAGTCACCCGCGGGAGGTGGTTCGGTCGGGTTCAGCTCGCGGCGACGCACGCGGTGGCAGAGAGCATCCGGGAAGCGGGCAAGCGCTCGGGTGTTCATCGAGCCCCGCGTGTTCCTGGTCACCGGAAAGACGTTTCACGTGGAACCCCCCTGGGTCCCACGACAGGCGGTCCCATGAGGTGCTGCCGTCTGCTTTGTGCACGGGGACGTCTGGCTCGGCAGCCGCGATTCTGGCTCGGCAGCCGCGCCCCGCAGGCGGCGGGCTGGTTCGCCGCGGACGGGCAGGAGAGTGGGGTCGGGCCGTGAAGGGGCCGCCTGCGGCCGGGGGCGGCAGGGGCGAGCCGACGACGAAGGCGGCCCGCAGCGCCCTCGGGGCGGCACCGACGACGAAGGCGGCCCGCAGCGCCCTCGGGGCGGCACCGCCGACGACTGGATCGGGGGAATGCATGCGACCGACCGACCTGTACGTGACTTCGGCGCACGGGTGAGAGCGGCGTGGCGATACGCAGTGGACTGCACAAAGGGCGGATGCCCCTGTTGCACGTGAAACGTTGACCACAGCGACCACCCCGATGCAGAAGGCGCGCGGACCGGCCGCGGGACCGACGCTCGGGTACCCAGTCGACGTCCCGGCTGCAGCCCAGGCGTATCAGCCGGACTCGGGAACGGTGGCGATGCGCCCCCGAGCGGTGCCCGGTGCTCTACCCCCGGTCGAACCGTCGGACGACGCCCGTCGAAGCCAGAGCGCGGAAGGGACTCGCGGGGGTGCCACATGGTCCGAGTCCTGCTTCACGTGGAACGCGGGCGGTCGGCGACCGAGCGCGACGCCGGAGAACCGGCTCGCCGAACGGCGTCATGCGTGCGGCCTTCGCTGTCAACGCGGGCGGGTACGGGTACCTCGAGCCATCGTCCGCGCCGACCTCCGCAAGGTTTGCACCGCACGCGTAGCCGACCGCGCCGTCCGGCGCCGTAGGCGGGCCCGTGGGGGTGCGGCACGCGAGTCGCGTCGACCGTTGCTCAAGGCCGCGTGGACCTGCGACTCGACGTCGGTCATCGGTTCCACGTGGAACGCCACCGGGAGGCGTCCGGATGGCACGCATCGGCAGGCGCTCGGGGCAGGAGGCGAGACGGGCCACCTGGCGCACGTCAGGTGCCGTGACGGCGGCCAGAGTGAACCGGTGCCGCGTCGGGGGCTCGACGAACCTCCTCGACAGCCGCCGATCCGAGCGCGTTCCACGTGGAACACGCCCTCTCGACACCCGCCCCGCACGAAGGGAGCGTCGGAGCCGCGCGGTACCGTAGGACCTCACGTGCGCACCGGTCCGAACCGGCCCGGCGCACCACCCGATCCCGAGACCAGGGGAGTCCTGTGCGGCCTGAGTCGGCCCCCGCGCGCGACGACGAGCAGCGCGACGCGCCCGTCGACCCGTTGGACGGCGACCCTCGCCTGCCCGAGCATTTCGGTGCGGCGTGGCCGGCGGTCGAGGGGTACCACGCCATGCTGCGTGACCAGGGCGTTCTCCGTGGGCTGGTCGGTCCGCGGGAGGTCGCCCGGCTATGGGAGCGGCACATCGTGAACTCGGCTGCGGTGGTGCCGTTCCTCCCGGCGACCGGGACGATCGTCGACGTCGGCAGCGGCGCGGGGCTGCCCGGCATCGTCGTCGCGGCGATGCGGCCGAACGCAGAGGTCGTGCTGCTGGAGCCCATGGAGCGCCGCACGGACTGGCTGTCCGAGGTGGTCGACACGCTCGGACTGTCGAACGCCCGGGTGCTGCGGGGCCGCGCCGAGGACCAGATCGGCACGCTGCGGGCGGACGCGGTCACGGCACGAGCCGTCGCCGCGCTGGACAAGCTCTACGGGTGGACGCTGCCGCTGCTCGCGGTCGGCGGTCGGCTGGTCGCTCTCAAGGGCGGTCGGGCGCAGGACGAGGCGGAGGCGGCTGTCGCGGTGGGGGAGCGGTTCGGCGGCGGCCCCGCGTCGATCGAGGTCGCGCCCACGCTGCCGGGGCTCGAGTCGACCAGCGTGGTGCTCGTGACGCGGACGGGCCCGGGCACCGCTCCGGCGCCGGCAGCCAACCGTGTTTCACGTGGAACGGAGGGCCGGTCGCGACGACCGCGCCGCGCGACGAAGGGACAGGGCGCGTGACGACGGACCCCAGCCGCTGGGAGGTCGAGGACCCCGACGAGCGACGCCGTGCCGCGCTCGTCGAGAGCCTCCCGCCCGCAGACGACGACACCCCGCTGATGGCGGAGCTGCGCCAGGACGCCCGTCGCCGGATCGAGCTGCGGGGGCGCACGTTCCCGCGCCCGGACCGGACGCGCGTGATCACGGTCGCCAACCAGAAGGGTGGGGTCGGCAAGACCACGACCACGGTGAACCTGGCGGCCGCGCTGGCGCAGTCCGGCCTGCATGTCCTCGTGATCGACAACGACCCGCAGGGCAACGCCTCGACGGCGCTCGGGGTGGACCACCGCGCGGGCGTGACCTCGGTCTACGACGTGCTCGTCGACGGGACGCCGCTCTCGGAGGCGGTGTACCCGAGCCCGGACGTGCCCAACCTCTGGTGCGCGCCGGCGACGATCGACCTGTCGGGCGCCGAGATCGAGCTGGTCTCGATGGTGGCCCGCGAGACCCGGCTCCGGAACGCGGTGCACGCCTACCTGGAGGAGCGCGAGGCCCGGGGAGAGCCCCGGATCGACTACGTGCTCGTGGACTGCCCGCCGAGCCTCGGCCTGCTGACGGTCAACGCGTTCGTCGTCGGTGACGAGGTGCTCATCCCGATCCAGTGCGAGTACTACGCGCTGGAGGGGCTGAGCCAGCTGCTGAAGTCCATCGAGCTGATCCAGGCGCACCTGAACCGCGGCCTGCACGTGTCGACGATCCTGCTGACGATGTACGACGGCCGCACCAACCTGGCGCAGCAGGTCGCGCAGGAGGTCCGGGAGCACTTCCCGGACAAGACGCTCCGGACCACCGTGCCGCGCTCGGTGCGCGTGTCGGAGGCGCCGTCCTACGGCCAGACGGTCCTGACGTACGATCCCGGCTCGAGCGGTGCGCTGGCCTACCTGGAGGCGGCGCGAGAGCTCGCCGAGCGCGGCACCACGGCCGGCCGGCAGAAGGAGGACGCGTGAGCGAGAAGCGACGAGGGCTCGGGCGCGGCCTGGGCGCGCTCATCCCCACCGGGGCGGAGCCCCGCGAGGGGGACCGGCCCGTCGACGTCTTCTTCCCCGACCGGACGACCCCGGACGCCCGCGAGGGGCGTGCCGACGCCCTGACCAGCAGAAACGCGCGGAACGGCGTGGCGGACCCCGAGGTCGACGGCGCCGCTCGCGGCGTGACGACCGCCGCCGAGGCGACCGCGGCCGCCGCGGCCCCGGCCCCCGCGACGCCGGCCACGCGCTCCAACGGCCGCAAGGGCGTCCCGTCCCTCACCGTGCGGCAGCCGTCGCGGACCCGGTCGCAGACCGCGGCGGAGCCCGCTGCGGCCGCCGAGGTCCCCCCGATGCCCCCGACGGCCGAGGTCGACGACCTCGTGCCGGTGCCGGGAGCGGTGTTCGCCGAGCTCCCGGTCGGCTCGATCCGGCCGAACCCCCGGCAGCCCCGGTCGGTGTTCGACGAGGACGCGCTCGACGAGCTGGTCGGGTCCATCCAGGAGATCGGCGTGCTGCAGCCCGTCGTCGTGCGCGCCGTGGACGACGGCTACGAGCTGATCATGGGGGAGCGGCGCTGGCGCGCGACCCAGGCGGCCGGGCTGGAGACGATCCCGGCGATCGTCCGGCAGACCGAGGACGCCGACCTGCTGCGCGACGCGCTGCTGGAGAACCTGCACCGCTCGCAGCTCAACCCGCTGGAGGAGGCGGCGGCGTATCAGCAGCTGCTGGATGACTTCGGTTGCACGCACGACGAGCTCGCGCAGCGGATCCACCGGTCCCGCCCGCAGATCTCCAACACGCTGCGGCTGCTCCGGCTGCCCCCGCTCGTGCAGCGACGGGTCGCGGCGGGGGTGCTGTCGGCGGGTCACGCCCGCGCGCTGCTGGGCCTGAGCGACGGCGCGGCGATCGAGCGGCTGGCGCAGCGGATCGTGGCCGAGGGCCTGTCGGTCCGCGCGGTCGAGGAGATCGTGGCGCTCGGCGTCGAGGACGGCACGCCCAAGCAGCGTCGTCCCCGTGCCGGGCTCCGCAACGAGGCACTGGACGACCTGGCGAGCCGGCTCTCCGACCGGTTCGAGACGCGCGTGAAGGTCGACCTCGGGAAGCAGCGCGGCAAGCTCACGGTGGAGTTCGCCTCGGTGCAGGACCTCAACCGGATCCTGTCGAGCCTGGCGCCGGACGACCCGGGCATCCTGCGCTCCTGACCGACCCGCGGCGGGCGCCGCGCGAGGGCCGACGGGCCCACGCCGCACGCCCCTCAGCAGCCACGAGGCGCCGGCACCCCGGGCAGGGGAGCCGGCGCCTCGTCGCGTGCGCCCTCGGCGCGCTCAGCGGTCCGAGAGACCCGCCTCCACCAGCCGCCGGTACAGCGTCGGGAGGTGGTGGCCGCCGGCCTCCGCGCCCTGCGGGAACAGCGACGTCTCCGTCATGCCCGGCGCGACGTTCACCTCGAGGAACCAGGGCTGCCCGTCGGCGTCGATGATCAGGTCGGTGCGGGACAGGTGCCGCAGGCCGAGCACCTGGTGCGCGGCGACGGCGGTCTCGGCGGCGCGCGCCGCGAGGTCGTCCGGCAGCCGCGCCGGGGCGAAGTACTCGGTGCGCCCGGGGTTGTACCGGGCGTCGTAGTCGTACGGTCCGTCGGTGACCACCTCGACGGCGGGCAGCGCCACGGGCGTGCCGTCGAGCTCGACGACCCCGACCGCGACCTCGACGCCCTCGACGGCGCGCTCGATCAGCGCGGTGTCGCCGTAGGCGAAGCAGGCCACCATCGCGCCGGGCAGCTCCTCGGCGCTGCGCACGAGCGTGACGCCGAGGGCGGAGCCGCCCCGGGAGGGCTTCACGACGAGCGGCAGACCGAGCTTCGCGACGACGGCGTCCATGACGCGCCCGGCGCCGAGCTCGCGGAACAGGCTCTGCGGGAGCGTGACGAACTCGGGGGTGGCGATGCCGGCGCGGGTGACGGTCGTCTTGGCGATGGGCTTGCTCCAGGCGACCCGGCTCGCGCGCGGGCCGGTGCCCAGGCTCGGGACGTCCAGCAGCTCCAGGACGTCGCGCACGGAGCCGTCCTCCCCGCTCGCGCCGTGCAGCAGCGGCCAGACCAGGTCCGGGCGGGTCTCCGCGAGGGCGGGCACCAGGTCGGCGTCGACGTCGTGCACGGACACGTCGACCCCGGCCGAGCGCAGGGCCTCCGCGACCCGGCGGCCCGAGCGCAGCGAGACGTCCCGCTCGTGCGACAGCCCTCCCGCCAGGACGACGACGCGCGGGGTGGCGGGGACGGGGTCGTGCGGCACGGTTCGGGTCCTCCAGGTGCGGCCGCGGGCGGCCGGTCGTCGACGGGCGGGGTGGCGCCGAGGTGCGCGGGCAGCAGGCGCCGCCTCGACCGTACCGGGTCGTGGCCTGCGGCCGGGCGCGCGCGGTGCCCGGCCCGGGCGGGTCAGGCCAGGTCGGGACCGGGCGACTGCACGTCGCCGCGCGCTGCGGCGCCGCCGGTGCCGAACAGCGACACGAGCTCGCTCTCCGCCGACACGACGCCGGCGAGGCGGCGCACGCCCTCGCGGATGCGCTCGGGGGTCGGGAAGCAGAACGACAGCCGCATGTGGTCCGAGCCCTGGCCGTCGAAGTAGAAGGCGGTGCCGGGCACGTACGCGACGCGGGCGGTCACCGCACGGGGCAGCATCGCCTTGGCGTCCAGGCCGTCGGGCAGCCGGACCCAGGTGTAGAAGCCGCCGTCGGGCACCGTCCACGACGCGTCGGGCAGGTGCTCGGACAGGGCGCCGACCATCGCGTCCCGCCGCTCGCGGTACAGCTCCCGGAAGGCCTTGACCTGGCCCTTCCAGTCGCAGGTCGCGAGGTAGGCGCTGATGGCGAGCTGCGACGCGTTGGAGGGCGACAGGATCGCCGACTCGGACGCGAGCACCAGCTTCTCCCGCACGGCGTGCGGGGCGACGGCCCAGCCGACGCGGTAGCCGGGGGCGAACGTCTTGGAGAACGACCCGAGGTAGATGACGCCCTCGTCGCTCATCGAGCGCATGGCGGGCAGCGGCTCGCGGTCGAAGCCGAGCAGGCCGTACGGGTTGTCCTCGAGGACGAGCACGCCGTACCGGGCGGCGATCTCGAGGATCCGGGGCCGGCGCTCGGCCGAGAGCGTGACGCCCGCGGGGTTGTGGAAGTTCGGGACCGTGTAGAGGAGCTTGACCCGGCGGCCCTGCCGCGCGAGGTCGGCGAGCGTCGTCTCCAGCGCCTCGGGGATCAGCCCGTCCGCGTCGAGCGGCACGTGCACCACGTCGGCCTGGTACGCGCGGAACACGCCGAGCGCGCCGACGTAGGACGGGGCCTCCGCGACCACGACGTCGCCCGGGTCGACGAACAGCCGGGTCACGAGGTCCAGCGCCTGCTGCGAGCCGGTCGTCACCACGACGTCGTCGGGGTGCGCCTCGATGCCCTCCAGGCGCATCACCTCGAGGATCTGCTCGCGCAGCGTCTCGTCGCCCTGGCCGGAGCCGTACTGCAGGGCCGTGGTGCCGCGGGTGGCGACGACCCGCTGGGCGAGGTCGCCGATCACGTCGAGGGGCAGGCCCTCGAGGTACGGCATGCCGCCCGCGAGCGACACCACCTCGGGGCGGTTCGCGACGGCGAACAGCGCGCGGATCTCCGAGGCGCGCATGCCGTGCGTGCGCTCGGCGTAGGAGCCGAGCCAGCGGTCGAGCCGCGTGCCGGCGGCCGGGGTCGGGTGGGGGCCCGACGCCGTGCCGTCGGGCCGCTCGAGAGCGGTCATCTCCCGAGTGTGCCACGCCACTCCCGCCGCCCGGCGTCCCGTCCACGACGGGCGCGCCGCACGCGCACGAAGCCCGTCCGCGGGGACGGGGAGGCTCCGGGGTCAGCCGGCGCCGCGCGCCGGCGTCACCAGGTGGCGATCTCCGCGAGGGCGGCGTCCAGCTCGGCGGCGTACGCGCGCTTCTCGCGCGCCCCCACCAGCGTCCGGACCAGGTCGCCCTGGTGGAACACGTAGAGCGTCGGGATCGACACCACGTTGTACCGGGCGGCCAGGTCCTGCTCCGCCTCGGTGTCGACGGCGACGAACCGCAGCCGGCCCGCGTAGGTGCGCGCGAGCTCCGCGAGCACCGGGGTCACCATGCGGCACGGCACGCACCAGCCCGCCCAGAAGTCGACGACGACGGGCAGCTCGGACCGCAGCACCTCCTGCTCGAAGGTGGCCGCGGTCACCGCGGGAGCGGCGGCCACGCCGGTGCTCAGTGCCCGGCGGCGGCCGCGGCCGAGGCGGTGTCGGCGCCCTGCGCCTCGAGCGCGTCCGCGGCGTCGACGTCGGCCTGCTCGACGGCGGCGGGGATCTCGGCCGGGGAGGCCGGGTCCACGTCGCCGAGCGCGGCGAGGTAGTGCTGCGCGTCCAGCGCGGCGGAGCAGCCGGAGCCGGCCGCCGTGATCGCCTGGCGGTACGTGTGGTCCACGGCGTCGCCGGCCGCGAACACGCCCGGCAGGTTGGTCCGGGTCGACCGGCCCTCGACGACGATGTAGCCGTTCTCGTCCAGGTCGACCTGGCCCGCCAGCAGCTCGGTGCGCGGCACGTGGCCGATCGCGACGAACACGCCGGTCGCGCCGTGCTCGCGGGTCTCGCCCGTGACGGTGTCGCGCAGCGTGACGCCGGTGACCTTGTCGTCGCCGTGGATGCCGACGACCTCGGAGTTCCACGCGAACTGGATCTTCGGGTCGTTCTTGGCGCGGTCGGCCATGATCTTCGACGCCCGGAGCTCGTCGCGGCGGTGCACGATCGTCACCGACTTGCCGAACCGGGTGAGGAAGGTGGCCTCCTCGACCGCGGAGTCCCCGCCGCCGACCACGATGATGTCCTGGTCGCGGAAGAAGAACCCGTCGCAGGTCGCGCACCAGGACACGCCCCGGCCGGACAGCCGCTTCTCGTCGTCCAGGCCGAGCTCGCGGTACGCGGAGCCGGTGGACAGGATGACGGCGCGGGCGCGGATGGTCTCGCCGCCGCCGGTGACGATGGTCTTGACCGGGCCGGCGAGGTCCAGCTCGACGGCGTCGTCCCACAGCACCTCGGCGCCGAACCGCTCGGCCTGCTTCTGCAGGTTGTCCATGAGGTCGGGGCCCAGGATGCCGTCGGGGAAGCCCGGGAAGTTCTCGACGTCCGTGGTGTTCATGAGAGCGCCGCCGGCGGTCACCGACCCGGCCACCACGTAGGGGGCCAGGCCCGCGCGCGCCGCGTAGATCGCGGCGGTGTACCCGGCGGGGCCGGAGCCGACGATGACGATGTCGCGGACGGGGGTCTCGGTCACGATGCTTCCTCGAGGTCGGGGAACGAGCTGTTGCAGCGGAGAACAGATCCGGGGCGCGGTCTGTTCCGTGCCCGGCGGGGTGCGGTCAGGAGACCGCGAGGTTGGAGATCTCGATGCGGTTCTGACCGTCCGGGGTCTGCGCGAGCGACGGGAACCAGAGCACGATGCTCTGCGTCTCGGTCGGCTGCGCGAGGGTCAGGACGGTCTGCGGGGCGAGCGCCCCCGAGGCCAGCACGTCGCCCGCCGTCGGGTTCGCGGCGTCGGTCGAGCGCACCTCCACCGCGCCGCCCGAGCCGTTGACGTCCAGCGTGATCGCGGTGACCGTCGCGGGTGCCTGCAGCGTGATCACGAGGCCCACCGCGTCCTTGAACCCGGCGTAGTCCGGCCGGTTGTAGGTGTGGGTGTACCAGGAGGTCGCCGGGTCGCCGTCGGTCAGGCGGCCCACCAGCTCCTCGTGCTCCCCGTCGCCGTCGGACGGGTCGATGCTGTTCACCGCGGCGATCACTGGCGGTGCGGCGGCCGGCGCCTGCTCCTCGGCGGGCGCCTCACCCTCGGCGGCGGGCGCCTCGGTGGCAGGGGCGGAGGTGGCCGGTGCGGGCGCGGCGTCGGCACCGGCGTCGTCGGACGACCGGAACGGCGCGAGCACGTTGCCGATCGCGATGATCACGCCGATCACGACGGCGAGCGCGACGCCGCCGAGCACCCAGCGCGTCGGGTCGATCCGGCGCTGGGAGACGGGCACGGGGCGCTCCTCCGCCGGGAACGGCAGGTCCCAGTCCGGGCGGTCCGCCGGCGCGTCGGTCGCGGGCGGGGCCTCGGAGCCGAACAGCGGGAGGACGGGC
>NZ_JAANNB010000089.1 GCF_011603975.1 Cellulomonas sp. IC4_254 | reverse complement strand
CGGGCGAGGAGCGGGAGGGGCGCCCGGCGTCAGACGCCCGGGGCGCAGGCGCCCTGGCCGAGCGCCGCCAGGCCCGCCAGGTCCCCGGCGGCGAACGTCGACACCGTCGCCACGGGGTTCATCAGCTGCGTCGGGTCCTCGACGTGGTCCAGCCCCACGAGGTGCGCGAGCTCGTGCCGCAGCACGGACGGCCAGTCGGTGGTCGTGAGGCCGGGCTGCAGCAGGTCGGTGTCGAGGTAGACCACGCCGGTCACGTGGTACCGCCGGCCGCGGCTGTCGGCGACCGACTGCGGGCCGCCGACCCCGACGACGGTCCCGGCCAGCGACGGCACGGTGGCCGCGTCGGTGAACCGGACGAGCACGGGCGCCCAGCGGTCGCCGTACCGGTCGGGCAGGAACGCCGGCCGGTCGGGGTCGGCGGGCTCGACGACCAGGCCGTCGTCCACGAAGGTCAGCCCGCTGGCTGCGGCGATCTCCGCGGTCGCGGCCCGCACCTGGTCGGCGAGGTCGGCCGGCGCCCCGGTGGGGTCGACGACGACGTGGATCGGGCGGCACGGGGACCACGCGACCGGGACCGTCGCGCCGGTGCTGTCCTGCTGGGTCGCGAGGAACGCGTAGGACGTGGCGGGCGTCGCGGGGATCACGGCGGGGGCGAGCCGCCCGTCGGCCTCCTCGACGCCCGGGCGCGGGTGGTCGCGCGCCGCGGCCGGGACCAGCGCGAGCCACGGCGCGTCGACGCCCACGGCGGGCAGCCAGCGCGAGCCGTAGACCGCCGCGACCGTGAGCACCACCAGCCAGGGCAGCACGGTCGCGGCGCGCCCGCGCCGCCGCTCGGGCGGAGGGGCCGGCGACCACGCACGGGGGTCGGACGACGGGGTCCAGCCCGGCGGGGGACGGTCGCGGCGGCGGAACGGCACACCGTCTCATCGGCCGCAGGAGCGGTCGTGTTGAGCCGCACCGCCGGCCGGGGCGCAGACGACCCGCGCCCCGGCCGCGCAGGTCAGTCCTCGAGGTCGTCCAGCAGGCCGCCGCCGACCCAGTCGTCGATCGCGATCTCGTCCGCCTCGGTGAGCTCCATGCGCGCGCCGCGGCACAGCCCGACCACGTTGTCCGCCCACGCCTCGGCCACGTCGACGGCGGTGACGGTGTCGTCGAGCTCGAGCCCGACGTACAGCACCCCGGAGATCACCGTGTTGACGGTCGAGCGGCCGACCGCGGCGCCCGCCGCCTGGCAGGCGTCGCGGACCCGGCGGGCGGTGGCGGTGCGCTCGAACGGGTGCGCACGCACGTCGTCGGCCAGGGCGGTCAGCAGCACGCGGTAGTTGTCCCGGCTGAGCCCGGGGGTGTCCGTGACGGCCACGACCTGGCGCTGCAGCGCGGACGCGTCCGTGCCCGCCGGTCCCTCGGCCGCGGCGCCGGGCAGGTCGGCCTCGCCGAACCGCTTGGGGTCCCACACGTACCCGGGCGACGGCCGGGCGGACACGCCGAGCTCCGGCACGGCCTCGCCCAGCCACGGCAGGAAGCCGCCGGTGCCGGCCCAGCGGGTGCTGGGCAGCGTGGGGTCGGCCTTCTGCGCGGCCTGCGCCACGGCGCCGGTCGGCACCGGGCGGTCGGCGGACCGGACCCGCTGCAGCACGGCCCGGCGCGCGGCGAGCGAGCCGGCGGAGCCCGTCGCCGGGCTGGGCTCGTCGCGGCGCCCGCCGCGGGACCCGGTGCCCGAGGTCGCGGGCTCGGGCGCGACCGCGGCGGAGCCCGCCGCGGAGGTCGCCGCCGGCTCCGGCTCGGGCGCCACGGGGGACGGCTCGGCCGCGGGCGCGACGTCGGACGGCTCCGCGGCGCCCCGGCCCGCGGTCACGAGTTCCGCCAGGTCGTCGGCGGTGATCACGGTGTCCGCCACGGCCCGGTAGGCGCTGGCGGCGGGGCTGGCGGTGATGATCGTGACCCGCCGGTCGGCGGCGCGGCATCGCTGCACCAGCGGCGTGAAGTCGGCGTCGGCGGACACGATGACGAACTCGTCGTACCGGGTGTCGGCGTCGAGCGCGTCGACGGCGTCGAGCACCAGGTTGATGTCGGCGCTGCTCTTGCCCTGCTGGGTCAGCGACGGGCAGTCGACGACCTGGAAGCCGGCGCGGGTGAAGTTCGGGCGGAACCGGCTGAACACCGACGGGTTGAGGTAGCAGGCGCGCACGAGGAACCGGCGGCTGAAGTCGCCGTCGGCGTCGCTGCCGCTCTCCAGCTCCGCGAGCCAGTGCCCGGGGTCGGTGGCGAACGCCTCGGCGGCGTCCGGGTCCAGGCGGCGCAGGCCGATGTAGACGTTGTCGAAGTCCACGAACATGGCCGTGCGCAGGCGGCGCGGCGTGTCGAGGCGGCTGGGGTCGAGGGCTGACGTCACGTCGCCATCCTGCCGCGAAACCCGCCCGGCCGCGCCGCTCGTACACTGTCCCGGTGCCGAGCGGGACCAGGTGGTGAGCAGTGGACGTCCGTGACCTCATCGCCGCACCCGACCTCGGGCTGAGCGTCGTGGCGGCCGAGCCGGACGCGCTCGACCGCCCGGTGACCGCCGCGTACATCACCGACCTGCCCGACCCCTCGCGCTTCCTGTCGACCGGCGACGTGGTGCTGACCAGCGGCCTGTGGCTCGACCGGCCGGACGGCGCGGCGACGTTCCTCGGGGCGCTGGCGCAGCAGAACGTGGCGGCGCTGATCATCGGGCTCATCGAGATCGGCGTCATCCCGGACGAGGTCATCGCCGTGTGCCGCGCCCGGGGCCTCACCCTGCTGACGGTGTCGCCCGGGGTGTCGTTCCGCCGGATCGCCGACGAGATCGCGGCCCGGCAGCCGGGCTCGGCCGCGGGGCTCGCGACCCGGACGATGCGGTTCAGCCGCCGGATCGCCGACACGGTGTCCCGCGGCGGCGGGGTCGCCGAGCTGCTGGCGCAGTTCACCGCGGAGTTCGCGGTCGGGTGCTGGGTGATCGACGAGACCGGGATGCTGCTCGCCACCGCCGGCGCGGCGCCGGACCGGGCGCAGGTCGCGGAGCAGTGGAACGCCGTGATCGCCCGCGAGCACGACAAGCGGGTGATCCTGCCCGGCGAGGGCACCGAGCACGGGCCGGCGACGATCGTGCGGACCGGCGCCCGGGACCGGTCGGGGTTCTTCGGCTGCTGGGGGGACCACCGGTCGTTCTCCGACGAGGTGGCGCTCGCGCTGGACGCGGTCGTCGGCGCGCTGCGCGTGGAGATGGAGCTGGCCGCGCGCTGGCGGGAGACCCGGGACGCCCAGGTCGCGGCGCTCATCACGGCGATCCGCGACCAGGAGGCGTCCCCGGGGGCGATCTCGGCCCGGATGCGCCTGGAGGGCATGGCCCCCTCGGACGAGACGACGATCGTCGCGGCGCGGGTCGACGACCCCCGGTTCCCGCGCGCCGCCGTGCTGGAGATGCTGCAGCGCACGCTGACGGCCCGCGGGCACCGGGTCCTGGGCTGCCGCTCCGACGACCAGGCGATCCTGCTCGTCAACGGCGCGGGCGACGACGAGCGGCCGCTGGCCGACCACCTGGCCGAGGAGTACCTGCTGCTGCTCGACGGCCGGCAGCTGCGGGTCGGCATGAGCGACCCGGTCAGCGGCGTCAGCCGGCTCAACTCCGCGATCGCCACGGCCGTCGAGCGGGTGCAGAACGCGGCCGGCACCGAGCCCGTGGTGGTGTCGACGTCCCTGCACACGCAGAACCACCGCGCGCTGCTGCGGATGCTGGGGGAGAGCACCCGGTCCGGGTACGCCCGCGAGGTGCTGGCGCCGCTGCTGTCCTACGACGAGCGGCACAACGCCGACCTGGTGGGCACGCTGCGGGCGTTCCTCGACGGCGGCGGCGCGTGGCAGGAGACGGCGCGGCAGCTGCACCTGCACACGAACACGCTGCGCTACCGGATCGCCCGGATCGAGGAGCTGACGAACCGGGACATGAGCACCATGTCCGACCGGGTCGACCTGTTCCTCGCGATGACCTGCCTGGACGAGACCGGGTAGCGCGGGGCGGCGCTGCTACCCGGCCGGGGCCAGCGCCGGGGACGAGACGACGTAGACGTTGCGGCTCCAGCCCCAGTGGGCGAGCAGCGCGGAGCCGTCGAACCACGCGCGGTCGCCGTCGGCGAGGAGCACGCCCGCCGCGCCGCCCGGGACGGCGCCGCGGTCGTCGACCGAGGCCACGAGCGCGAACTTCGTGCCGTTCGAGTAGTACAGGTAGTGCTTCGCCCCGTACATCGTGCGGCAGCCGCCGCCGGTGGCCCCCGGGTCGCGCGGGACCGCCTCGATCGCGGCCTCCCGCTCGAGCTCGGCGAGGAACGCCACCTCGGCGTCGCTGTCGAACCGGCCCTCGGCGCAGGTCCCGGTGCTCACCGGGTAGCCGCCGTGCTCGTCGGCGTACCGCTCGAGCGCCCCGGCGAGCCGGTCCAGGTCCGCCACGCGCTTGGCGTCGCCGCGGGGGAGCGCGCCCGCGCCCGACACGGTCGGGAGCACGAGGCCGACCAGGGCGGCGACGAGCGCGCCGGCGAGGAGGACCACCAGCGCCGCGAACCGGACCCGGGTCGATCCGAGCCGGGTCACGGGGTCAGCCCGCCGCGTGCCGGGGCGGGGGTCGCCGCCGCGACCGGGCCGGTGCGCTGCGTCGGGATCAGCGCCGTCGCCCGCCCGGCCGCCGGGAGCACGACGGCGGGCGCCGCCGCGGGCCCGGCCGGCGTCGCCGCACGCCCGGCGCCGGCCAGCACCGCCGCCGCGACCGCCCCGGCCCGCGAGGCCGGCGCCGCCTTCGGCGTCGGCTTCCACGCGACCTCGCGGATGCCGGCGGCCCACTTGAGCACCGCCACCAGCGGGCCGGCCGTGTCGACGACCCCTGCGAACGGGGTGGCGAGCAGCACGAGCACGTGGTCGCGGGCCTTCTGCGCCCGGCTCAGCCCGGAGTGCCGGAGGTTGTAGAACAGCCCGAGCTGGTTGCTGCCCAGCCACATCAGGAGCCCGGCGCCGGTGACCACGCCGTAGACCGACAGCTCCGGCGCCGCGACGCCCAGCGCCTCGCCGGCGGCGGCCCGGGTCGCCAGGACGCCGAGCACCACGGCGTTCGAGCCCAACGCGAGCAGGGAGACGGCGAACCCGAGCGCGTAGGTGAGCACCCGCAGCCGGATGACGACGCCGATGTGCCAGCGGTCGCGCCGGGACAGCCGGGACCAGTCGGCCTGCGACCGGACGTGGGCGAGCGCCTGCAGCGAGCCGAACACCCAGCGCTCGCGCTGCTTGTAGGCGGCCTTCAGCGTGAACGGCGGCTGCTCGACCATCTCGGCGTGGTGCCAGCCGAACACGTCCGGCCCGAACCGCAGGTACGCCCCGAGGCCGAACACGAGGTCCTCGGCGATGAGCGGGGCGCCGTCCAGGGTGCCGATGTCCCAGCCGATCTCGTTCTCGAGGTCCTGCCGGATCACCAGGTTGGAGCCGTGCAGGTGCATCGGCGGCGGGCTGGTCATCACGGTGTAGCACTCGTGGCAGCCGAACGGCCGGCTGGACTCCATCGCCTTGTTCAGCAGCGTCGCCTGGTCCCAGTCGAGGCCGTAGGAGATCATCCCCTCGGAGATGCCGACGGGGTGGTCGGTGAGCCGGAGCACGAGCCGGGCGAGGTTGTCCGGGGTGAGCACGGACTCCTCGTCGAAGTGCACGACGTAGCAGTCGTCCGGGTCGGCGCGGTGCTGCTCCACCAGGTACTCCAGCGCGCGCGCCTTGAGCCGGGTGCCCTTCGGCGTCGTGTAGCCCGGCGGCAGCAGGAACGGCGTGACGGGGACGGCGGCGTCGCGGTACCGGTACGCGAGGGCGGCGACCTCGCCGGCGTCCTCGGTGACGACCTCGACCCGGACGACCCGGCGCAGCGCCGGGTACCGGTCCACGCCGGCGAGCACCTGGTCGATGCCGCGCTCGACGACGGGGAGCGCACCGCCCTTGGTCGTGATCTGGATCAGGAAGCGGTGCGTGCGCCCCGCGTCCTGCGCGCAGGCCCGCGCGACGCGCAGGTCGGTGTCGGTGACGCGCACGCGCGAGACGTGGCCGCGCGCGGTGGCGCGCACGACCGTCCACCAGAAGTACAGGTACGTGACGACCAGGAGCACCATCGCCCCGAACAGGAGCCAGCCGACGGGCGTCAGCGGCGGCAGGAGACGCGTCATGCGTCGTGGCGGGGGAGCGCGAGCGGGAGCATGGTGCCCCGTTCGGCCGCCGCGGGCGGGCCCTGAGCGGTCCCGGCCGGTGAACGCCCGCGCACGCCCGGCGCCTGGGTGCCAGCACCCCCGCCGCCGGACGCGTCAGGCGAAGTGCATCGTCGGGATGCCGTACGCGCGGGGGTCCGGCACCCGCAGCAGCGCCGGCGCGACGACCTCCTCGATCAGCACCTCGACCGTGTAGTGCGTCTCGGCGGCGAGCACGTGCCCGGCGAAGCCCGCGGCCGCCGCGTTCTTGACGCCGACGGCCAGGTGCAGGTGCGGCGTCGGGGTGCCGGCCTCGGCGTCCCACAGGATCGTGCCGCTGCCGATGCCCTCGGTGTAGGTCACGGTGACCTCGTGGGGGAGCGGCGGCTCCTGGTCGTCGACCGGCACGTCCGCGGCGATGAACCGCGCGGTGCGGAACGCGCCGGAGAACACCGGCACGAACCCCTGCCGGATGCCGTGCGCGCGGCACGCCTCGGTCAGGGAGGCCAGCACCTCGTCACCCGGCTCCAGCACGACCGCGACCCGCCGGCCGGTGGTCACCTCGGTGCTCTGCACGCTCAGACCTCCGCGGGGTCGAGGGCGAGGGCGGGCACGGCGGCGCCGACCAGCTCGGCGTGCGCGCGGATCTCCGCGAGCAGCGCGGCCTTGCCGGCGTCGGGCAGGAAGGAGGACGCCACGGCGTTGGCGGCGAGCACGCCCACCTGGTCCTCGGTGACGGTCCCGGCGGCGACCAGCGCCCGCACGTTGTCGTCCAGGTACCCGCCGAAGTACGCCGGGTCGTCCGAGTGCACGGACGCGCGCAGGCCCTCGTCGAGCATGACGGCGATCGGGTGGTCGGCCAGGTCGGGGCCGGCCGTGCGCAGCGCGAGGTTCGACAGCGGGCACACGGTCAGCGGGGTGCGGGTCGCGCGCAGGTGGGCGACGAGCTCGACGTCCTCCAGCGCGCGGTTGCCGTGGTCGATCCGCTCGGCGCCGAGGATGTCCAGGGCCTCCCACACGTAGTCCGGCCCGCCCTCCTCGCCGGCGTGCGCGACCCGGCGCAGGCCCTCGGCCGCGGCGCGCTCGAACACGTCGCGGAACAGCGCCGGCGGGAACCCGACCTCGCTGGAGTCCAGGCCGACGGCGAGCAGCAGGGAGCGGTGGGGGAGCACGGCCTCGAGCGCCGCCATCGCGGCCTCGGGGCCGAGGTGCCGCAGGAAGCAGACGATCAGCCCGCCGGACATGCCGTGCTCGGCGCGGGCGTCCGCCAGCGCGGCCGACAGCCCGAGCAGCACGTCCTCGACGGGCACGCCGCGCTCGGTGTGCGACTGCGGGTCGACGAAGATCTCCGCGTGCCGGACGCCCGCCGTGGCGGCGCGGGCCAGGTAGCGGGCGCCGAGGTCCTGGAAGTCCTGCCGGGTCCGCAGCACGTCGAGGTTCGCGTAGTAGACGTCCAGGAACTCCTGCAGGTCGCGGAACGGGGCGCCCCGCCCGGCACCCGCGGGCACGGGCAGCCCGTTGCGCGCCGCCAGCTCGTGGATGAGGTCGGCGTCCAGCGTGCCCTCGATGTGCACGTGCAGTTCAGCCGTCGGCCACACGTCCTGCTCCCGGTGATTCGTCGGTCGTCGCGGACAGGTGGTCCACGCTTGCCGGGAAGCCAACCACAGGGCCGTGGCCTGCGGCCTCGTGCGATCCACCAACGACCGCCCGGCGCTCCGGGGGGACGGGCTGGGCGATCCGCCGGGTGCGGGACGCGGCGACCCCGTCGTGTGACGCGCACGTGACGCGCTCGGTGGGTCGCACAACGGACCGCACCGCTCGGGCGGGCCGAGTTCGGAGGATCCCACATGGCGACGGCCGAGCCCGGGCCTGTCGAATGGGTGCAGCCGCCGGGTCGCCCGGCGCGACCCTCCCCCTGGCACCGCGGCCGCCCGTAGCCGCGGGCGCCGCACGACGTGATCGAGGTTGACGTGACCCGTTCCTCCACCGTGCGCCCCCGGCGCCGGATCGCCGGCCTGGCCGCCGCCGTGGCCGCCGCCGGCCTGCTGCTGTCGGCGTGCTCCTCCGACGACACCGCCGGCTCGACCGGCGACGCCTCCGGTGCGGCCGAGTCCTTCGACGCGGTGAGCGTCCAGCTCTCCTGGCTGAAGAACCAGCAGTTCGCCGGCGAGTACCTCGCGGTGGAGGACGGCCTCTACACCGACGCCGGGTTCGCGGACGTCACGCTGACCGCGGGCGGCTCCTCGGCCACCAGCGCCGAGGCGGCCGTCGCCTCCGGCCAGGCGTTCGCCGGCCTGTCCTCCCCGCTGATCACGGCGCCCGCGATCCAGAGCGGCGCCGCCCTCAAGATCGTCGGCGCGACCTACCAGCAGAACCCGTTCGCGCTGGTGTCCGCCGCCTCGGCGCCGATCGCGGGCCCCGACGACCTGGCCGGCAAGACCATCGCGGTCTCCGACTCGAACACCCTGGTGTGGAACGCGTTCCTCGCCGCGAACGACATCGACGCGGCCGAGGTCACGACGGTGCCGCTGTCCGACACCTCCATGCTCACCACCGGCCAGGTGGACGGCTTCATCGGCTACACCACGACCGGCGCCGCGGCGCTGTCCGCGGCGGGCTTCGAGGCCTCCGAGTTCCTGCTCGCCGAGAACGGCCTGCCCATGGTCGGCGAGGTGCTGGTCACCTCCCAGGAGGCCATCGACGACCGTCCCGAGGAGGTCAAGGCCTTCCTGCTCGCCACGGCCCAGGGCTGGCGCGCGGCGCTGGACGACCCGGAGCGCGCGGTCGAGCTCACCGTGAACACGTACGGCAAGGAGCAGCAGTACGACGCCGACGCGATCGCGCTGTCCTTCGACCGCCAGGCGACCCTGATCGAGTCCGACGAGACTGCGACCGCAGGCCTGCTGACCGTCAGCGAGGAGCTGCAGGAGGGCACGATCGCCTCGCTCGGCTACGCCGGCGTCGACATCACGGCCGACGAGCTGTTCGACCTCTCCCTCCTGGACGAGGTGTACGCCGAGAACCCGGACCTGCTCTCGTGACCGACCCCCAGTCCACGCCCGCCCCCGTGCTGCCGGCTCCCTCGGCCGCGGGGGCGGGCGTGCCCGCGCCCGGCATCGAGATCACCGGGCTGGGCAAGGAGTTCCGCTCCGGGCGCCGGTCCGTGACCGCGCTCGAGGACGTCACGCTGTCCACCCCGCGCGGGTCGTTCCTGTCGCTGCTCGGCCCCTCCGGGTGCGGCAAGTCGACGATCCTGCGCATCCTCGCCGGGCTCGAGACCCCGACGTCCGGCACGGTCGCGGTGAACGGCACGCCGGTGGCGCCGGGCAAGCGCGCCGACGGCATGGGCATCGCGTTCCAGGACCCGGCGCTGCTGCCGTGGCGGTCGGTGCAGAAGAACATCCGGCTGCCGCTGGAGATCCAGAAGCGCCAGGACGACGGGATCGTGGCCGAGCTCATCGAGCTCGTGGGCCTGAGCGGCTTCGAGAAGGCCCGCCCCGCGCACCTGTCCGGCGGGATGCGCCAGCGCGCGTCCATCGCCCGGGCGCTCGCGGTGCGGCCGGACTTCCTGCTGCTGGACGAGCCGTTCGGGGCCCTGGACGACATGACCCGGCAGCGGCTCAACTTCGAGCTGCAGCGGATCTGGACCGAGCGCTCCGCGACCACGCTGATGGTCACGCACGGCATCGCCGAGGCGGCCCTGCTGTCCGACTACGTCGCGGTCATGTCGGCGCGCCCGGGCCGGATCGTCGAGATCGTCGAGATCCCGTTCGAGCGCCCGCGCACGCCCGAGATGATGCGGACGCCGGAGTTCCACGAGGTGGTCGACCACCTGTCGGGCCTGCTGTTCTCCCCGGCCGGGAAGGCCGCGGAGTGAGCGTCGCCCTCGCGCGGTTCCGCGGCGCGCTGGCCCGTCCGTGGGTCGGCGGCACCGTCGGCATCGTGCTGCTGGTCGCCCTGTGGTGGGCGATGACCGCGAACCTGGAGAACAGCACCTCGTTCCCGTCCCCGGTCGACGTGGCCCGCTCCGCGGTCGCGGACGGCTGGCCGTTCTACGAGGCCAACGTCGTCCCGACGCTGACCCGCGCCGCGCAGGGCTACCTGTGGGGGAACCTCGCGGGCCTCGCGCTGGCGGCGGTCGTGCTGGTCGTGCCGCGGCTGGAGGACGTCATCACCCAGCTCGGCGTCATCTCGGCGTGCCTGCCGGTCACCGCGATCGGCCCGATCGTCATGGTCATCTTCGGCGGCCGCGCCTCGGCGATCTTCCTCGGCGCGCTGCTCGTCTTCTTCACCACGCTCGTCGGCGCCGTCCTCGGGATGCGCTCGGCGAGCCGCAGCTCGCTGGACCTCGTCGCCGCGTACGGCGGCGGCCGGTGGACGCAGATCCGCAAGGTCCAGCTCATGTCGGCGCTGCCGGCGATCGTCACCGCCCTGCAGGTGGCGGTCCCGGCAGCGCTGCTCGGCGCCGTCGTCGGGGAGTACCTCGGCGGCATCGACGCAGGGATCGGCGTGGCGCTCAACGCGGCGCAGCGCCAGATCCAGCCCGACCGCGTGTGGGCGCTGAGCATCCTGGCCGGTCTGATCGCGCTCGGCGGCTACGCGCTCGTCGGCCTGGTCGGGCGGGTCCTCACCCCCTGGGCGAAGGAGCGTCGCGGATGAGCGGCGGGACGGGGCGGTTCGTCGCCCGCCGGGTCGGCACCCTCGCGGCGGCCGTGGTCGTGGCGCTCGCGCTCTGGGTCGCGGTGCTCGAGGCGTTCGACGTCAGCGAGCTCATCGGCAAGCGGCCGTGGCAGGTGTTCGACTACCTGGTCACCGCCGACGGCGCCGCGGACCACCGCGCGACCATCGCCGCCGACCTCCTGGTCACGGTGCGGGACGCGGGCATCGGGTACGTCGTCGGCCTCGCCGCGGCGTTCGTGCTCGCCGTGGTGTTCTGCGTGTCCCCGGTGCTGGAGCGGATCGTCATGCCGACCGCGATGGTGCTGCGGTCCATCCCGCTCGTGGTGCTGACCCCGCTGATCACGCTGATCTTCGGCATCGGCCAGGCGGGGGTGACCGCGATCGTGATCCTCGTGGTGTTCCTGCCCGCGCTGGCGAACATCCTGTACGGCCTGCGCAGCGTCTCGGGCGAGCACCGGGACCTCGTGCTCGCGTACGGCGGCTCGTCGTGGACGGTGCTGCGCAAGGTGGCCCTGCCGGCGGCCGTGCCGTCGACCCTGGCGTCCGCGCGGATCGCGGTCCCGTCCGCCGTCACCGGCGCGATGATCGCCGAGTGGCTGTCGACCGGGCAGGGCCTCGGGGGCGCGATCTCCAAGGCCGCGGGCTCGTTCGGCTACGACGCCATGTGGGCCTCGGCCATCACGGTCGCCGCGGTGACCATGCTCGCGTACGCGGTGCTGAGCATCGTGGACACGCTCGTGCAGGAGCGGATCGGGCAGCTGTCGTGACCGTGACGCTCGTCGTGCGCGGCGGGACCGTCGTCGACGGCACCGGTGCGGCGCCCGTCGTCGCGGACGTGCTCGTCGCCGGCGACCGGGTCGCGGCCGTCGGCCCGGGGCTCGCCGCGACGGCGCCGGCCGGGGCGCGGGTGGTGGACGCCGCCGGGCTGGTCGTGACGCCCGGGTTCATCGACGCGCACACCCACTCCGACGTCGTGCCGTTCATGGCCGAGGCCCAGCCGTTCAAGGTGCTGCAGGGCGTGACCACCGAGGTGGTCGGCAACTGCGGCAACTCGGCCGCCCCGCTGGTGGACGAGCGCGCGGTCGAGCTGCACCGGCCCATCTCGTCGACGGTCGCGGCCGGGGTGCCGTCCTGGCCGCGCACGTTCGGCGGGTACCTGGACGCCGTCGAGGAGCACGGCCCGACCACGCACGTCGCGTCGCTGGTCGGGCACCACACCCTGCGGATCAGCGCGAACGGGATGGCCGAGGAGCTGGCACCGGGCGCGCTGGACCGGATGGTGGCGCTCGCGGACGCCGCGTTCGCGGACGGCGCGTTCGGGTTCTCCACCGGCCTGATCTACGCGCCGGGCGGGTACGCGGACACCGACGAGGTCGCGGCGCTGGCCGCCGTCGCCGCCCGCTGGGACCGGCCGTACGCCACGCACATGCGCGACGAGGGCGACGGCCTGGCGGACTCGCTGGCCGAGACGTTCGACGTCGCCCGGCGCACCGGCGTCCGGCTCCAGGTGTCCCACTGCAAGGCGGCGGGCCGCCGGAACCACGGCCGCGCCGGCGAGCTGCTCGCCGCCCTGCGGGACGCGCGCGCCGCGGGCGTCGACGTGCACGGCGACGCCTACCCGTACACGACGGGGGAGAGCTTCCTCACCGCGCTGCTGCCGGCCGAGGCCCAGGCGGGCGGGCGGCCGGAGCTGGTGCGGCGGCTGTCCGACCCGGCCGCGCGGGCCTCGCTGGCGGCCCGGGCCCTGGCCGGGGGCCCCGGTGCCGGCTCCTGGACCCAGACCACCCCCGCCGGCGTGCTGCTGAGCATGCACACCGACGCGGGCCTGCTCGGCCGGAGCGTCGCCGACGTGGCCGCCGAGCGCGGGCTCGACGTGTGGGACGCGCTGTGCGACCTGGTGCTCGCCGACCCCGGCGCGATGATGGTCTACGAGCTCATGGCCGAGGACGACGTGCGGGCGATCCTCGCCGACCCGCTCATCGCCATCGGCTCGGACAACTCCGTCCCGGTGGGCAACGCGCACCAGCGCGGCTGGGGCTGCTTCCCGACCGTGCTCGGCCGGTACGTGCGGGACCTCGGGGTCCTCGACCTCGCGGAGGCGGTCCGGAAGATGACCTCGCTCACCGCCGACGCGCTCGGCCTTCCCGACCGCGGACGCCTGGTGCCGGGCGCGATCGCCGACCTGGCCGTGCTCGACCCCGCGACGGTCGGCCACCCCGGGACGCCGCAGCGGCCGTGGGAGCGCCCGACGGGCGTCCTGTGCACCGTGCTCGCGGGCACCGTCGTCGTCGACGGCGGCGAGTTCACCGGGGTCCGTGCGGGACGCGTGCTCCGGGCGGGCCGCCCGGAGCCGGTCGGGCACCCGGGGGAGCGCGCGTGACCGGCCGGCACGCCGACGCGGCCGGGTCGGGGGCGGGGCCCGCCGCCGCCGCGGACCTCGAGCTGCCCGCGATGCTGCTGCGGGACGACGCGATCGCGCACAACGTCCGCGCGATGGCCGACTGGTGCCGCGCCGCGGGCGTCCAGCTCGCCCCGCACGCCAAGACGCACATGTCCCGGGAGCTGGTCCGCCGGCAGACCGCCGCGGGCGCCTGGGGCTTCACCGCGGCGACGCCCGCGCAGGTCCGCACCCTGGCCGGCTGGGGCGTCGGCCGGGTGCTGCACGCGAACGTGCTGGTCGACCGCGGGTCGATCGCCTGGGTCGCCGAGCACCTGCTCGCCGCCCGCTCGGCCACCGAGTACCTCTGCTACGTCGACAGCGAGGCCGGCCTCGACCTGCTGCTGACGGTGCTCGACCGGCTCCGGCCCGACCGGCCGCTGCCGCTGCTGCTGGAGCTCGGGTTCCCCGGCGGCCGCACCGGCGTGCGGGACGACGTCGCCGCGCTGGCCCTCGCCGAGCGGGTCGCGGGCGCGGACCGGGTCCGGCTCGCGGGCGTCGCGGCGTTCGAGGGCCTGATGCCGGTCGGCGACGACCCCGGTGCGCCGCCCGGGGCCGCGGACCTGCTCGCCCGGGTGCGGGCCCTCGTCACCGCCGTCACCGAGCAGGGCCTCGTCGCGGGCGTCCCCGTGGTCACCGCCGGCGGCTCGTCGTACTTCGACCTGGTGGCGCGCGAGCTCGGCCCGGCCATGTGGGACCGGCCGGTCACCACCGTCCTCCGGTCCGGCTGCTACGTCACGCACGACCACGGCGTCTACCGGCGCACCTCGCCGCTCGGGGCCGACCGCGGCACCGCGGCCCTGCGCCCCGCGTTCGAGCTGCGCGCCTCCGTGCTGTCCGCGCCCGAGGACGGGCTGCTGATCGCCGGGTTCGGCCGCCGCGAGGTGCCGACCGACGACCGGCTGCCGGTCGTGCTCGGGACGCTCCCGCCGGACGGCCCGGGCGCCGCCGGCACCGCCGACGCCCCCGACACCGCCGCGTGGCAGGTCACCGGCGTCAACGACCACCACGCCTTCCTCCGCGTCCCGCCGGGCACCTCCGTGACCCCGGGTACCGTGCTGCGGCTGGGCATCAGCCACCCGTGCGGCGCGTTCGACCGCTGGCGGCACCTCCCGCTTGTGGACGCCGCGGACCGCGTGGTCGGCGAGATCACGCCCCGCCTCTAGGGCCACCGCCCGCCCTTGCTCCCCCCCGCACCACCC
>NZ_JAANNB010000088.1 GCF_011603975.1 Cellulomonas sp. IC4_254 | reverse complement strand
GGGGGTGCGGGTCGGCTCGACGCCGAGCACCGTGCGGGCGATCCGCAGCGCCTCGGCCTCGTCGGCGGGCTCCGCCAGGCCGATCTGCAGGCGCGAGGTGCCGACGGAGGCCTTGAGCTCGGCGCCGGTGCCCTCGGCCACGAGCCGCCCGCGGTCGATCACGGCGATCCGGTCGGCCAGCTGGTCCGCCTCGTCGAGGTACTGGGTGGTGAGCAGGACCGTGGACCCGCCGGCGACCAGGCGGCGCACGGTGTCCCACATCTGCAGGCGGGTGCGCGGGTCGAGGCCGGTGGTCGGCTCGTCCAGGAAGATCAGCGGCGGCTGGGCGATGAGCGAGGCGGCCAGGTCGAGGCGCCGGCGCATGCCGCCGGAGAAGTTCTTCAGCGGGCGCGCGGCGGCCTCGGTGAGCCCGAACTCGTCGAGCAGCGCCGCGGACGTGCGGCGGGCGTCGGCGCGGGACAGGCCGAGCAGCCGCCCGAACAGCACGAGGTTCTCGGTGGCGGACAGGCTCTCGTCGACGGACGCGTACTGGCCGGTCACGCCGATCAGCGACCGCACGGCCTGCGCCTCGCGGGCGACGTCCCGGCCGAACACGGTGGCCGTGCCGGCGTCCGGGCGCAGCAGCGTGGCCAGCATGCGGAGGGTGGTGGTCTTGCCGGCGCCGTTCGGGCCGAGGAACCCGTAGACGGACCCGGTCCGGATCTGCAGGTCGACGCCGTCGACCGCGCGGTTGTCGCCGAAGGTCTTGACGAGCCCGCGGGCCTCGACGGCCCACGGGCTGCCGCCGGTGGATGTGGTCATGGTGGTGGTCCTCCCTGGTTGACGCGGACCACCCTGCGCCGGGACGCTCACACGGCGCTCACGTCGCGCTGACACGGGCCGTTTCCGGCGTGTGAACTTTTGCGCGACCCCGTGGCGCGCACCGCCGGGGGCTGCGACAGTACGGACTGGGTCGGACGACCCACACCCCGTCAGCAGCGAGGAGCCCCCCATCAGCAGCCACGCGCGCCCCGTCGCCGTCGTCACCGGCGCGTCCTCCGGCATCGGCGCCGAGTTCGCCCGCCGGTTCGCCGCGCGGGGCTACGACCTGGTCCTGGTCGCCCGGCGGGCCGACCGGCTGGCGGACCTGGCCGCGGCGCTCGAGGCGGCCCACGGCGCACGGTCGACGGTGCTGACCGCGGACCTGACCGACCCGGCGGCGCCCGCCGAGCTGGCCGCCGCGATCGCGGGGCGCGGGCTGCTGGTGGACGCGCTGGTGAACAGCGCCGGCTTCGGCACCTACGGCCCGTTCCACGCCGCCGACCCCGAGCGCGTGGCGGCGGAGGTGCAGGTGAACGTCACCGCGCTCACGCTGCTGTCCCGGCTGCTGCTGCCGGACCTGGTCGCGTCCCGCCGGGGGATCCTGGTCAACGTCGCCAGCACCGCCGCCTACCAGCCCGGCCCGTCGCTCGCGGTGTACGCCGCCACCAAGGCGTACGTGCGCTCGCTGACCGAGGCGGTCTGGCAGGAGCACCGCGGGTCGCGCCTGCGGGTGCTCGCGCTGGCGCCCGGACCGGCGGAGACCGAGTTCTTCGCCGTCGCCGGGTCGGAGCGGTTCCGCGTCGGGCAGGTGCTGCCGGTCCCGCAGATCGTGGACGCGGCGTTCCGCGCGCTCGACCGGCGGGACCCGCCGCCCTCGGTCGTCGCCGGGCTGCGGAACCGGGTCACCGCGGCGCTCGCGGGCGCTCTGCCGCGGCGGCTCGTCCTCGGCGTCGCCGGCCGGCTGACGGGGGGCGAGTGACGTGGCGCGCATGGCGGTCGAGCAGCGGCGGCGCGAGCTCGTGGACGCCGCGGCGCGGGTGATCGCCCGGGACGGCGTGGCAGCGGCGACGACGCGGGCGATCGTGGCCGAGGCCGGGATGTCGCTCGCGAGCCTGCACTACGCGTTCCCGTCGCGGGAGCACCTGCTGGAGGCGGTCATCGCCGACGTCATCGAGCAGGAGCGGCGCACCGCCGAGGCGGGGCTGCTGCCCGTCGCCACCGCCGCGGACCCCGGCTCCGGGGAGCCGCCCCGACTGGAGGACGTGATCGTGGCGGGCCTGGACCGGTACCTCGACCTGCTCGTCGCCCGCCCCGAGCGGGAGCAGGCCCTGTTCGAGCTCGCGCTGCACGCGATGCGGACGCCGGGCCAGCGCGCCGCCCTGGTCGCGCAGTACGACGTCTACCACGAGTCGGCCCGTGCGACGCTGGCCACCGCCGCCCTCGCGGCGCGCAGCCGCTGGACCGTGCCGCTCGACCGGGTCGCGCGGGCGCTGGTCATGTCCACCGAGGGCCTGACGTCGGTCTGGCTCGCGGACCGGGACACCGAGGCCGCCCGCCAGACCGCGCGGTTCGCGGCCCGGGCGCTCGCCGCGCTCGCGGAGCCGGTGCCCGCGGGGACGGTGCCCGCCGGGACGGAGCCCCGGACCGAGGAGGACGCCCGTGCTCACTGAGACCGACCCGCGTGCCGCGGCGTACGTGAACCTCTACGCGGTGCTCGGCACCCTGCCGGAGCTCGTTCGGCGCGTGCCGGAGGCCCGGGCGCTGCTCGCGCTGGACCCGCGCCCGGTCACGGCCGCGTTCGTCGTCCGCGGCGGGCCGCGCGGGGTGCTGGCGTTCCGCGACGGGCAGGTGCGGGTCGTTCCCGACCGCGCGGTCGCGACGGTGGTGCTGCCGTTCCCGGGCCCGACCGCGTTCAACCGCGTCGTCGACGGCACGGCACAGCCCGTCCCGGTCACGGGCCTGCACCGCGCGAGCTTCCTGCTCCGGGTCTTCGCCCCGCTCACCGCGCTGCTCGCCCGGTACCTGCGCCCGTCCGCCGAGGACCTCGCCGACCCGGAGTTCCGCGCCACGAGCACCGCGCTCAGCCTGCACGTCGCCGCCGCCGCGGCCGCCCAGGTCGGCAACGAGGACCGCGCCGGCCGGTTCAGCGCCGCGCACGTCGTGGACGGGGACGTGGCGCTGGAGGTCGACGGCGTGCTCGCGTGGACGCTGCGGGCGCGGGACCACCGCCTGACGTTCGTGGCCGAGCCGTCCCCCCGGCCCCGGGCGGCGCTCACGTTCGCCGACCTCGACGTCGCCGGGGCCCTGCTCGCCGGCCGGGTCAGCGCGCTCGCCTGCATCGGCGACGGCCGGATGGCCATGCGCGGCACCATCTCGATGGTCGACAACGTCAACCGCATCCTGGACCGCGTCGGCCAGTACCTGGGGGAGTGACCATGACCACCACCGCACCGCGGACCCCGACCACCCCGTACACCTACGCCCGCAGCCGGGAGGCCTTCGAGCGCGCCCTGCGGGTCGTGCCGTCCGGCATCTACGGCCACCAGGGCCCCGCGGAGGGCTGCTACGTGCCGACCTCCGCCTACCCGCTGTTCTCGCAGCGGGCCGAGGGCACCCGGTTCTGGGACGTCGACGGCAACGAGTACATCGACTACATGTGCGGCTACGGCCCGAACGTGCTCGGTTACGGCGACCCGGACGTGCGCGCCGCGGCCGACGCGCAGGCCCGGCTGGAGGACGTGGTCACCATCCCCTCGACGGTGATGGTCGACTTCGCCGAGCTGCTGGTCGACACCGTGGCCAGCGCCGACTGGGCCTTCTTCGCGAAGAACGGCGGCGACACCACGACGCTCGCGGTGATGACCGCGCGCGCCGCCACCCGGCGCAAGAAGATCGTGTTCTTCGAGGGCTTCTACCACGGGGTCGCGCCCTGGACGCAGAAGCTCGACCACCCCGGGGTGCTCGAGGAGGACGTCGCGCACGCCCTGTACGCGCCCTGGGACGACCTGGCGGCGCTGGAGCGGCTGCTGTCCGAGCACCGCGGCGAGGTCGCCGGCCTGATCGCCCAGCCCTACATGCACGGCAACTTCGTGGACAACCGGCTGCCGAGCCCGGGGTTCTGGGCGGGCGTGCGCCGGCTGTGCGACGAGCACGGCGTGGTGCTGATCGTGGACGACGTGCGCGCGGGGTTCCGGCTCGACCTGGCCGGGTCGGACCACCACTTCGGGTTCCGGGCCGACCTGATCTGCTTCTGCAAGGCGCTCGCCAACGGCTACAACGTGTCCGCGCTGTGCGGGCGCGACTCGCTCAAGGACGTGGTGAGCAGCCTGACGTACACGGGCTCGTACTGGATGAGCGCGGTGCCGTTCGCCGCGGGCATCGCCACGCTGACCAAGCTCCGCGCGCTCGACGCCCCCGCGCTGTTCGACCGGCTGGGCACCGAGCTCACCACGGGGCTGGTGGCGGCCGCGGCCGACCACGGGATGACCCTCGTGACCTCCGGGGCGCCGGCGCTGTTCTACCTGCGGATCGCCGACGACGACTCGCTGATGCTGCACCAGGAGTGGGTCGCCGAGTGCGTGCGGCGCGGGGTCTTCCTCACCTCGCACCACAACCACTTCCTCAACGCGGCGCTGACCGGTGCCGACATCGCGCGGACCGTGGAGGTCGCGCACGAGGCGTTCGGCGTCGTCCGGGCGCGGCACCCGGAGCTCGGCTAGGCACCACCGGCACCACCCAGCACCACCAGACGGCCCGAGGGCGCGCCGCCGACGACGACGACGACGCGACGACGACGGGCGGGGCGATGGACGGCACGGGCACGGGCGCGCGCACGGCGCGGGTCGCGGTGGGGGCGGCGTACGCCGCGCAGGGCTTCGGCTACGCGACGGTGGTCACCGCGCTGCCGGCGTTCAAGGAGCGGCAGGGCATCGACGACACCGCGGTGTCGCTCGTCGTCCTGCTGGTGTGCGTGGCGGCCGCCGCCGGGTCGGTGGTCGCCGAGCACCTGGCCACCCGGCGCGGCAGCCGGACCGCGCTGCTCGCCGGCCTGGCCGCGCAGGTCGTGGCCCTGCCGGTGGTGGCGGGGTCGACCCCGGCCGTGCCGTTCGTCGCCGGCTTCGCGCTGTACGGCCTCGGGCTCGGGACGGTCGACGCCGCCGCCGGGGTCCAGGGCGTGCTCGTCCAGCGGAGGTACGGGCGGCCGGTGATGTCCGGGTTCTTCGCCTGCTACACCGCGGCGGCGGTCCTGGGCGCGCTGGCGATGTCGGCGCTCGTCGGGGCCGTGGGCGTGCCCGGGGCCGCCTCGGCCCTGGTCGTCGCGGCCGCGGTGCTCGCGGGGGCGGTGCTGCTCGGGCGGTCGCGGCTGGTGCCGGTCGACCTGGCGCTCGCGGCCGGTCCGACCGCGCCGGCAGGCGAGGTCCCCGCCGCGTCCGCGCCGCCGCGGCGGTCGCTGCCCACCCGGGGCATCTGGGTGCTCGGCGTCGTCGTGCTGGCGGCGTTCGTCGCCGACTCCGCCGTCAGCACCTGGAGCACCGTCTACCTGCACGACGTCCTGCTCGCCTCCGCGGCCGCGGCCCCGCTCGGCTACGCCGCGTACCAGGCGGCGGTCCTCGTGACCCGGCTCGCCGGGGACCGCCTCGTCGCCCGGCTCGGTCGCGCCGCGCTCGTCGTGACCGGCGCGGCGGCCGGGACGGCGGGCCTGCTCCTGGTCGCCCTGGTGCCCGCCGTCGGCGTCGCGGTCGCCGGGTTCGCCGTCGTCGGGGTCGCCGTCGGCGTGCTGGTCCCGCTCGCGTTCTCCGCTGCCGGCGACCTGGACCCGGCCCGCACGGACGAGGTGGTGGCGCGCGTGAACCTGTTCACCTACGCCGGCGCGGTGCTCGGCGCGGTGGCCGTCGGCCTGCTCGCCGACGGGCCCGGGCTGGCCCTCGGGTTCCTGCTCCCCGCCGTGCTGGTGGCACCGGTCGCGGGGACGGCGCGGTCGTTCGCCCGGGGCGGTGACGCGGTGGCCCGGGTGGGCGCACACTGAGGCCACCCGAGTCGAGGAGGCCTCCCGTGCTGACCAGCGTGCACCCGTTCCTGTGGTTCGACACCCAGGCCGAGCAGGCCGCCGCGCTCTACACGTCGCTGATCCCGAACTCCTCGGTGACGTCGACCCGCCGGTACCCCGACGGCGCGCCGGACGGGTTCGCGGGGAAGGTGATGTCGGTGTCGTTCGAGCTCGACGGGCTCCCGGTCGAGGCGCTCAACGCCGGCCCGCAGTTCCGGTTCACCGAGGCGTTCTCGTTCTTCGTCTCCGTCGACACCCAGGACGAGGTCGACCGGCTGTGGGACGGCCTGATCGCGGGCGGCGGCGAGCCGTCGCAGTGCGGCTGGCTCAAGGACCCGTACGGCCTGTCCTGGCAGATCGTGCCGCGCGTCCTCGACGAGCTCCTGGGCGACCCGGACCCGGCGCGCGCGCAGCGGGCCATGCAGGCGATGCTCGGGATGCAGAAGCTCGACGTCGCGGCGCTCCGGGCGGCGGCGGACGGCTGACCCCCGCGGCGCGACCTACCCTGGGGCGGTGAGCGACACCGCACCCACCCCCGGCCGGCGCGGACGCGTGACGATGCAGGTGCGGTGGTCGGACGTCGACCTGTTCGCGCACGTCAACAACGCGGCCTACCTCCGGTTCCTCGACGACGCCCGGTTCGCGCTGTTCCCGTCCATGGGCGTCGACCCGGCGGGCCGGCCGACCGACTCCCTGCTCGTCGTCGTCAAGCACGAGATCGAGTACCTGGCGCCCCTGGCGTTCCGGCCGGAGCCCATCGCGGTCGACGTGTGGGTGCCCCGCACCGGCCGGTCGTCGGTCGACTTCGGGTACGAGGTGCTGGACGTCGCGGGCCCGGACGGTGCCGAGCCGGTCGTGTACCTGCGCGCGCGGTCCCGGATGGTGCAGCTCGACCGCGGGACGCACCAGCCCCGGCCGTTCACGCCCGAGGAGCGCGCGGTGTTCGAGACCTACCCGGGCGAGGCGCCGGTCCTGCACGGCTGGTGACGCGCGGGCGCCCCGGACCCCGGGCGAGGTGCCGTCAGGCCGGGGGCGTCATCCCCAGCGCCGCCGCGAGCGTGCGGGTCACGCCGTCGCGGCTGTTCGCCGGCACCACGTACCGCGCCCGCGCCCGCACCTCCGGGTGCGCGTTGTCCATGGCGCAGGACCAGCGGGCCGCGTCCAGCAGCCCCGCGTCGTTGAGGTAGTCGCCGAACGCCATCGTCTGCTCCGGCGTGACGCCGAGCCGCTCCTGGACGCGGCGCAGCGCGTGCCCCTTGTCGGCCGCGGGGCTCATCACGTCGATCCAGTGCTGCCCCGACACCACGACGCGGAGCCGCTCGGCGAGGTCGTCGAACGCCGGCGCCGTCACCTCCTCGACGGAGCCGAAGTCGAAGACCGCGATCTTGAGCACCACGTCGTCGACCGTGGTCACGTCGTCCACCTCCTGCAGCCGCGCGTAGTGCCGCCGGGCGTGCTCGGCGAACGCGTCGCCCACCCGCTCGATCGACGCGGCGCGCTGTCCGCACAGCACCAGGCCCACGTCGACGCCGCGGTCGGCGAGCGCACGCACCCGGCCCACGACCTCCGGCACCACCTCCGCCGGCAGCGGGTCCGTCGAGAGCGTCTGCTCGTGCTGCACGACGTAGGAGCCGTTCTCGGCGATGAACACCATGTCGTCGCCGCGCGGCCCGAACAGCTCGCGCAGGTTCGCGTACTGCCGCCCGCTCGCCGGGGCGAACGCGATCCCGCGCCGCTCCAGCTCGTCCAGCACCGGCCAGAACGTGTCCGGCACCCGGCCCTGGGGGTCCAGCAGCGAGCCGTCCATGTCGGAGACGACGAGGCGCACCTGGTCGACGTCGGGCAGCGCGGGCGGGTCGAGGACGGGCTCGGTGGCGGTCGTGACGGGCATGCGCCCAGTCTCGCAGCCGTCCCGCGGTGGTCCGTCCGGGTGACGCGCTGCTCAGCGGACGCACAGCGCGGTCACGGCGGTGGGCCGCGCGGGATACGGTCGTCGCGCACCGAGTCGCGCCGCGCGGCCGGCGCGCAGGGGGCAGCGGCGTCGTGCCGCCCCCGTGCCGCGCCGTCGGCGGGCGGCTCCCCACGACCGAGGAGTCCTCCCATGCGCGTCACGCGCGGCATCGCCGCCCTGTCCCTGACGGCCGTCGCCGTCCTGGGCCTGTCCGCCTGCACCTCCGACTCCGGCGAGAAGGCCGACAAGCCCGCCGCCGGCGCGGAGGCGTCGGCCCCGGCCGAGGAGGTCGCCGAGGTCGAGTCCGACTTCGACCTGACCAAGGACGACTTCGTCGAGCGGGTGACCGCCGCGGCGCAGGCGGCCGGCACCGTGACGATGGACATGTCGACCGCGGGCTCGGGCGTCACGCAGACGGCGACCGGCGTCATCCGGTACACCGACGGCGCGCAGGACCTCGCCATGACCATGGAGGTGCCGGGCTCGGGCACCATCGACTTCAAGATGGTCGGCGGCGTCGTCTACATGCAGATGCCGGAGCTCACCGGCGACAAGTACCTCCAGATCGACCCGAACGACACCAGCAACCCGCTGGCCGAGTCGTTCGCGGGCATGGAGGGCCAGTTCGACCCGACCGGCACGCTCGCCGGGCTGGAGGACGCCGTCATCTCGTTCGAGAAGGTCGGCGAGCCGCAGGAGGTCGGCGGCGCCCTGGCCCAGGAGTACGCCGTCGTCATCGACTCGTCCGCCCTGTCCGACCCGGCCGTCGCCGAGGAGCTCGCCGCCGCCGGCACCTCGCTCCCGCCGGAGCTCACCTACAGCTACTGGATCGACGCCGACGACCAGATGCGCCGCGTGACCACCGAGGTCGCCGGGGTCAGCACCGACGTGACGTTCTCCGGCTGGGGCGAGCCCGTCGAGATCGTCGCGCCGACCCCGGACCAGATCGCGGACATGAGCAGCCTCGGCTTCTGAGGCGACCCGCGCCGCACCCCGGCCCACGCCGTCCGGCCCCGCACCCCTCGACCGGGGGTGCGGGGCCGGATCGCGTCGGGGGCGCCGCGCCCCCGGTATGTGAGCGACGCCTCGGGGCGTTCGCCCGGCCGATCCGCTCATCGCGCCCGCACCGGCGTCGATCCGGTGGGCGGCAGGGTCCCGGGGGAGAAGAGGTCGGCGATGAGTGCGGTGGCGAACGGGCGGAACCGGTGGAGCGGGCTCCGGGCGAAGGTCCTCGGGGTGGCGGCGATCGGCGTGGTGACGGCCGTGGTGGCCGGCGCGGGGTCGCAGGTGTTCCTGGGCCGGGTCTCGGCCGCGAACGAGCGGCTGGCCGGGCTGCAGGAGGTGTCGACCGAGGTCGGCGAGGTCCGGACGATGAACGCCGACGTGTCCGGCTGGCAGGTGGCGTACGCGTGGGACACCCGCCGGATCGGCGGCCCGGAGGCGGTCGCGGCCGACAGCCCGAACCGCGCCGGGTACCTGGACTCCGTCGAGCGGCTGCGGTCCGCCCTCGACGCGGTCGACGTCGACGGGCTGACGGCGGACGAGGCGGCGACGTTCGACCAGATCGCCGCGCTGTGGGAGGACTTCTTCGCGGTCGACGACCAGGTGGTGGCCGCGTACCAGGCGGGCACGCCCGAGGCGCTGGACGCCGGGGACGCGCTCGTGACCGGTGACGGCTACGACGTGTACTACGCGATCGGCGACGCGACCACGGCGCTGCTGGACTCCCTCGGGGAGCGCACGGTCCGGGCGACCGAGGACGCGGCCTCCGCGGCCGCGACGGGCCGCGTCGTGACCGGCGTCCTCCTGGTGGCGGGCGTGGTCGCGGCGCTGCTCGCCGGCCTCCGGGTGTCCGGCAGCATGGCCCGCGCGGCGTCGGGCGTCCGGGCGTCGGTCGAGGCGATGGCGACCGGCGACCTGACCCGGGAGCCGGGCGTGCGGTCGCGCGACGAGCTCGGCGAGATGGCCACCGCGCTGAGCGCGGCGCAGACCAGCCTGCGCGCGACGATGGCCGGGGTCGTCGAGACCTCGCAGGCGGTGGCGGCCGCGGCGGAGGAGCTGTCGGCGGCGTCGTCGCAGGTCGCGTCCGGCTCCGACGAGACCTCGGCGCAGGCGGGCGTGGTCGCCGCCGCGGCGGAGCAGGTGTCCCGGAACGTGCAGACCGTGGCGGCCGGCGCCGAGGAGATGGGGGCCTCCATCCGGGAGATCGCCCAGAACGCGTCCCAGGCCGCTCGGGTCGCGGGCCAGGCCACCGACGCGGCGGCGGTGACGAACGAGCAGGTCGCGCGGCTCGGGGCGTCGTCGCAGGAGATCGGCAACGTCGTCAAGGTCATCACCAGCATCGCCGAGCAGACCAACCTGCTCGCCCTGAACGCCACCATCGAGGCCGCCCGCGCCGGGGAGGCCGGCAAGGGCTTCGCGGTCGTGGCCGGCGAGGTCAAGGAGCTCGCCCAGGAGACGGCCAAGGCGACCGAGGACATCGCGCGCCGCGTCGAGGCCATCCAGGGCGACACCGCCGGGGCGGTGGCCGCGATCGGCGAGATCTCCGAGATCGTCGCCAGCATCAACGACTACCAGCTGACCATCGCCTCGGCCGTCGAGGAGCAGACCGCCACCACCACCGAGATGTCCCGGTCGGTGGCCGAGGCGGCCACGGGGTCGGGCGAGATCGCGGTGAACATCACGGGGGTGGCGTCGGCGACCGCCACGTCCTCCCAGACGCTCGGGCAGATGGGCGACGCGATCCACGAGCTCGCGCGGATGTCCGAGGACCTGCGCGGCCGGGTCGCCCGCTTCACCTACTGAGGGGCGGTCGCCGCCGCCCCGGCCCGCCGCCGGGGGCCGCCCGTCACGCCAGGGGCGAACACGGGACGCCCGACGCACCCCCCGCCGTTAGCATCGAACAACGCCGCCTCGCCGTGCGTGGGAGACCGGGCCGCAGAGCCCGACCGCGCCGGCGAGCACGCCGCTCGTGAGGAGTGCACATGTTCGAGAGATTCACGGACCGAGCCCGTCGCGTGGTCGTCCTCGCCCAGGAAGAGGCGCGGATGCTCAACCACAACTACATCGGCACCGAGCACATCCTCCTGGGTCTGATCCACGAGGGGGAGGGTGTCGCGGCCAAGGCGCTCGAGTCGCTGAACATCTCGCTCGACGCGGTGCGCGCCCAGGTGCAGGAGATCATCGGCGAGGGCCAGCAGGCCCCGAGCGGGCACATCCCGTTCACGCCGCGTGCCAAGAAGGTGCTGGAGCTGTCGCTGCGCGAGGCGCTGCAGCTCGGCCACAACTACATCGGGACCGAGCACATCCTGCTCGGCCTCATCCGTGAGGGCGAGGGCGTCGCGGCCCAGGTGCTCGGCAAGCTCGGCGCCGACCTGAACCGCGTCCGCCAGCAGGTCATCCAGCTGCTCTCCGGCTACCAGGGCAAGGAGCCCGTGGCGGCCGGCGGCCCGCAGGAGGGCCAGCCCTCCGGCTCCGCCGTCCTCGACCAGTTCGGCCGCAACCTGACGCAGGCCGCGCGCGAGGGCAAGCTCGACCCGGTCATCGGGCGCGAGAAGGAGATCGAGCGGGTCATGCAGGTGCTGTCCCGCCGCACCAAGAACAACCCGGTGCTGATCGGCGAGCCCGGCGTCGGCAAGACCGCCGTCGTCGAGGGCCTGGCCCAGGACATCGTCCGGGGCGACGTGCCGGAGACGCTGAAGGACAAGCAGCTCTACACGCTGGACCTCGGCGCCCTGGTCGCCGGCTCCCGGTACCGCGGTGACTTCGAGGAGCGCCTGAAGAAGGTCCTCAAGGAGATCCGCACCCGCGGCGACATCATCCTGTTCATCGACGAGATCCACACCCTCGTGGGTGCGGGTGCCGCCGAGGGCGCGATCGACGCCGCGAGCATCCTCAAGCCGATGCTGGCCCGCGGCGAGCTGCAGACCGTCGGCGCGACGACCCTGGACGAGTACCGCAAGTACGTGGAGAAGGACCCGGCCCTCGAGCGCCGGTTCCAGCCCATCCAGGTCTCCGAGCCGAACCTGCAGCACGCCATCGAGATCCTCAAGGGCCTGCGCGACCGGTACGAGGCGCACCACCGCGTCTCGATCACCGACGGCGCCCTGGTGGCCGCCGCGACCCTGGCCGACCGGTACGTCAACGACCGGTTCCTGCCGGACAAGGCGATCGACCTGGTCGACGAGGCGGGCGCCCGCCTGCGGATCCGCCGCATGACGGCCCCGCCGGAGCTGCGCGAGCTCGACGAGCAGATCTCGGACACGCGCCGCGACAAGGAGTCCGCGATCGACGAGCAGGACTTCGAGAAGGCCGCGCGCCTGCGCGACCAGGAGAAGCAGCTCGGCCTCAAGCGCCAGGAGAAGGAGAAGGCCTGGAAGTCGGGCGACCTGGACGCGGTCGCCGAGGTCGACGAGGAGCTCATCGCCGAGGTGCTGGCGCTGGCCACCGGCATCCCGGTGTTCAAGCTCACCGAGGAGGAGTCCAGCCGGCTGCTCAAGATGGAGGACGAGCTGCACAAGCGGGTCGTCGGCCAGGAGGCGGCCATCAAGGCGCTCTCCCAGGCCATCCGCCGCACGCGTGCGGGTCTGAAGGACCCGAAGCGCCCCGGTGGGTCGTTCATCTTCGCCGGCCCCACCGGCGTCGGGAAGACCGAGCTGGCCAAGGCGCTCGCCGAGTTCCTGTTCGGGGACGAGGACGCGCTGATCCAGCTCGACATGTCCGAGTTCTCGGAGAAGCACACCGTCTCGCGGCTGTTCGGCTCGCCCCCCGGCTACGTCGGGTACGACGAGGGCGGCCAGCTCACGGAGAAGGTGCGGCGTCGTCCGTTCTCGGTCGTGCTGTTCGACGAGGTCGAGAAGGCGCACGCGGACATCTTCAACTCGCTGCTGCAGATCCTCGAGGACGGTCGCCTGACCGACTCGCAGGGCCGGGTGGTCGACTTCAAGAACACCGTGATCATCATGACCACCAACCTCGGCACCCGGGACATCGCCAAGGGCGTGCAGACCGGCTTCCAGGCCGGCGGCGACCTGTCGACGTCGTACGAGCGCATGAAGGCCAAGGTCAACGACGAGCTCAAGACGCACTTCCGTCCGGAGTTCCTCAACCGCGTCGACGACGTGGTCGTGTTCCCGCAGCTCTCGCAGCCGGAGATCTTCGCGATCGTCGACCTGATGATCGCCAAGCTCGACGCCCGCCTGCGGGACAAGGACATGGGCATCGAGCTCACCGAGGCGGCCAAGAAGCTGCTCTCGGAGAAGGGCTACGACCCGGTCCTGGGCGCCCGGCCGCTGCGCCGCGCGATCCAGCGGGAGATCGAGGACGCGCTGTCCGAGAAGATCCTGTTCGGCGAGCTGCACGCGGGCCAGCAGGTGGTCGTGGACGCGCACGGCGAGGGCATCCTCGGCGAGTTCGTGTTCCGCGGCGAGGCGCGCGGTCCCCGCTCGAAGGAGCCGGTGGGCGCGGGCGTCCGCACGGCCGGGACGCCGGGCTCCGGCACGGACGTCCCGCCGGCGCCGCCGATCGCGTCGTCCGGTGACGGCGGCACGGGCCTCCTGCCCGCCTGACGCACCGACCCACGGCAGGGCCGGGTCGCACCCCAGGGTGCGGCCCGGCCCTTCGTGCGTCCCGGGGCAGACGGCCTGCGGGGGGTGCCCGGACGGGTGACCGGGGCGGGTGGTCCCCCGGAGCGGTTCACCCGCTCGCAGGCCCCTGACCTGGGTGCCTGCACCCACCGGTCCCGGAGGGGCCTGGAGGAATACGCCTACCGTGGCTGGCATGCCGGGACAGGTGACGCTCAGCGACGTGGCCCGGGAGGCGGGCGTCTCCCTGGCGACCGCGTCGCGCGCGCTGAACGGCTCCGCGAACCGCACCGTCGGCGAGGACCTGCGCAAGCGGGTGCAGGCCGCCGCCGCCCGCCTGCGGTACTCCCCGGACGGCATCGCGCAGGCCATGGCCCGCGGCCGCACGACGTCGCTCGGGCTCGTCGTCCCCGACATCGCCGACCCGTACTACGCCGCGATCACCGCCGGCGTCGCCGAGGCCGCCGACCTGGCCGGGCTCACCCTGACCCTCGCGTCCACCGGCGGGGACGCCGCCCGCGAGGTCGAGATCGTCCGGCAGCTGGAGCGCCAGCGGGCGCGCGGCGTCGTCCTCGCGGGCGGCCGCGCCGGGGCCGACGGCGACGAGCCCGTCCGGGCCGCGTTGGAGTCGTTCCGCGGCATCGGCGGGTCCGTGGCCGCGGTCGGCGGCGACGCCCTGGGCGTGAACAGCGTCGTGCTGGCCCACCGCGACGGCGCCGCCGACCTCGCACGCGCCCTGCACGAGCGCGGCTACCGGCGGTTCGCCGTCCTCGGCGGACCCGAGGACCACGCCGCGACGGCCGAGCGCCGCGACGGGTTCCTGGACGCGCTGACCGCGCTCGGGGCACCCGTCCCGGCGGCGCGGGTGCTGTCCGCCGCCGCCACCCGCGACGGCGGGCACGAGGCGATGACCCGGCTGCTCGCGGCCGGGCTCGACGAGGTGGACGCCGTGTTCGCGGTCACCGACACGATGGCCGCCGGGGCCCTCGCCGCCGCGCACGCCGCCGGGGTCCGGGTGCCGGACGACGTCGCGCTCGCCGGGTTCGACGGGGTCGAGGTGCTCCAGGACGTGCTGCCCGGGCTGACCACGGTCCGGCTGCCGCTCGCCCGGATCGGGCAGGAGGTCACGCGGCTCGCTCTGCGCCCGGCCGCCGCCGAGGCCGAGCTGGTGCCGGTGGCGGGCGAGGTGGTCCTGCGCGGCTCGACCCCGGGGCTGC
>NZ_JAANNB010000087.1 GCF_011603975.1 Cellulomonas sp. IC4_254 | reverse complement strand
GCAGCACGCGAGGAGGAGATCTGAGTCATGCCCGGAGCAGAGCCCGTGATCCACGCGGAGCACCTGGAGAAGCGCTACGGCCGCACCGTCGCGGTCGCCGACGTCAGCCTGACCGTCCGCCGCGGCGAGATCGTCGGCGTGCTGGGCCGCAACGGCGCCGGCAAGACCACCACCGTCGAGATGATCGGCGGCCTGCGCGAGCCCGACGGCGGCACCGTGCGGGTGCTCGGCCTCGACCCGGCCGGGTCCGCCGCCGACCGCGCCGCCCTGCGCGAACGGGTCGGGCTGCAGCTGCAGGAGTCCGCGCTCCCGCTGCGGATCACCGTGCGGGAGGCGGTCGAGGAGTACGCGTGCTTCTACGACGACCCGGCCGACCCCGGCGACCTGCTTCGCGACCTCGGTCTGGCGGACAAGGCCGGCACCCAGTTCCGGGCGCTGTCCGGCGGGCAGAAGCAGCGGCTGTCGATCGCGCTCGCGCTGGTCGGCAACCCCGAGATCGCCGTCCTGGACGAGCTCACCACCGGCCTCGACCCGCAGGCGCGCCGGGACACCTGGGACGTCGTGGAGCGCGTGCGGCGGCGTGGCGTGACGATCGTGCTGGTCACGCACTTCATGGAGGAGGCGGAGCGGCTCTGCGACCGGGTCGTCCTCGTGGACGCCGGCCGGGTGGTCGCCGAGGGCACGCCCGCCGAGGTCGCGGCCCTGGTCGGCGCCGACCAGACGCTGACGTTCCGGCCGTCCGCGCCCGTGGACGCGGCGGCGCTCCGCACGCTCGGCTCCGTCGGCGCCGTCGAGGTCGACGGTGGCATCGTGCAGGTGCGCGGCACCGGGAACGTCGTGCAGGACGTCATGGTCGCCCTCGCGGGCGCCGGCGTCCGGCCCGACGACCTGCGGGTGCACCGCAGCAGCCTGGAGGACGCGTTCGTCCGGCTGACCGGCGCCGCCGCCGACGACGCGCGCCCCGGCACCCCGTCCGCGACCGACCGCGTGGAGGCCTGAGATGTCCGCGACCAGCCCCCGGGTGCTCCGTCGGGTCACCGCCGTCGAAGGGCGGCTCGCCCTGCGCGAGCCGTCCACCGTGTTCTTCGCCGTGCTGTTCCCGGCCGTGCTGCTGGCGGTGCTCGGGCTCGCGATGCCGTGGGGGTCGACGCCGTACAGCGAGGACGACCCGCTGCTGTCCCGGATCAACGGGATCACGGGCTACACCCCGGTCGTGCTGACGCTCGCCGTCGGCACCGTGGCGCTGTCGGTCTACCCGATCACGATCGCCACCTACCGCGGCACCGGCGTCCTGCGCCGGCTGTCCACGACGCCGCTCCCGCCGTCCCGGCTGCTGGTCGCGCAGGTGCTGGTGAACGTGACCGCGCTGCTCGTCGCGGCGGTGCTGGCCCTCGCGGTCGGGATGCTCGTGGTCGACGTCGCCGCCCCGGAGCGTCCCGGGGTGGTGCTGGCCGGGTTCCTGCTCGCCGCCACCTCGACGTTCGGCGTCGGGTCGCTCATCGCGGCGCGCGCGCCGACCGCGGGCGCCGCCACCGGGATCGGCATGACGGTCTACTTCGTGTCGCTGTTCTTCGCCGGGGTGTGGCTGCCGCTGCCGATCATGCCCGAGGTGGTCCAGCAGGTCGCCGCGTGGACGCCGCTGGGCGCCGGCTCGCAGGCGATGCTCGACGGCTGGGTGGGCGCCGGGGTGCCGGTGCGCGAGCTGCTCGTGATGGCCGGGTGGACCGTCGTGCTCGTGCCGCTGTCCGCGCGGCTGTTCCGCTGGCGGTGAGCGTGGGGTCGGCCGGGGGCGCGGTGCGCGGCGTGCGGTCGGCAGGGGCGTCGGTGAGCGGGGCGCGCGGGGCGCCGCCGAGCCGGCACCTGGGAGCGTGCTGGGGATCACGTCGAGAAATGGTGCAGATCTCAACCGTTCCCTGAAGTGCCCGGGCCGGGCCGCCGATGTTCCCGGTATGCCACCGGTCGCGCCTGGACGCCGCGCGCACGGACGGGCGCCGCACGAGGCGCCCGTCGTCGTGCGCTTGCTGGCGCACGTCCCGGCCTGGGCGCGGGCGGGTGGCAGCGCCGCGGCCGCGGGGCGGGTGCTGCTGCTGTTCGGCGGCGCCGTCGTGATCCTGGGGGCGCTGTGCCTCGGGGTCGACGGGCGCGGGCTCGCCGTGCTGGCGGGGATGTCCGGCGCGATGCTCGGGCTCGTCGGGCTGAGCCTGCGCATCCGGTGGCAGCGCGACGGCTGGGGCACCCTCGCGTTCCCCCTCGCCCTGCTGCTCGCCCTGTGCACGGTCGGGCTGACGACCACCGGGATCGCCAGCGCCTTCGTCGGCCTGATCCCGCTGTGCTTCGTCCACGCCGGCCTGTTCCACCCGGGGCGCGCGGCTCTCGCCCTGCTGCCCGCCGCGTGCGGCGCGTACGTCGCGATGGCCTCGACGCTGAACGGCAACGCGGTGGTGCGGCTGGTGGTCTACGCCGTCACCTGGTGGGGGACGGCCCAGGTGATCGCGCTCGCGACGGCGTACCAGCGCGACGTCCGTCGACGGCTGCGCACCGACGCCCGCACCGACGTCCTCACCTCGCTCGGCAACCGCCGGGACCTCGACGAGCGGCTGGCGCGCGCGGTGCCCGGCGACTGCGTCGTCATCGCGGACCTCGACCACTTCAAGCGCGTGAACGACAGCCGCGGCCACGCCGCCGGCGACCTCGTCCTCGAGCGGTTCGGGCACGTGCTGGACGAGCACCTCCGGCGGCGCGACTACGCGGCCCGTTACGGCGGTGAGGAGTTCGTGCTGATCCTGCCGCGCACCGAGCCGGTGCAGGCCGTGAACATGCTGCGGGCCCTGCGCGCCGAGTGGGCCGAGGAGGGCACCGGCGTGACGTTCTCCGCCGGCATCGCGGTCATCACGGACTCCGCGCCGGCGGGCTCGGCGCTCGCCGCCGCGGACATCGCGCTGTACCGGGCCAAGCAGGCCGGCCGGGACCGGTTCCGGATCGCCACCGAGGGCCTGTCGGCGAGCCGGCGCCCCGGGGCGGACGCCGACGGCCCGGGCGTGCGGGACCACTCCAGCGACCGGCCCGACCTCGAGGGCCGGCGGGACCAGCACGCGAGCTGCTGACCCCACGGCCCGGCGGACGACGAAGGCCCGGACCGAGTGGTCCGGGCCTTCGTCTTCTCACCGGTCGGGGTGGCGGGATTCGAACCCACGACCTCCTCGTCCCGAACGAGGCGCGCTACCAAGCTGCGCCACACCCCGGTGAAGCCCGCCCAGCATAGCCGACGCGGGACGGTGGTCGTGCATCGAGAACCGGCGCGGGCCCGAAGTGTGAGCAGCGTCGCGTCTCAGGCTGCGACGAGCGTCAGCAACGTGGCCTCCGGCCTGCACGCGAACCGCACCGGCGCGTACGGCGACGTGCCGAGCCCGCCGCACACGTGCAGCCAGGTGGAGTCCGCCCCGCCCCGCGCGTCCGGCCGTGCGCCGGGCCAGCCGTGCAGGCCCTTGGCCCGGTCCCGGGGCAGGTCGCAGTTGGTCACCAGCGCGCCGTAGCCGGGCACCGCGAGCTGCCCGCCGTGCGTGTGGCCGGCGAGCACGAGGTCCGCGCCGTCGGCGTGCATCGCGTCCAGGACCCGCCGGTAGGGCGCGTGCGTGACGCCCAGGTGCAGGTCGACGTCGCCGTGCGGGGCGCGAGCCACGCCCGCCTCGTCGACGACGGGGGCCGGGCGGACGTCGTCCTGGCCGCCGGCGGCGGGGAACCGGTCGCGGTCGAGGTGCGCGTCGTCGGTGCCGACGAGCGAGATCCGCCGGCCGCCCGCCTTCACCTCGTCGCGGCGGTTGGTCAGGTCGACCCAGCCGGCGGACCGGAAGCGGTTGCCGAGCTCGCGCCACGGCAGCTCGACCGGCGGCCGGGGCGGCTGCACGCGCGCGTCCGGGAGCAGGTAGCGCGCCGGGTTCTTGGGCGACGGCGCGAAGAAGTCGTTCGACCCCCACACGAACGCGCCCGGGGTGCCGAGGTGCGGCTCGAGCGCGTGCAGCAACGCCGGCATGGCGTCGAGGTGCGCCCAGTTGTCACCGGTGTCCACCACCAGGTCGGGCCGGAGCGACGCGAGGTCGCGGACCCAGTCGACCTTGCGGTGCTGCCCCGGGGTCAGGTGCAGGTCGGACAGGTGCAGGACGCGCAGCGGCTCCTGGCCGTGCGGGAGCACCGGGACGGTGACCTCGCGCAGCGCGTACCAGCGGGACTCGACGAGCGTGCCCCAGGCGAGCGCGGCGGCGCCGGCGAGCGCGGCGCCACCCAGCGCCCGGGCGACGGGGTGGGTCATCCGTTCCCGCCGCCGTTGCCGCCACCGCCACCGCCGCCGCCGTTGCCGCCGCCGGGGTTGCCGCCACCGGCGTTGGGGTCCGTGCCGGGCGTCGCGCCCGGGCCGCTGGACAGCGTCAGGGTGATCGAGCTGCCCGCGGGCGCGCTGCCCGACGGGCTCTGGCTGACGACGGAGCCGGGCGTGATGTCCGAGGCGGTGGTGCCGCCGACGGACGCCGAGAACCCGGCGGCCCGCAGCTCGGAGATCGCGGTGTTCTGGTCCTTGCCGACCACTGACGGGATCGGGACGGACCGGCCGTAGACGCTCTCGGTCGTCGGCTGGTCGAACCCGGGGTTGGGCTGGCCGTCGGCGAGGGCCTGGTCCATGAACCGCTTCCAGGTCGCACCGGCGACCGTCGCGCCGAACACGTACGGGATGTAGCGGCCGTTGATCGTGATGCGCTGCATCGGCGTGAACGTGTCCGGGAACCCGACCCACACGGCCGACACCAGGCGCGGCGTGTAGCCGACGAACCAGGTCTGCTCGTTGCGGCTGGTCGTGCCGGTCTTGCCGGACGCGGTGTAGCCCTGCGGGGCGCCGAGGCTCTTGCCGGTGCCGGTCCAGACGTTGCTGAGCGCGTAGTTCATCGACCGGGCGATCTCGGGGTCGAGCGCCTGCTGGCAGCCGGCGTCCGGGACCGGCAGGTCGACGCCGTCCGCGTCCTTCACGTTGGTGATCGCGATCGGCTTGCAGTAGACGCCGCCCGAGGCGAACGCCGCGTACGCGCCGGCGAGCGCCAGCGGGGTGGTCGAGTCCGAGCCGAGGACGTTGGCCGGGTACGCGTTGAACGGCTCGCCCTCGACGCCTGACGGGGACTGCGTCACGCCGAGCGCGGCGGCACCGTCCATGATCGAGCAGAGGTCGAGCTGCTGGGCCATCGTCAGGTAGGCGAGGTTCACCGAGTTCCGGGTCGCGTCCAGGATGGTCATGCTGGAGCTGGCGCCGCCCTCGGAGTTGCCGGGGGTCCACGACTTGTTGATGCCGCGGTTGCCGCAGGCGGTGAACTGGTTCTCGTTGAGCGCCCGGACGCTGCCGTTGACCCGCTCGCTCAGGCTGTGGCCCTGCTTGAGCCACTCGAGCAGCGTGAACGGCTTGAAGGTCGAGCCGGGGGCGAAGCCGCCGGAGCCGCCGTACGAGTAGGAGGTGTTGTAGTTGACCGACGTGTCCCGGCCGGTCGCCTCGGCGGTGTTGTTGTAGTTGCGGTTCTGGGCCATCGCCTTGATCTGGCCCGTGCCCGGCTCGACCACCGAGATCGCGGAGCCCACGGCGGAGCCGTCGTCGACCGGCACGCCGTTCTTGACCTCGGTGTCGGCCTCGGTCTGCAGGCGCGGGTCCAGCGTCGTCGTGATGGTCAGGCCGCCGCGGTACAGCGTCTCCTCGCGCTCCTCGGCGGTCTCGCCGAAGGCCGGGTCGTTGCGGATCACGTTGGTGACGTAGTCGCAGAAGAAGCCGGAGCCCTGCACCACGTTGCCGGCGGCCATGCAGCCGCTCTGGGCCTCGCTCACGTGCAGGGTGTCACCGATCGGCGCCGCGACGCCCGCGTCGTACTCCTCCTGCGTGATGTAGCCCTGCTCGTTCATCAGCCGCAGCACGATGTCCCGGCGGCCCTGGGAGGCCTCCGGGTTCCGCACCGGGTCGTACGCCGTCGGGCTCTGCGTGATGCCCGCGATGGTCGCGGCCTCGAGGTAGGTCAGCTCCGTCGCGGGCTTGCTGAAGTACCGCCGCGCCGCGGACTCGACGCCGTACGTCGCGACGCCGAACTGCGCGATGTTGAGGTAGTTCTCGAGGATCTGGTCCTTGGTCATCGTCTTCTCGAGGGCGATGGCCAGCTTGGCCTCGCGCAACTTGCGCGCGTACCCCTCGGCGCCGTCGGCCTCGCGGGCCGCCTCGGCGCCGGCGAGGTCGCCGTCCCGGACGGCCGTCTCGATCAGGACGTTCTTGACGTACTGCTGCGTCAGCGTCGACGCGCCCTGCGTGGAGTTGCTGAACTGGTTCTTCACCAGCGCGCGCACCATGCCGGCGGGGTCGATGCCGCCGTGCTGGTAGAACCGCTTGTCCTCCGTGGCCACCACGGCGTTCTGCATCTGCACCGAGACCTGGTCCAGCGGCACGACGACCCGGTTCTCGGAGAAGAACTCCGCGAGCACGGTGGTGCCGTCGTTGGCCAGCATGACGGACTTCTCCGACAGCGGCCGGGTCTCGAGCTCCGACGGGAGGTCCTCGAACGCCTCGACGCTCAGGTCGGTCGCGGTGTTCGCGACGGCGACGGTCGGCAGCACGAGCCCGGCGGTGAGCAGGCCGCCGACGCCGGCGGTCAGCACGAAGGCGAGCAGCAGCGCCAGCGCCTGCACGACGGTGACCTGCCGCCCGCGCGGCGTGGGGGAGGGAGCCATGCCCGCCAGGGTACGGGAGCCGCCCCGGCCGCCGCCGGTCGTCCACAGGGCCCGGGGGGACCTGCACGGTACCTGCACACCCGGGGCACCGCTGGCCGACCAGGGGGAACAACCCGAACGGAGGATGCGATGGGACGAATCGACCCGCTACGGTCGGCCGTGCAGGGGGGACTGCCGCACCGGACCGTCGATCCACGACGGCCCGCGGGCGGTGCTGTCCCGTACGCAGGGGACAGGGGGATGGCTCGATGACGATCACGGGGCCCGACGGGCACTGGACGGCGAGCGCGAAGTGCGGCGCCGGCGGGGTGGCGCCCGACGCGCTGTTCGTGGAGGGCGCCGCGCAGCGGGACGCCCGGGCCGTGTGCGGGGGGTGCTCCGTCCGGCTGCTCTGCCTGGCCGACGCCCTCGACTCGCGCGCCGACTTCGGCGTCTGGGGCGGCATGACCGAGCGGGAGCGGCGCGCGCTGCGCCGCCGCCGGCCGGACGTGGAGTCCTGGTACGACGAGCTGCTGGGCGCCGAGCCCGCGGCGCCCGCGGCCGCCGTCGGGACCTGACCGGGACGCGGGCCGGGACCTGACGGGCGTCCGCGGGGCACGGCTAGGGTGGCGCCATGGCCACCACCACGTGGGAGTACGCGACCGTCCCCCTCATCGTCCACGCGACCAAGGCGATCCTCGACCAGTGGGGTCAGGACGGCTGGGAGCTCGTCCAGGTCCTGCAGTCCGAGACCGGGCTCGTCGCCTACCTCAAGCGCCCGACGGGCGAGAAGTGACCGGCGCGGTCGTCGCGCGGCTCGCGGAGCTCGGCATCGAGCTGCCCCAGGTCGCCGCGCCCGTCGCCGCCTACGTCCCGGCCGTCCGGACGGGCGACTACGTCTACACGTCCGGCCAGCTGCCGTTCGTGGCGGGCGAGCTGCCGGTCAGCGGCAAGGTCGGCACCGGCCCCGGCCAGGTGTCCCCGGAGACGGCGCAGGGCCTCGCCCGCACGGCGGCGCTGAACGCCGTCGCGGCCGTCGCCTCGCTCGTCGGGGACCTGGACCGGGTGGTCCGGGTCGTCAAGGTCGTCGGGTTCGTGGCGAGCGACCCGGCCTTCACCGGCCAGCCCGGCGTCATCAACGGTGCGAGCACGCTGCTGCACGAGGTGTTCGGCGAGGCGGGCGTGCACGCGCGCTCGGCCGTGGGCGTCGCCGTGCTGCCGCTGGACTCGCCCGTCGAGGTCGAGATCGTCGTGGAGCTCGCGCCCGAGGACTGAGCGCCCGCCGACGCGAACGGCCCGGCCGCGCCCCCAGGGGCTGCGGCCGGGCCGTCGTCGTCGGTGCGGGCGGGTCGCGCCTCAGCGGGCGCGGCGCTCCAGGCGGTCGACGTCCAGCAGGACGATCGCGCGCCCCTCGCGCCGGACCCAGCCGCGGGCGGCGAAGTCGGCGAGCGCCTTGTTCACGGTCTCGCGGCTGGCGCCGACGAGCTGCGCGAGCTCCTCCTGCGTGAGGTCGTGCGCGACGCGGACGCCCTCGTCGGTCTGCTGGCCGAACCGGTGCGACAGGTCGAGCAGCGCCTTGGCGACGCGGCCGGGGACGTCGGAGAACACCAGGTCCGCGAGGGCGTCGTTGGTGCGGCGGAGCCGGCGGCCGAGCGCGCCCAGCAGGTGCTTGGCGACGGTGGGGTTCTGCTCCAGCCACGGGATGAGGTCGTGGTGCCCGAGCTCGAGCACGACGGCGTCGGCGAGGCCGGTGGCCGTGGCGGTGCGCGGGCCCGGGTCGAACAGCGACAGCTCGCCGAACATCTCGCCGGGGCCGAGCACGGCGAGCAGGTTCTCGCGGCCGTCGGAGGACCGGCGGCCGAGCTTGATCTTGCCGGAGCGGATCACGTAGAGCCGGTCGCCCGGCTCGCCCTCGTGGAACAGCACCTCGCCGCGGGCGACGTGCACGGGCGCCATCGACGCGAGCAGCGTCCGGGACGCCTCGGGGTCCATGTTCTGGAACAGGGGCGCCGTGAGCACGACGTCGTCCTCCACGGGAGGGACCTCACCTTCTTGCCGGGATGTGACGCCCCTCAGTGTGCCTCATCACGCGCCGGCAGGACGGCGCAGCGCGTCGACGCCTCCCTCGGTCACGTCCCGGGCGAGCCGGTCGATGTACCGGTCGGTGAGGCGCCGCAGGGCGTCCTCCAGCCGCATCTCGTAGCGCGCGAGCCGCAGGTCCAGGTCACGCAGCCGCGGCAGCTCGTGCACCTCGGCGATCGGGAGCGCGCCGCGGACGGCGGCCGCGAGCTCCGCGGCGGGCGGCACGTCGGCGGCCGAGGCCCCCAGCACGCTGCGCACGTCGGGGCAGGCGCCCGGAGCCTGGGGCGGGGCGGCGGCGGCCACCGCGAGCTCCAGGCGGTCGCGGACCAGGCGCCGCCAGCGGACGACGTGCTGGTGCTCGAGCCGCAGCGCACCGCGCTGCCGGCGCAGCTGGGTGAGCTGGTCAGCCGTGCCGGCCAGGGTCATGCGGTCCGCCCACTCTCTCGGACGACCCGTACGGCCACAGGTCGCGTCCTCCCATCTTTCGACGCCCCCGGTGCCCGACTTGAGAAGTTGGTCATGTGATCAAGTCCCGGTCACTCGCCCAGAGCAACCGTTGTCCCCCGGGGGGATCTACCCTGGCCGCATGAGTCCCGCCCGGCCCCCCGAGGCGGCGGCGGCCGCGTCCCGGCCGCCGGTCGCCCTGGTCCGCCGCGCCCGCCGGGTGAACCGCGCGCTCGCCGTGCGGTGGCCGGACGCGCGGTGCGAGCTCGACTTCCGCTCCCCGCTCGAGCTGCTGGTGGCGACGGTGCTGTCCGCGCAGACCACCGACGTGCGGGTCAACCAGGTCACGCCGGCGCTGTTCGCCCGCTACCCGGACGCCGCGGGCTACGCGGGCGCCGACCCGGCCGAGCTCGAGGACCTCATCCGGCCCACCGGGTTCTTCCGCGCCAAGGCCCGCTCGCTGCAGGGCCTCGGACGGGCGCTGGTCGAGCGGTTCGACGGCGAGGTGCCGCCCCGGCTGGAGGACCTGGTGACGCTGCCCGGCGTCGGCCGCAAGACGGCGAACGTCGTGCTCGGCGACGCGTTCGGCGTCCCCGGCATCACGGTGGACACCCACGTGGGCCGGCTCGCCCGCCGGCTCGGCTGGACCACCGAGGAGGACCCGGTCAAGGTCGAGCAGGACATCGCGGCGCTGATCCCGCGTCCCGAGTGGACCCTGCTCAGCCACCGGCTGATCTTCCACGGACGGCGGACCTGCCACGCGCGCAAGCCGGACTGCGCGACCTGCCCGATCACCCGGGACTGCCCCTCCGCCCTGGTCCGCGTCGGTGCCCCCCCGATCCCCGAACCGTCGTCGAGCGGGCAGGGAGATGTCCCCATCCGAGCCGTGACGGGACATCGTCTGCCCGGTCGGCGTCCTCAGCCGAGCTCGGCCAGCCAGTCCCGCAGCAGCGCGGTGACCCGCGCGGGCTCCTCCTCCGGCAGGTAGTGGCCCGCCCCGGAGAGCATCTCGAACCGGTAGTGCGGGCCGAGCCGGCGGGCCACCGACCCGTCCGCCATCGCGCGGGACACCGAGTAGCAGCCGTCGGACCCGCCGTGCACCTGCAGCGTCGGGACCGGTGCGGCTTCGCGCAGGGCGACCGCGTGCCGGCGGCCGTCCGCGCGCACGCCGGAGCGGTACAGCCAGCGGACCTGCTCCAGCGCGGAGTGCGCCGCGAACGGCACGTGCGCCGCCCGCCGGTACACCGCCAGCGCCGCGGGGTCCGGCCAGCGCGGCCCGCCCCACTCGCGCAGCAGCCGGGCGACGAGGTCGCCGCGGGTCATCGCCCGCTCGGGCAGGTAGGGCACCTGGATCTCGGCCATCCGCTGCGCCGCCCGGGCGCGCAGGCCGGAGCGCGGGTCGGCCCGCCGGGTCAGCGGGTGCGGCGAGGACAGCACCGCGACGCCCCGGGTCAGGCCGGGGTGGTACGCGGGCATCGCCCACGCGACGTCGCCGCCGCCGACGCCGTGCCCGACCACCACCGCGCGGTCGCAGCCCAGCGAGCGGACCACGCCGGCGACGTCCCGGGTGAGCGTCGGCACGTCGTACCCGCTCGGCGGCTTGTCGGACCCGCCGGTGCCGCGCAGGTCCATCGCGACGACGCGGTGGCCGTCCTCGGCGAGGGCGGGCAGCTGGTGGCGCCACGCCCACCACAGCTCGGGCAGCCCGTGCAGCAGCACCACCAGCGGGGCGTCCCGGTCGTCCGGCCCGGCGACGGCCACGTGGAACCGGGAGCCGTTCGCCGGCACGAAGTGGTGCCGCCACGGGCCGTCGAGCAGGAGGGCGGCGGAGTCGACGGTCATCGACGCCGAACCTACCGCGTCCCGGCCACGTCCTGGGGGGACCGGTGCTGCCGGTCGCGCGCGGCGAGCGCGGCGCCGCCGAGCACCGCCGCGGTCGTCGACGCCAGCAGGATCGCCACCTTGAGGTGCTCGTCGTGCGGGCTGCCGGCCCCGAACGCGAGCTCCCCGATGAGCAGCGACACGGTGAACCCGATGCCGGCGAGCAGGCCCACCGCACCCACGTCGCGCCAGTGCAGGTCGGGCGCCAGGGTGGCGCGGGTGAACCGCGCGACCAGCCACGTCGCGGCCAGGATGCCGACGGGCTTGCCGACGACGAGCCCCAGCGCCACGCCCTGGGCGACCGGGTCCCGCACGGCGTCGGACACCGCCCCGCCGGACAGCGGGACCCCGGCGGCGAACAGCGCGAACACCGGCACGGCGAAGCCGGCGGACACCGGGCGCCAGCGGTGCTCGAGGCGCTCGGCGACGCTCACGGCCTCACCCGGACGGGCGAGCGCGGGGGCGGTGAGGCCGAGCAGCACGCCGGCGATCGTCGCGTGCACGCCGGACGCGTGCATGAGCGCCCACGCCGTGCCGGCCAGCAGGACGAGGGCGGCGTGCCCGGCGACGCCGGGCCGGCGCACCCGGACCAGCGCGGCGAACAGGGCGACCGCGACCAGCGAGGCGGCCAGCCACACGAGGTGCAGCCCGTCGGTGTAGACCACCGCGATGACGACGATCCCGAGCAGGTCGTCCACCACGGCGAGCGTCAGCAGGAAGGCGCGCAGCGACGCCGGCAGGCTCCGGCCGACCACCGACAGCACGGCGACTGCGAACGCGATGTCGGTCGCGGTGGGCACGGCCCAGCCGCGGGTCGCCCCGCCGGCGGCGGTCGCGTTCACCAGGAGGTACAGCAGCGCGGGCACCGCCATCCCGCCGACCGCGGCGACGACGGGCACCACCGCGGTGCGCGCCCGGCGCAGCTCGCCCGCGACGATCTCGCGCTTGAGCTCGACGCCGACGACGAAGAAGAAGATCGCCAGCAGGCCGTCCGTCGCCCACGCCGCGAGGCTGAGGTCGAGGTGCAGGGCGGCGGGGCCGACCACGGTGTCCGACAGCGTCGCGTACGACGCCGACCACGGGGAGTTGGCCCACAGCAGCGCGACCACGGCGCCGACCAGGAGCAGCACGCCGCCGGTGCGCTCGGCGCGGAGCGTGTCGAGCAGGTTGGCCAGGCCGCCGGGGGTCAGCGGGCCGAACAGGCGGCTCGGCTGCTGCGGGGCGGGGGCGGGGGAGTGGGGCACGGTGCGGCTCTCCGAGGGGTCGACGACGAGGACGCCGACCAGGCTTCCCGGCACACCGCGGACGATCGTACCCGGGCGGCGCCCGCGGGGTCAGGCGTCGGCGGCGACCTCGGCCGGCGACGCGGCGGTGGCGCCGTCCGCCGAGCGGCGGTCCTTCGGCGGGTCGAACCGGTAGCCGACGTTCCGGACCGTGCCGATCAGCTGCTCGTGCTCGGGGCCGAGCTTGGCGCGCAGCCGCCGGACGTGGACGTCGACGGTCCGGGTGCCCCCGTAGTAGTCGTAGCCCCAGACCTCCTGCAGCAGCTGGGCCCGGGTGAACACGCGGCCCGGGTGCTGCACCAGGTACTTGAGGAGCTCGAACTCCTTGTACGTGAGGTCCAGCGGGCGGCCGCGGAGCCGGGCGGTGTACCCGCCGGCGTCGATCATCAGCTCGCCCGAGGAGATCTCCTGCGGCTGGTCGTCGTAGGACGACCGGGCCGCGCGCTCGATGACGAGGCGGAACCGCGTCTCGACCTCGGCCGGTGTGGCGTTCTCGAGCACGATGTCGTCGGCGCCCCACTCGGCGGTGACGACCGTGAGGCCGCCCTCCGTCAGCACGAGCACCAGCGGCACCGTGAGGCCGGTGGCGCGCAGCAGCCGGCACGTGGTGCGCGCGGTCACCAGGTCGCGGCGCGCGTCCAGCACGACGATGTCGGCGTCGGGGGCGTCCACGAGGGCCGAGGGCTCCACGGGCAGCACCCGGACCCGGTGGGACAGCAGCCCGAGCGCCGGCAGCACCTGGGACGAGCCCCCCGACGCGGGCGTGAGCAGCAGCAGGTCGGCCACGCAGCGGCCCTCCTCCCGTCCGAATTGGGGACACGGTACCCCTCGGATGTCACGTCCGGCTCCGCGTCCGCGACACATGACGGTGGTACAAGCGGCCGGCGTTCCCGGGCGCCCGCACCCGGTCCGATGCCGGTCGAGGGGCCCCGGGATGCGAGGATGGCGCCCGTGCCCGCCTCGAACCGCGCCGTGACCACGGCCGTCCTGGCGACGCTCGTCGCCGTCGCCGGTGTCCTCGGGGGCGTCTCGCTCGCCGGCCGGGACGGCGTCGTCCTCGCCGCCCTGCTCGTCCTCCTGTCCGGCGTCCTCGCGCTCGGCTGGCCCCGGGTCGCCGGGCTGCCGGCGCGCGCCGGCAGCGCCGTCGTCATCGGGCTCGCGGGCGTCGCGGCGGTCGTCGTCGTGCACGTCACCACCACCGAGCCGCTGCTCGGGGACGTGCCGGCCGTGTTCGCCGGGGCGGTGCTCGCCGCGTTCGTGGCCGAGCTCGTGCGCCGGGACGGGCGCGAGCGGCTGGTCGAGTCGCTCGCCGGGACCGTGGCCGGTGCGCTGGTGCCGGTGTGCGCGGCCGGCTGGCTCGCCGCCGAGCGCACCGCCGCGGGCGACGCGGTGGTCGTGACGGGCGCGGTCGCCCTCGCGGTCGGCTCCGCCATCACCGCGCTGCCGCTGCGCGGCTGGGCCGGGGCCGGCGCCACGCTCGGCGCCGCCGTCGCGGGCGGGCTGGTCGCCGGCGCCGCGCTGCCGACCGTCGGGCTGCTCTCCGGGGCGCTGCTCGGCGCCGCGATCGGCGTCCTCGTCGCCTCGGGCGACGCGCTGTTCGACCGGCTGCCCGCCCTGGAACATCGTCTCGCGGGGTGGGCGGTCGCTGTGCTGCCCGTCGCCGTCACCGGCATCCTGGTCTACGTCGTCGGCCGCGTGCTCGTCGGCTGACGACCGGGACGCCCGCCGGGCGCGCCCGTTCGGCGGACCGGGGGTCGGCATGGGGCTGCGCGTCCTGATCGTCCTCGGCGTGCTCGCCGTGGCCGTCGTCGCCGGGCTGGTGTGGCGCTCGCGGAACGGTCGGTTCGTGGCGTCCCGCGGCGACCAGGCCGCGGCCGAGCGGCTGACCCCCGCCGACCTCGGCGCGCCGCTCGGGGCGGCGGCGACGTTCCTGCAGCTGTCGTCCGAGGCGTGCGCCCCGTGCCGCAGCACCGCCGCCGTGCTCGGCGCGCTCGCCGCGGACCGGCCGGGCGTCGCGCACGTGGAGGTCGCCGCCGAGGAGCGGCTCGACCTGGTGCGGCGGTTCGACGTGCTGCGCACCCCCACCGTGCTGGTGCTGGACGGCGCCGGCGCCGTGCGCGGCCGGCTGTCCGGGGCGACCACGCGGCAGCAGGCGCTCGACGCGCTCGACCGCTGTCCCGCCACCGCCGCCTGACCGGCCCGCGCCGGAGCACCGCGCCCCGG
>NZ_JAANNB010000086.1 GCF_011603975.1 Cellulomonas sp. IC4_254 | reverse complement strand
CCTCGCGCTCACCGCGGGACTCGCCGCCTGCTCCCCCGCCGGCGGCGACGACCGGCACGACGTCGTCGCCGCGTTCTACCCGCTGCAGTTCGTCGCCGAGCGCGTCGGCGGCGAGCACGTCACCGTCACCTCCCTGACCCCGCCCGGCGGCGAGTCGCACGACCTGGAGCTGTCGCCGAGCGCGGTCTCCGGCCTCGGCGACGCCGACCTGGTCGTCTACCTGTCCGGCTTCCAGGCGGCCACCGACGCGGCCGTGGCCGCCACCGCCCCCGCGCGCGTCGTCGACACCGCCGAGGCCGCCGGGCTGGAGGTCGGGCCCGACGGCGTGGCCCCGGGCGCCGGCAGCAGCCTCGACCCGCACTTCTGGCTCGACCCGACCCGGCTCGCGGACGTCGCGCACCAGGTCGCCGGCGCGCTCGCCGAGGTCGACCCGGCGCACGCGGCCGACTTCACCGCCGCCGCCGACGACCTGGTCGCCGAGCTCGACGCCCTCGACGCCGAGCTCGACGCGGGGCTGGCCGCCTGCCGCGGCGCCACGCTCGTCGCCTCGCACGAGGCGTTCGGGTACCTGGCCCAGCGGTACGGGCTGCACCAGGTCGGGCTGAGCGGCATCGACCCCGAGGTCGAGCCGTCGCCCGCCCGGCTGCGCGAGGTCGCCGCGACCGTCGAGGCCGAGGGGGTGCGCACGCTGTACTTCGAGACGCTGACCAGCCCCAAGGTCACGCAGACCCTCGCCGAGGACCTCGGCGTGGCGACGGCCGTGCTCGACCCCCTGGAGGGGCTCGCCGAGGACGACGACCGCGACTACCTCGACGTGATGCGGGACAACCTCGACGCGCTCACCACCGGGCTCACCTGCGGGGCGTGAGCCCGCCGCGCCCGCACCCGGGGCGCGCACCCACGACGACGGCGCCGGACCCCTAGGGGTCCGGCGCCGTCGTGCGGGCGTCGTGCGGGCGTCGTGCGGCGACGCGTCAGTGCGAGCGCAGCGCGTCGACCAGGTCGGCCTTGTTCATGGACGACCGGCCCTCGATGCCGATCTCGGCGGCCCGCCGGCGCAGGTCCTCGACGGTCCAGTCCTCGTAGGAGCCGGACTCGCCGCCCTTCTTCCCGACCGACGACCGCCCGCGCGCCGCCGCGGCGTTGGCGATGCGGGCGGACTTCTCCTTGCTGTTGCCCTCGTCGCGGAGCTCCTCGTAGAGCCCCTTGTCCTTGACGCTCGGACCCGGGTCACGGCGCGGCATGGCGACCTCCTCGATCTGGACGACCTCCGGTGCTCACGACGATGCCCCCGGCCGGCGGCCTCCGCATCCGGAGCCGCGGACGGCCGCGCACGCGGGCCGGGAGCGCGCGGGCCGGAGCACGCGACGGTCAGGCCGTGCGGTCGCCGAGCCAGGGCGCGAGGACGTCGTCCGCGCCGAGCCAGGGGTGCAGCCCCCGCGCGTGCTCCTCGGCGGTCAGCAGCACGTCGTCGAACGCCGCCAGCAGGTCGGCCCGGACGTCCTCGACGCCGGTGAACACGAGCCGGGTCGCCGCCGGTCTGCGGCCCCAGGTGCCCAGCGCACCCACGCTGAGCTGACCGCCCGCGCCGTCCCAGACGCACACCGAGTCCGGCCGGGTCGGCACCCAGAAGTGCCCGCGGCTGCGGTGCCGGCCCTGACCGAGCCGGGCGACCTCCGCCACGAGCCGCTCGGGGTGCAGCGGGCGGTCGGCGCGCAGGTCGAGGGTCCACACCCCGTGACTCGTGGGGGCACCCGGCACCGGGGCCGCGTGCCGGGGGTCGAGCCGGCGGTCCCCCGCCCGCACGTCGTGCGCGCCGGCGAGCAGCGCCGCGACGTCGGCGGCGTACACCCCGTCCACCCGGCGGCCGTCGGCGGCGCGGACGTGGTCGAGCAGGTCGGACGCGACCGGGTGCTCCGCGGGGTCGCCGGCGACCAGCACCACGTCGGCGTGCCCGACCTGCGCCGCGAGCGCCTCGCCGACCGCCCGGCCGTCGTCCGCGGTCAGCGCGAGCCCGCGCTCGTCCAGCAGGTCGTCGCCGAGCAGGTCGTCCTCGAAGGTCGCCAGATCGAGCGCCGCGACGACGCCGGCGAGCCGGAGCGAGCGCAGCCCGCCGCCGCGCCGGACGGCCCAGCCCAGCGCGCGGGTGACCGGTACGGACTCCGCCGACACCGGCAGCGCGAGCAGCACCGCGTCCCAGCGCGGGTCGCGGGCGAGCCGCTCCAGGGTCGGCACGGCGTCCTCGCGCACCGAGCAGCTCAGGCAGGCGTGCTCCAGCGGGACCAGCACGTCCTCGACCACCCCGGACGCGTCGGCGACCACCCGGCGGATGCCGCCGCCGTCGGGGCCGTCGACGATGTCGTGCCGCAGCACGACGGTCCGGGGCCGGTCGACGACGACGCCGAACGCGACGGCGTCGCGGAGCAGCGGGTCGACGGTGGCGAGCACGAGCAGGGGCTTCAGGTCGCGTCGGGACATGCGGCCAGCCTAGCGCTTGTCGCGAACGATTCTCATTACCTATGATGCTCGCATGTCCGCTCACTGCCAGGTCCTGGGCACGTCGCCCGGGTTCGGCCACGCCATCTCTCACTCGCACCGGCGCACCAAGCGCCGGTTCGACCCGAACATCCAGCGCAAGCGCTACTGGGTGCCCTCGCTCGGGCGCCACGTCACGCTCACCATCAGCGCCCGCGGCATCAAGACGGTCGACAGGCTCGGCATCGAGGTCGTCGTCGCCCGGATCCGCGCGCGTGGGGAGAAGGTCTGATGGCCCGCGCCGCCGACGTCCGCCCGATCATCAAGCTGCGCTCCACCGCGGGGACCGGCTTCACCTACGTCACCCGCAAGAACCGCCGCAACGACCCCGACCGCCTCGTGCTGAGCAAGTACGACCCGGTGGTGCGGCGGCACGTCGACTTCAAGGAGGAGCGCTGATGGCCAAGAAGAGCAAGATCGCCAAGAACGAGCAGCGCAAGGAGGTCGTCGCCCGGTACGCCGAGCGCCGCCTCGAGCTCAAGGCCGCGGCCGTGAACCCGCACCTGTCGAAGGCCGAGCGCGTCGCCGCCCGGGCCGCGCTGCACGCCCTCCCCCGCGACGCGAGCCCGACCCGCGTCCGCAACCGGGACGTCGCCGACGGCCGGCCCCGCGGGTACGTGGGGACGTTCGGGCTGTCCCGCGTGCGGATGCGGCAGATGGCGCACCGCGGCGAGCTGCCCGGTGTCACGAAGTCGAGCTGGTGAGGAGACCGACATGAAGCAGGGCATCCACCCCGAGTACCGACCCGTCGTGTTCCGGGACCTGAGCGCGGACTTCGCGTTCCTGACCCGGTCGACGATCACGTCCGACAAGACCGTCGAGTGGGAGGACGGGCACACCTACCCCGTCGTGGACGTCGACGTGTCCTCCGCGAGCCACCCGTTCTACACGGGCCGCTCCCGCGTCCTGGACACCGCCGGCCGCGTCGAGAAGTTCCGGCAGCGCTATGGCATCACCGCCCCCGAGGAGACCCGATGAAGGTGCGCGCCTCCCTGGCGTCCCTGAAGAAGAAGGAGGGCTCGATCGTGGTGCGGCGCCACGGCAAGACCTTCGTGATCAACAAGAAGAACCCGCGCTGGAAGGCGAGGCAGGGCTGATGGCCGTCCCCAAGCGGAAGCTCTCGCGGTCGAACACCCGCGCCCGCCGATCCCAGTGGAAGGCGACCCCGGTGCCGCTCGTGACAGCACGCACCCCCGACGGCCGGCTGGTCGAGGTCCCGCGCCGCCTGCTCCGCGCGGTCGAGCGCGGGCTCCTCACCCCGCGCTGACGCCCGGCGCACCCGGAGGCTCCGCCACGGGATCGTGGTGCTCCACGGACCACCACGATCCCGCGCGCCCACCTGCAAGACCCGTGGGAGCCTCCGAACCGATGCGCCGGGCGCGGACGCCGTCGCGCGAGGCGCCGGTAGCGTGCCGTGCGTGAGCCCCGACGTCTCCGTCCTCGACATCGACACCCCGCAGGGGCTCGCGCGGGCGCACCTGCACCTGCCCGCCGGGGCCGCGCCCGGCGCCGACGGGCGCGTGACCGTGCCCGGTGCGCTCGTGCTCGGCCACGGCGCGGGCGGCGGCGTCGACGCCCCCGACCTGCGCGCGGTGACCGCGGCCGCGACCGCGCTCGGCCTCGCGGTCGCGCTGGTCGAGCAGCCGTACCGCGTCGCCGGGAAGCGGGTCGGCCCGCGCGGCCCGGCCCTGGACGAGGCCTGGACCGCCGTCGTCGCGGACCTGCGCGCCCGCGCCCTGGACGCGCCGCTGGTCACCGGTGGCCGGTCCGCCGGGGCCCGCACCGCCTGCCGCACCGCGTCCGCCACGGGCGCGGTCGGCGCGCTGTGCCTGGCGTTCCCCACGCGGCCGCCCGGTCGGCCGGACTCGCCGAGCCGGCTCCCGGAGCTCGACGGCGCGGGCGTCCCGGTGCTCGTCGTGCAGGGCACCACCGACCCCTACGGCACCCCGCCGCCGGCACCGGACCGGACCGTCGTCCCCGTCGCGGGCGACCACGGCCTGAAGAAGGACACGCCGGCCGTCGCGGCGGCCGTCACCGCCTGGCTCCCCACGGTGCTGCCGCTCGGCTGAACCCGGCGCGTTCACCCGTTCGGCTGACGGGGCACCGCTCCCGTCAGGTCGGCGCCCAGCCTGCCGATGAACGGGTGTCCGTGCCAGGGGGCGCGGCATCGAGGGGGGAGCGCCGTGCGCCGCATCATCCGGACCACCGTGGTGCTGGGGGTGACGGCGAGCCTCTCGCTGGCCGCCTGGCCGACCGCCCTCGCCGCGCCCGACCCCGGGCCCGACGCCGTCGCCGACCCGACGACCGCCGACGCGCCCGACCGCTCCGGGTTCGACGCGCTGCCGCCCGCGGGCTCCGACGCGGCGACGGCCGCGACCGACCACGTGCTGGTCCGGTTCGCGCCCACCGCGGGGGCACGTCAGCGCACCGCCACCCTGTCCGCCGAGGGCGTCACCGCCGGCGATCCCGTCACGGGCACCGGGTTCGTCGAGGTGCCGGTCGGGGACGCCGACCCGGCGGCGCTGGTCGCCGCCCTCCAGGACGACCCGACGGTGGCCGAGGTGCAGCTCGACCACGTGCGCTCCGCCGCGCGGTGGACCGACGACCCGCTGACCGAGTACGCGTGGCCGTACCTCGACCTGCTGCGCCTGCCGCGCGCGTGGGACCAGGCCACGGGCGCCGACCGGGTCATCGCCGTCCTGGACACCGGCGTGGACGCGCAGCACGAGGACCTCGCGGGCCGCGTGGTCGCGGGCTACGACGTGGTCAACGGCGACGCCGACCCCGCGGACGACCAGGGCCACGGCACCGCCGTCGCGGGCGTCGCGGCCGGCACCGGCGACAACGGCCGGGGCAGCGTCGGCGCCGCGTTCGGCGCCAAGGTCATGCCGGTCAAGGTGCTGGACGCGGCCGGCGACGGCTACGACTCGCAGATCGCCGCCGGCATCACCTGGGCCGCCACGCACGACGCGGACGTCATCAACCTGTCCCTCGGCGGCCCGGACCCGTCGCCCGTCATCCGCGCCGCGATCGTGGACGCCGTGGCCGGCGGCGCGGTCGTGGTCGCCTCCTCCGGGAACGGCGGCAGCGAGGCGCCGATGTACCCCGCCGCGTACGCCCCCGAGATCGACGGCCTGCTCTCCGTGGGCGCCACGGACGACAGCGGGTCGGTGACCGAGTTCTCCTCCTGGGGCGACACGGTGACGGTGGCGGCCCCGGGGTTCCAGATCATCGCCCCCGGCGCCGGCGGCGGGTACGTGGCCGCCAGCGGGACGTCGTTCTCCGCGCCCCTGGTCAGCGGCGTGGCCGCGCTGCTCGCCCGCCCGGACCGGGCACCCGCGTCGGTGGAGTCGGCGATCGTGTCGACCGCGCGCGACGCCGGCCCGCGCGGGCGGGACCCGTACTACGGCGCCGGCGTGGTGGACGCCGCCGCGGCCCTGGACCTCGGCACCTCGACGCCGCTCGAGCGCGCCGCGGGCGACGGCGGCGCGGACGACACCGCGACGGGCACGGTCGCGCTCGCGCTGGCGACGCCCACCCGCGCGGCGCTGACCCCCGAGGGCGACCAGGACTGGTACGCCGTCACCGCGGCCGAGGCCGGCTGGTTCTCCGTGACCGTCACCCCGTCCGACCCCTCCTGGCCGACGACCCGGCCGCGGGTGACCGTGCTGGCCGCGGACGGCGAGGTGCTGGCGAGCGCCCAGGCGGTCGACACCGGCGACACCCTGCGGCTGCCGGTCCCCGTGCCGGTCGCGGGGGCGCTCCGCGTCGGCGTGTCCAACGTCGGCGGTGCGGTCGGGGACGCGTACACCCTGGACGTGCGCCGGGCCGCGGTCCCGCCCGCGGCACCCCTGGCGGGCACCGGGTCCGACGCGTGGGTGGTCGGCTCCTCCGTGCGTCCGCACCAGGCGGGGGTGGACGGCAGGCCGACGTTCACGGTGCCGGTCGGCCGCGACCTCGCGCCGGACGCCGTGTCGGCGACGACCGTCCGGCTGGTCGACGCGGCCAGCGGGCGCGCGGTCGACGCCGCCCGCGGGTACGACGGCGCGACCCGCACGATCGCGCTCACGCCCTCGGCCGACCTCACCCCCGGGCAGCACTACCAGCTCTGGGTCGGCGGGCTCACCGACGCCGACGGCGCCGTGCAGGCCGAGCCCTTCCGCGTCCCGTTCACGGCCGGCGCGGACGGCTCCCGGTTCACCCCCGTCACGCCCTGGCGCGTGCTCGACACCCGCAACGGCACCGGGGGCTTCGGCCCGGTCCGCCCGGGCGCGCCGCTGCACGTCGAGATCGGCGGCGCGGTCGTCCCGCCCGACGCGACGGCGGTCGTGCTCAACGTGACGGCCGTGAACCCGGGCGGGACCGGCAACGTGCGCGTCTACCCGACCCCCGCCGGCGCGGGCACGCCGCCCACGGTCTCGAACCTCAACGTGGTGCCCGGGACCGACCAGCCGAACCTCGTGACCGTGGCGCTCGGCAGCGACGGGCAGGTCTCGTTCGCCACCGACGGGACCACGGCGCACCTGCTGGCCGACGTCGCCGGCTACTACCGCGAGGGCGGCGCCACCGGCTACGAGCCGGTCGACCCGGTCCGCGTCATGGACACCCGGGACGGCACCGGGGGCGTCGCCAAGGGTCAGGTGCGCGCCGGGCGCTGGGTCGACCTCGTCGTGCGCGGCCGCGCGGGCGTGCCCGCCGACGCGTCGGCGGTGGTGCTCAACGTGACCGCCGTCCAGCCCACCGGGAAGACGAACGTCCGGGTGTACCCGGCGCCCGCCGCCTCGGAGGACCAGTCCCCGCCGGTGGTGTCGAACCTCAACGTGTACGGCGGCCGGGACCAGCCCAACCTGGTCACGGTGGCCGTCGGCGACGGCGGACGGGTGCGGTTCTACACGCAGACCGCCGGGCTGAACCTCGTCGCGGACCTGGCCGGCTACTACGCACCGTCCGGCAGCCACGGGTACGTCCCGCTCACCCCGACCCGCATCGCGGACACCCGCTCGGCGCTCGGGATCACCGGCGGCGCGCTGCAGCCCGGCGTGCCCGCGGCGCTCACCGTGGCCGGCCGGGCCGGGGTGCCCGCCGACGCCGCCGCGGCCGTGCTCAACGTGACCGCGGTCCGCCCCGACCGGCTGTCGAACCTGCGGATCTACCCCGCGAGCGCGGGCGGCGCGGTGCCGCTGGTGTCGAACCTCAACGTGGTGGCCGGGCGCGACGAGCCGAACCTCGTGATCGCCCGGCTCGGCACCGGCGGGGCGGTCTCGGTGTTCTCGCAGACCGCCCGCACCGGGGTCGTCGTCGACGTGGCGGGGTACTTCCGCCGCTGAGGTCCGGCGTCCCCCGGTAGGCCGTCCGGGGGACGCGGGACCGAAGGCCCCCGCCGCCGCCCGGGCGCACGCCATGATGCGTCTGCCCGGGCCACGGCGGCACGGCGCGGAGGAGGCGCTGTGCGACCGTTGACCAGGACCGTCGTCGCGCTCGGCGTCGCCACCGCCGTGTGCGTGACCGCGACGCTCCCCGCCGCCGCCACGACCCCTGCCGGGCCGTCCCCGGCACCCGCCGTCGCCGCCCCGGTCCTGGCCGCCCCCGCGGCGGACGGGGCGGACCCGGCTGCGCCGCCGGCCCTGGAGGCCACCGCGACCCCGCACGTCCCGACGCCCGCGGGCGACACCGTCCTCGTCCGGTTCGCCGACGGCACCACCCCCGACGCGCAGGCGGCGGCGCTCGCGGCGGCCGGCGCCGGGGCCGGTGTCCCGGTGCCCGGCACCGCGTACCTGTCCGCGCCGGTCGCCGGCGGGGACCCCCGGGCGGCGGCCGCGGTGCTGTCCGCCGACCCCGTCGTCGCCGCCGCGCAGCCCGACCTCGTGCGGTCGGCGACCGGCTGGTGGTCGGACCGCTGGGCGGACTGGGCCGCGGACTACCTGGAGCTGATGCGCGTCCCGGAAGCGTGGGTGACCGGCACCGGGGCCGGGCAGGTGGTCGCCGTGCTGGACGGGGGCGTCGACCCGCGCCACCCGGACCTGCGCGGCCGGCTGGTGCCCGGCCGGGACGTCCTCGACGGCGACGACGACCCCACCGACCCCGGCTGGCACGGGACGGCGGTCGCGTCGCTCGTGGTGGCCCCCTCGGGTGACGACGGTGCTGGCACCGGCGTCGCGCCGGGCGCCCGGGTGATGCCGGTGCGCGTCCTCGACGCCGCCGGCCGGGGCACCGACGCCGACATCGCCGCCGGCGTCGCGCCGGGCGCCCGGGTGATGCCGGTGCGCGTCCTCGACGCCGCCGGCCGGGGCACCGACGCCGACATCGCCGCCGGCATCGCCTGGGCGGCCGGGCACGGCGCCGACGTGCTGGTGCTGCCGCTCGGCGCCCCCGGGGAGGGGCCCGTGCTCCGCGACGCGATCCGGGCGGCGGTCGACGCCGGCGCGGTGGTCGTCGCCGCGAGCGGCAACACCGGGGACGACAGCCCGGTCTACCCCGGCGCGTACGCGCCCGAGGTGGCGGGCATGGTCACCGTCGCGGGGACCGACGCGACCGGGCAGGTCACCCCCTGGTCCTCCTGGGGCGACGCCGTCTCGGTCGCCGCGCTCGGCACGAACGTCCTGGTGCCGGCACCCGGGGGGAACACCGGGTACCGGGCGGCCACCGGCACCTCGTTCTCCGCCGCCCTCGTCGGCGGCGTCGCCGCGCTGCTCACCGCCCGGGGGTCCACACCGCAGCAGGTGGAGGCCGTCCTGACGTCGACGGCCCGGGACGCCGGCCCGCTCGGTCAGGACCCTTACACCGGCGCGGGTGTCGTGGACGCCGGGGCTGCGCTCGGCCGGGGCGCCGGCACGCCGCTCGGGCGCGTCGGGACCCCGGAGACCCCCGGCGACTCGCTGCCGCTGCGCGCCCGGCCGCTGGCGCTCGGCGCCGCCGTGGCGGGGACGGTCGACACCGTCGGCGACGTGGACTGGTACCGGGTGCCGGTGAGCGCACCGGGGGCGTACGCCGTCGTCGCGACCAGCGCGGCGGGCGCGGAGGCCACTCAGCCGCGCGTGACGGCGCTCGCCGACGACGGCCGGCAGCTCGCGACGGGCGACGCACCCGCGCTCGGCGGGGCGGTCCGGGTCGTCGCGCCGGTGGCGGGGACGTCCGCCGTGCGCATCGGGGTCGCCACCACCTCCGGCTCCCGGGGCGGCTACACGCTCACGGTGACGCGGTTGGGCAGCGCCACCCTGACCCGGGTCCCCGGACCCGCGCTCGGGGCGGCGCCCCGGGCGGTCGTGGTCACGGACCTCAGCGCCGACGGCCGGGCCGACGCGGTGACCGCGCTGCTCGGGCGGCCGGTGTCCGACCCCGCCGCCGTCACGCTGCACCCCGGCACCGGCGACGGCGGCTTCACGACGCCCGTCCCGGTGCCGACCGGCGGCCTCACGGGGACGGTGCTCGGCGTGGCGGGCGCGCGCGACGGGCTCGTGGTCACGACCACGGACGGCGCCGTGCTCGTGCGCGCCGGCGGGGCCCCGGTCGCCGGCACCCCGCTGCTCGCCCCCGGCCTCGGCGCGCCGGTCGTCACGGACGTCGAGGGCGACGGCACCGAGGACGTCGTGACGTCCGGGGCGGCCGGCACGCTGGTGCTGCGCGGCGACGGGGCAGGCGGTCTGGCGGCCCCGGCCGTCGTCGGCCCCGCGCTCCCCGACGTCCAGGCCGCCGACCTCACCGGCGACGGGCGGGCGGAGCTCGTGGGGCTGGACGGCCGGGTGCTGCTGCAGCAGGCGGACGGCACGTTCGTCCCCGGCGCCACCGTGCCGGACCCGGGGAAGGTCGGAGCCCTCGACGTGGTGCTCGCCGACGTGACGGGCGACGACCGGGTCGACCTCGTCCGGCTCTACCTCCTCGGTGCCGTGCACGTGTGGCCCGGGCGCGGCGACGGCACCTTCGGCAGCCTGGTCCTCTCGACCGCGGTGACCGCGGCCCGTCGGATCGCCGTCGCGGACGTGACCGGCGACGGCCGCGCGGACGTCGTGGCGCGCAACCAGACCTTGGGGGAGGTCGCCGTCCTGGAGCAGTCGCCCACCGGCGCCCTCGAGCGCGGCTGGCGCGTCACCGTGCCCGAGGACGCGACGACGGACGGCGAGCCGCTGGCGGTCGGAGACCTGACGGGCGACGGGCGCGCCGACGTGGTGGTGACCGGGGCGACCCTGGACGTCCTGGTCTCCGCGCCACCGGCCCGGGGCGGCACCCGGGCGGTGGTCCTCGACTCCTCGGTGACCCCGCACGAGGCCGGGGTCGCGCCGCGACCGGTGCTCACCGTGACGCTGGGCCCCGGGGTGCCGGCCGCGGCGGTGACCGCGGACACGGTCCGCCTGCTCGACGCCGCCGGCGCGGACGTCGCCGTCACGCGCGACTACGACGCGTCCCGCGGCCTCGTGACGGTGCGGCCGACCGCCGACCTCGGCGCCGGACGGCACTACCGCCTCGAGGTGCGCGGGCTCGTGGACGACGCCGGCGCGGCCCAGGAGCGGCCGTTCCGCACCTGGTTCACCGTGGGCGCCGACGGCGACCGGTTCACCCCCGTCACGCCGGTGCGCGTCCTGGACACGCGGCACGACTGGGGACCCACCGCCGCGAGACCCGTGCGCCCCGGCGCACCCGTGCGGCTCGACCTGCCCCGCGACCAGGTGCCCGCCGGCGCCACCGCCGTCGTCCTCAACGTGACCGCGTCGGCCCCCACCGGCCCGGGCAACGTCCGGGTCTACCCGACGCCGACCCGGCCGGGCCCGGTGCCGACCGTGTCCAACCTCAACGTCGTCGCGGGCACGGACCAGCCGAACCTGGTCACGGTGTCCCTGGGCGCCGACGGCTCCGTCACCCTCGCGACGGACGGCACCACCGCGCACCTGATCGCCGACCTGGCCGGGTACTACAGCCCGGGCGGCGCGACCGGCTTCGTCCCGCGGGACCCGGTGCGGGTGCTGGACACCCGCACCGGCACCGGCGGCGTCCGCGCCACCCCGGTCCCGAACGGCGGGTGGGTCGACCTGCAGGTGCGCGGGCGGTCCGGCGTGCCGGCGGACGCCGCCGCGGTGGTCCTCAACGTCACCGCCGTGCACCCGTCGATGTGGACCAACGTGCGCGTGTACCCGACGCCGGCCTCGACCGAGGACCAGGAGCCGCCGGGCGTCTCGAACCTCAACCTGGTCCCGGGACGCGACCAGTCCAACCTGGTCACGGTGCCGGTCGGCGCCGACGGGCGGGTCCGGTTCTACTCGGAGACCGCCGCCGTGCACCTCGTCGCGGACCTGGCCGGGTACTACTCCCCCACCGGTGACCACGGCTACGTCCCGCTCACGCCCACCCGGATCGCGGACTCCCGGTCGGGCCTCGGCCTGCGGGGCGGCGCGCTGCAGCCGGGGACGCCGGTGCGGCTGGCCGTCGCCGGGGCCGGCGGGGTGCCGGCGGACGCCGCCGCGGTGGTGCTGAACGTGACCGCGGTCCGCCCCGACCGGCTGTCGAACCTGCGGGTCTACCCCGCGAGCGCGGGCGGTGCCGTCCCGCTCGTGTCCAACCTCAACGTGGTCGCCGGGCGCGACGAGCCCAACCTCGTCGTCACCCGGCTCGGCACCGGCGGGGCGGTGTCGCTCTACTCGCAGACCGCCCGCACCGGGGTGGTCGTCGACGTGGCGGGGTACTTCCGCCGCTGACGCCGCCCGCCGTCGGCCGTCAGCCGTCGAGGAACGTGCGGACCGCCTCCGTCACCAGGGCGTGGTCGTCGGCCTGCGGCAGCCCCGACACCGTCACCACGCCGACCACGCCGACGCCCTCGACGTGCACGGGGAAGGCGCCGCCGTGCGCGGCGTACTCCTGCAGCGGCAGCTCGTGCACGGCGCCGAACGTCGTCCCCTTCGCGCGCGCCCGCAGGCCCTGCAGGTACGACGAGGTGCCGAACCGCTGGACGACGCGGACCTTGCGCTCGATCCAGGAGTCGTTGTCGGCGACCGTCCCGGGTCGCGCGGCGTGGAACAGCTGCTGCGTGCCGCGGCGGATGTCGACCGTGACGGGCAGGCCCCGCTCGGTGGCCAGCCGGACCAGCAGCGTCCCGAGCTCCCACGCGTCGTCGTTGGTGAAGGTGGCGAAGCGCAGGTCGCGCTCCTGCCGCTCGACCTCGGCGATCAGGGCCCGGACCTCGGTGTCGTCGCTCATGGGCGCGATCCTGCCACCCGCCGGCGCCGGCGGGTGGCAGGGACCGCCACCCGGGCGGTTAGGCCCGGCGCACCGCCCGGACGACGGTGTCCCGGATCGTGATCGCACGCCCGTCCGGGTCCGTCGCCGTCCGGGGCCGGGCCTCGGCGACCGGCACGTCCCACGCCGCCGGGTCGAGCGCGGCGACGACGTCCTCGGGGTCGAAGAACAGCTCCGGGAGGTCCGGGCGGCCGATGGTCGTGCGCAGGTCGCTCGCGTGGTGCGCGACGACGAGCAGGGTGCCGCCCGGTGCCACGGCGCGGGCCATCCGCGCGAACGCCACCGCGCGCACGTCCGGGGGCAGGTGCAGGAAGTGCGTCGTCACCAGGTCGTAGGCGCCGTCCCCGGCGTCCCAGGTCGCGATGTCCACCCGCTCGGTCCGCACGCGCGCCGCGACCTCGGGACCCGCCGCCGCGGCGGCGGCCTCGACCCGGTCGAGCGCCGTCCGCGCCAGGTCGACCGCCGTCACCGACCACCCGCGGCCGGCGAGCCAGAGCGCGTCCCCGCCCTCGCCGCACGCGACGTCGAGCGCGCGCCCCGGCGCCAGGTCGCCGACCTCGTCCACCAGCTGCGGGTTCGGGCGGCCGCTCCACACCTGCGGCGCCGAGCGATACCGGTCCTCCCAGAACTCCCGGTCGTGCCGCACCTCGCCCGGGTGGCCCCCGTGCCCGTGCCCGGCTCCGTCGTGCTGCTGCCCCATGCCCCGCTCCTCCTCGTCCCGGCCGCCGGTCCGCCCGTCGGCCCTCGTCGCGCCCGTCACAGCCCGACCGCCCCGCCGCCGGACCGCAGTGCCGCGACCTCGCGCTCCGCCCGGCCGGAGAACGGCGCCACCTGCTCCGCCCGGTACCGCGCCACCGCGGCGTCGGCGTCCTCGGCCCCGAGCTCGGCGACCAGCGCGGCCCCGGCGGTCAGCCCTGCCGCGGCGGCGACCTGCACCTGGGCCATCAGGTCGGTGACGTTCCCCGCGACCCGCACCCCCGGGACGGTCGTCGACCCGTCCGGCTGCGCCACCACGCGGGTGCCGAGCACGCGCTCGCCCCGCGTCACCGGCTCGGTCGGCAGCCCCAGGCCCGCCAGCCCGTCGAGCCGCGCGCCCATCCGGGTGGCGACGACCACGGCGTCGCAGGCGAGCACGGTGCCCGTCGCGAGCCGCACGCCGGTCAGCACGTCGTCGGCGACCTCCAGGCCGGCCACCGGGCCGTCGACCACGCGCACGCCCAGCGCCGCCAGCCGCTCCCAGTCGGCGTCGGACAGCCCGTCCCCGCCGGCGCCGTCCGCCGCGCCGCCCAGGAACAGCGTCACGTCCGCAGTCCACCCGCGCCACAGCTGCGCCTGGTGCACCGCCACCGGCCCGGAGCCGAGGATCCCGACCGCCCGGTCCCGGACCTCCCAGCCGTGGCAGAACGGGCAGTGCAGCACGTCGCGCCCCCAGCGCTCGGCGAGCCCCGGGACGTCCGGCAGCCCGTCGACGAGCCCGGTCGCGACCAGCACCCGGCGCGCCCGCACGACCCGCCCGCCCGCGAGCGCCGCGGTGAACCCGTCGCCGTCCCGCCGGACGTCGACCACCCGGTCCTCGACCACCTCGGCGCCGTAGCCCTCGACCTCGGAGCGCCCGCGGGCGAGCAGCTCGGCGGGCGGCAGGCCGTCCAGCCCCAGGTAGGCGTGCATGTGCGCCGCGGGCGCGTTCCGGGGTGCGCCGTCGTGCACCACCAGCACGCTCCGCCGGGCGCGCGCCAGGGTGAGCGCGCCGCCCAGCCCGGCCGCGCCGCCGCCGACCACCAGCACGTCGTGCTGCTCCGTCACCATGGGGTCCTCCGCCCTGTCGTCGTGGTGACCACGGTGCGCGCCTCGCTGCGAGGTTGACAAACGTTGTTGCCGGACCGGCA
>NZ_JAANNB010000085.1 GCF_011603975.1 Cellulomonas sp. IC4_254 | reverse complement strand
GCCGGCCCCCGCGTCCCGCGCCGGCGTCTCGACCGCCGTCACCGGCCCACCATGCTCTGCCCGCACACCCGCAGCACCTGCCCGACCACCCCGCCGGCCTGCGGGGACGCCAGGAACGCCACCGCCTCGGCGACGTCGACCGGCAGCCCGCCCTGCTGGAGCGAGGACAGCCGGCGCGCGACCTGCCGGGTCAGCGCGGGCATCCGGGCGGTCATCTCGGTCTCGATGAACCCGGGCGCGACGGCGTTGGCGGTACCGCCGAACGCGGCGAGCAGCGGCGCGGTGGCCTGCACCATGCCGATGACCCCGCCCTTGGACGCGGCGTAGTTGCTCTGCCCGCGGTTGCCGGCGATCCCGGAGGTCGACGCGAGCGACACGATGCGCGGCGCGTCGGTGAAGTCCCCGGAGGTGAGCAGCGCCTCGTTGATCCGGAGCTGCGCCGCGATGTTCACCGCGATGACGGACTCCCACCGGTCGGGCGACATGTTGGCGAGCAGCTTGTCCCGCGTGATGCCGGCGTTGTGCACCATGACGTCGAGCCGGCCGTGCCGCCCGAGCGCGTGCTCGAGGATCCGGGCGCCCGCGTCGTCGGCGGTGACGTCGAGCTGCAGGGCGGTGCCGCGCACCCGGTTGGCGACGGCGGCCAGGGCCTCGCCGGCGGCGGGCACGTCGACGGCCACGACGGTGGCGCCGTCCCGCGCGAGCGTGGTCGCGATGGCCTCGCCGATGCCGCGGGCGGCGCCGGTGACGACCGCGACCCGGCCCTCCAGCGGGCGTTCCCAGTCGGCGGGCAGCGCGCCGGCCGCGGAGTCGACCGGCAGCAGCTGGCCGTCGACGTACGCGGACCGGGCGGACAGCAGGAACCGCAGCGCGCCCAGGACGGCGGGGGCCGTGACCGGCACGTCGTCGGCCAGGACCACGCCGTTGCCGGTCGCGCCCGCGCGGAGCTCCTTGGCGATGGACCGCAGCGCCCCGTCCACACCCTGCCGCGCGGCGGCGAGCGCCGGCGCGTGGTCGGGTCCGGCGGCGCGCGAGACGGTGACGACCCGCCCGCCCGGCGCCAGCGTCTTGAGCACGGGCGACAGCGCCAGCAGCGGCTCGGCGAGGTCCGTCGGGTGCGACACGTCGGTCAGCGCGAGGACGACGGCCGCGAACCGGGTGCCCTCGCCGGCGTGCCGGCGGACGTCCAGGTCCCAGCCCTTGTGCTCCGGCGAGGTGCCGGAGAGGAACTGCGCGAGCGTGTCGGCGTCGCCGCCCTCGCCGAGCACCAGCACGGGCCCGTCGACCAGCGGGGTGCCCGCGCGGTACCGGCGCAGCCGCGCCGGGCGGGGGAGCCCGAGCTGCTTCGCGACCTTCGCGGTGAAGCCGCTGTTGACCAGGTCCAGGTAGGTGTCGGTGGCCATCACACCGCCTCCAGGATCGCGGCGACGCCGAGGCCGCCGGCGGCGCACACCGAGACCAGCGCGCGGACCGGCCGGTCCTCGCCCGCGGCGAGCAGCTCGGCGCGGCGCCGGTGCAGCGTCTTGGCGACCGTCGCGACGATCCGCCCGCCGGTCGCGGCGAACGGGTGCCCGGCCGCGAGCGAGGAGCCGTGCACGTTGAGGCGGTCGCGGTCGACGGTGCCGAGCGCGTCGTCCAGCCCGAGGCGGGACAGGCAGAACTCCTTGTCCTCCCAGGCCGCCAGCGTGGTGAGCACGGTCGACGCGAACGCCTCGTGGATCTCCACCAGGTCCAGGTCGGCCAGCCCGAGGCCCTGCCGGGCGAGCAGCCGCGGCACCGCGTACACCGGGGCCATCAGCAGCCCGTCCTCGCCGTGCACGAAGTCGACGGCGGCGGTCTCGGCGTCGACGACCGCGGCCAGCGGGGTGAGGCCGCGCGCGCGGGCCCAGTCCTCGGAGGCCAGCAGCACGGCGGACGCGCCGTCGGTCAGCGGGGTCGAGTTGCCCGCGGTCATCGTGGCCGGGGTGTCGAGGCGGGTGCCGAACACCGGCTTGAGCTTCCCGAGCTTCTCCAGCGAGGTGTCGGCGCGCAGGTTCTGGTCGCGCACGAGCCCGCGGTACGGGGTCACGAGGTCGTCGAAGAACCCGTCCTCGTACGCGGCGGCGAGCCGCTGGTGGCTGGCGAGCGCGATCTCGTCCTGCGCCTGCCGGGTGATGCCCCACTGCGCGGTGGTGAGCGCCTGGTGCTCGCCCATCGACAGGCCGGTGCGCGGCTCGTCGGTGCGCGGCGTGGCCGGCTTGAGGTCCCCGGGCCGCAGCGCCGCGGCGGCCTTGAGCCGCTGCGGGACGGTCTTCGCGCGAGCCAGGGTCAGCAGCGTCCGGCGCAGGCCCTCGCTGACGGCGATCGGCACGTCGGACGCCGAGTCGACGCCACCCGCGACGCCCGACTCCACCTGGCCGAGCCGGATCTTGTTCGCGATCGACACCACCGCCTCGAGCCCGGTGGCGCACGCCTGCTGCAGGTCGTACGCGGGGGTGCGCGCCGACAGCGGCGAGCCGAGCACGGCCTCGCGGGTGAGGTTGAAGTCGCGGCTGTGCTTGAGCACGGCGCCGGCGACGACCTCGCCCAGCACCTCGTCCTGCAGCCCGTACCGGGCGACGAGCCCGTCGAGCGCGGCCGTGAGCATGTCGAGGTTGCTCACCCGGGCGTACGGGCCGCCGGCCCGCGCGAACGGGATCCGGTTGCCGCCCACCACCACGGCGCGCGAGCCGCCGGTCGTGGTGGTCGCGTCGGCGGTGGGTGAGCTGGGGGTCGGTGCCATCGGGGTCCTCCCGCATCGTCGTCGATCAGGGTGGTGCCGGGTCAGGTGCCGTCCGCTGCGCCGGGAAGTGGGACCTCGGTCCCTTGCAGCGACGGTGCCCGAAACTCACAGTACCTGATACCGTCGGTTCTGTGACCCCGATCACCCGCGCACCGTCGACGGCGACGGACGACGGCCGGTCGACCCGGTGGGAGGACCACCGCGAGGCCCGCCGCGCCGAGCTCGTGCGCGTCGCGCGCCGGGTCGTGCACCACGGCGGGCCGGACGTGTCGATGGACGACATCGCGGCGGCGGCGGGTACCTCCAAGTCGATCGTGTACCGGTACTTCACCGACAAGGACGGCCTGCAGCTCGCGGTCGCCGCGGCGGTGGTCACCGACATCCGGGACGCCCTCGACGCCGCGGCGGCGGGCGCGGCGGGGCCGCGGGACGCCCTGCGCGGGATGGTCGACACCTACCTGTCGATGATCGAGTCCTCGCCGCACGTGTACGCGTTCGTGACCGGCGGCGGCTCCGTGGGGCACTTCCTCGACTCGGTGACCGAGCTCGTGGCGGCGCCGTTCGTGCGGGCGCTGGAGCAGGGGCCGGGCGCCGCGGCCGACCCCGCCGACGCCGCCTGGACCCGGCTCTGGGCCGCCGGCGCCGTCGGGTTCGTGCGCGGGGCGGGCGAGCGCTGGCTCGCGGGGTCCGGCACACCCGACGCCCCCCGGGAGGACCGCGAGGACGTCGCCACCCGCGTCGCCGCCTGGCTGTGGGCCGGTCCGGTCGGCGCGCGCACCCGCGAGCAGGCCGGCCGCGCCGAGCCCGTGCCGCACCGTGACCCGCGTGACCAGCGAGACCAGCGAGACGAGCAGCACCCGCAGGACTGATCCACCACCGTGCGTCGACGGCGACGCACCGACGGAGGGAACGCGCATGACCACGACCGCACCGACCCCGGCCACCACCCCCGGCCCGGCGGTGACGACCCCGACCGCGACCGTCCGGCCCACCGGCGCCGGGCACCCGCGGACGCACGCCGACGCGCGCGTGGACGTGCCGCGGCTGACCGACCTGCTGCTCGGCCGGTACGCCGACCTGCGCCGCGGCGCCCGCGACGTCGTCGCGCAGCAGCGGTTCCAGCGCGTCGAGGGCCTGGCCGTCCCGGAGCACCGCGCCCGTGTCCTCGACCAGCTCCGCACGCTGGCGCGCGAGGGTGACGTCCTGCGCGCGTTCCCCGAGCGGCTCGGCGGCGCCGACGACCACGGCGGCAGCCTGGCCCGGTTCGAGGAGCTGGTGGCGGCCGACCCGTCGCTGCAGATCAAGGCCGGCGTGCAGTGGGGCCTGTACGCGTCGGCGATCCTGCACCTCGGCACCGAGCGGCACCACGACCGGCTGCTGCCCGGCGCGATGTCGGTGGACGTCCCGGGCGCGTTCGCGATGACCGAGACGGGCCACGGCTCGGACGTCGCCAGCATCGGCACCACGGCGACCTACGACCCGGCGACCGAGGAGTTCGTCATCCACACGCCGTTCCGCGCGGCGTGGAAGGACTACCTCGGCAACGCCGGCCAGCACGGCACGGCCGCGGTCGTGTTCGCGCAGCTCGTGTCGCAGGGCCCGGACGACCCGCGCCCGGTCAACCACGGCGTGCACGCGTTCCACGTCCCGATCCGCGACGCGGCGACCGGCGACTTCCTCCCGGGCGTCGGCGGCGAGGACGACGGCCTCAAGGGCGGGCTCAACGGGATCGACAACGGGCGGCTGTGGTTCGACCACGTCCGCGTCCCGCGCGCCGACCTGCTCGACCGGTACGGCTCCGTCGCCGCCGACGGCACGTACTCGTCGCCGATCGCCAGCCCCGGCCGCCGGTTCTTCACCATGCTCGGCACGCTGGTGCAGGGGCGCGTCTCCCTCGACGGCGCGGCGGTGAACGCGGCGAAGCTCGGCCTCGTCGTCGCGGTGACCTACGGCAACCAGCGCCGGCAGTTCGCCGGGGCGTCGCCGACCGACGAGGTCGTGCTGCTCGACTACGGCGAGCACCGCCGCCGGCTGCTGCCGCTGCTCGCCGAGACCTACGCCGCGACGTTCGCGCACGAGCACCTGCTCGCCGCGTTCGACGACGTGTTCTCCGGCCGGGACGACACCCCGGACTCCCGCGAGGAGCTCGAGACCCTGGCGGCCGCGCTCAAGCCGACGTCGACCTGGCACGCGCTGCGCACCCTGCAGACCTGCCGCGAGGCGTGCGGCGGCGCCGGCTTCCTCACCGCCAACCGGCTGACCTCGCTGCGGGCCGACCTGGACGTCTACGTGACGTTCGAGGGCGACAACACCGTGCTGTACCAGCTCGTCGGCAAGCGGCTGCTCGCCCGGTACGCCGCGCAGGTCGGCGGCGACCCGGCGGTCATGGCCCGGCTCGTGGCCGGCAAGGCCGCCGACGCCGCGCTGCACCGGATGCCGCTCGCCCGGGCGGTGCAGACGCTGGTCGACGCCGGCGACGCCCGCCGGTCGGCCGGCCAGCTCCGGGACCCGCACACCCAGCGCGACCTGCTGGCCGACCGGGTGGCGACGATGGTCGCCGAGCTCGCCCAGGCCCTCCGCCCCGCCCGGCGCGCCACCCCCGAGGTGGCGGCCGAGCTGTTCGACGCGCACCAGCACGAGCTCGTCGAGACCGCCCGCGCCCACGCCGAGCTGCTGCAGTGGGAGGCGTTCACCCGGGCGCTCGACGCGGTGCCGGACGCCGGCACCCGCCAGGTGCTCACCCGCCTGCGGGACCTGTTCGGCCTCACCGTGATCGAGCGGAACCTCGCCTGGTACCTGGTGAACGGGCGGCTGTCCGCGGGCCGGGCGCGCACCGTGACGTCCTACATCGAGCGGCTGCTGGTCCGGCTGCGGCCGCACGCGCAGGACCTGGTCGACGCATTCGGGTACGGGCCGGAGCACGTCCGGGCGGAGATCGCGTCCGGCGCGGAGGCGGCGCGGCAGGCGGAGGCGCGGGAGGCGCAGCGCGCGGCGCGGGCCTCGGGGACGGAGCCGGTGCCGGAGCCGAAGCCGGCGCGCTGAAGCGCGGTGCGCCGGGCACCGGGCGCGCGCCCGGCGCCCGGTCCGGCCTGCCTGGTGCCGGCCGCCGGGGCGGAACGGCTCAGGAAGAAAGCCCGGGAGAATTGTCGTGCGAAACGCCTGCGCGGGCGTGGCGGGGGTCGCTAACGTGGTTCGCGCGGCGGGCGAATCCGCCGTTGACCACCAGGTTCGACGTTCAGGGGGCTTTTCATGCGTCATTCCACCGCCCGTCTCCGTTCCGGCCTCGTCGCGCTGGTCCTCGCCGCCGGCACCGTGTTCGCGGCGGCGGCGCCGGCGTCGGCGGCGCTGCAGCCGGGCTGCGCGCTCTACCCGTCCGCGCCCTACTCCAGCGGGGGACGGATCTACTACTCGGCGACCGCCACCTGCGGGACCTCGAACCCGGTGATCTCGCGGGTGGAGGCCGCCCTCCAGCGCAGCGGCACCGTCGTCGCCAACGTGATCCAGACGAGCGGCGGGACCACCACCCTGCGGGCGTCGGGTTCCTCCGGCTGCTCGGCCGGCACGTACCGCACGTATGCCTGGGCGAACGACAAGAACACCAACGCCACCGAGGGGGCGACCGCGTACAAGTCCCTGTCCTGCTGATGACGACCCTTCGAGCGCGGCGAGGTCGCACCCCGGTGACCACGGGGTGCGGCCTCGCCGCGCTCCTGCTCCTGCTCCTGGGAGGCTGCACGGACAACGGTGCGACGGCGGACGAGCCGGTCCCGGGCCCCTCCTACTCAGCGGGACCGATCACCGAGGCCGAGTACCTCTCGATCGTCCGGGCCGTGCACAGCTGCATGGCCGACGAGGGCTACGACGTCGAGGACGTGGAGCGGCGCACCGACGGGGTCACCTACGGCTTCCAGTTCTCCGGGTCCGGCACCGGGAGCGGGTCGTCCTCCGGGCAGCAGGACCTGGTGGCCTGCGAGGAGCGCTACGGCCTGATGGCGGCCGAGATCGCCTTCCAGGACCAGGTCTCCCTGTCGGGCGCGGAGCGGGAGGCCGTCTACGGGCAGCTCATCGCCTGCCTCGACGGCGCGGGGGTCACCGGGATCACCTCGTCCTCGACGGCGGCTGACGTGGGCCAGGCGATCCAGCAGCTCGAGCGGGCGGGGACGGACGTGACGGACGCGACCACCTGCTGGAACCAGTACTCGACCCGGCTCTTCGGGTCGTCCGGGTGAGGCGGGCCCGCGTCTACGAGGTCGCCGTGGTCGCCCTGGTGGCCGCGGCGGTCCTCGCGGTGTGGCTGCTCACGCGCGGGGCCCCGGAGGCGCTCGCCGATCTCGATCCCGATCCGGTCCCGGTCGCCGCGCCGGTGACGTCCACCGAGCTCGACTTCGCATCGGACGGCAGCCTGACCGCCACGCTCGGACCGGGGCCCGACGTGCTCGCCTCCGCGCTGACCGGCACCGTGACGGCCGTGGCGGCGGCCCCGGGGGTGGAGCTGGCGGCGGGCACCGCGGTGTACGCGGTCGACGGGGTGCCGGTCGTGGCCTACGCGGGAGACACCGTGCTCTACCGGACGCTTCGGGTCGGCGACGAGGGCGAGGACGTCCGTGCGGCCCAGGGGCTGCTCGCCGCGCTCACCGGACGTGACGTGCCGGTCGACGGCCGGTTCCGCGCGAGCACTGCTGCGGCGGTCCGGGCGTACGAGCGCTCGCTCGGTGTCGCGCAGCCCACCGGGGAGCTGCGGGCCGAGTGGTTCACCCGGCTGCCGGTCGTCCCGTTCGTGGTCGACGCCGTCGCGGTCCAGTCCGGCCAGCCCGCACCCCCTGCAGGCGATCCCGTCGCGACGGCGACGGCGACGGCGACGGGCTACCAGGTCGGCACGGCGTCCCCCGGGCCGGCGGGGGACTACGAGCTGGTGACCCCCGGTCACGAGATCCCGCTCACCCGGGCCGCCGACGGGACCTGGACGGTGCCGGACGAGGCGGCCGCGCTGAGCGTCGTGCTGGCGACCCCGGCGGTCGACGGCAGCGTGACGGTGACGGGTCGCATCCGCCTGGTCACCGGTGAGCCGGGCCAGGCGGTCCCCGGTGCCGCGGTGGTCACCGACGCGTCCGGCGCGACCTGCGTGGTGGACGCGGCGACGGGGGACGTCGTGCCCGTGGCGGTCGTCGGGGCCGGGGTCGACGGGACCGCGCGCATCCGGCCGGCACTCGACGAGGGCGCCACCGTCCTGGTGAACCCGGCGGTGATGCGCGGGGACGTGACGTGTCCCTCCAGCTGACCGGGGTCGGGGTGACGTACCCGGGGACGACGAGGCCGGTCCTGGTCGACTTCGACCTGCTGGTGCCGACCGGGACCTCGCTCGCCCTGATGGGGCCCTCCGGCACGGGCAAGTCCACCGCGCTCGCGGTCGCGGGGCTGCTGCTGGCGCCGACGACCGGCGAGGTCCGGATCAACGGCCGGTCGCGCACGGTCCGCGACGGTGCCGAGGTGCTGCGCCGCGAGGTCGCCTGGGTGCTGCAGACCGTGAACCTGCTCCCCCGGCGGACAGCCGTCGACAACGTGCTGCTCCCGGTGCTCGCGGCCGGCGGGACCCGCGAGGACGCCCGTGGCGAGGCGGTCGCCCTGCTGCGTCGGGTCGGGGTGCAGGACCCGGAGCAGGTCGCCCGGACGCTGTCCGGCGGGCAGGCGCAGCGCGTCGGGGTCGCCCGTGCGCTCGCCGCCCGGCCCAGTGTCATCGTCGCGGACGAGCCGACCGCCAACCTGGACGCCGCCACCGGGCGGGACGTCGCCCGCGCGCTGCTGACCGCGGCCGCCGGGACGACCGTGCTGCTGGCCACGCACGACCGGGCGGTCGCGGCGATGGCAGACGTCGTCGTCGAGCTCGAACCGCCCGAGCAGGTGCGCCGTGTGGCGTCCTGACGAGCTGCTGGTGGAGGCGCGCCGCAACCTCGGACCGGCGCACGCCGTGCTCGGCGTGCTCAGCGCCCTCGTGTCGGCCGCGGTGGTCACGCTGCTGCTGCTGCAGGGTGGCGCCGCGCTCCACCAGGAGTCGGCGCGGCGGGCCGCGGGAGCACTCGTCTGGACCGCGACGGCGTCCGAGCCCAGCGTCCCGCTCGACGGCGCGGCATGCACGCGGCTGACGGGTCTGCCCGGGGTCGCTGTCTCCGGGGGCGTGGCGGCCGAGCCGCCCACGGAGCTGCGCGCCTTCCCGGGCGGTTCGCCGTTGCCGGTCACCGGGTTGACGGGAGGCGCGGCGCAGGTGTTCGTGCCCTCGGCGCCGTGGGCCGCCGCGACCGTCGGTGCCGAGCTCGCCGCGCTCGGCGAGGTCGGGCGCGGCAGCTGGCTGGTCGACGCGGCGGGGAGCCGCGCGGTCCAGGTCACGGAGGTGCTCGACGCCGCCCCCGTGAGCGCGCTCTCGTCCGGGCTCACCGTGCCGGTCACCTCGGACGCGCCGCTGTCGGCCTGCTGGGTCCGGATGGACCCTGGTGCCGCGCCGCACGGTGGCGACGTCCTCGTCGGGGCGTTCCCGGACGGGGTCGCCTCGGTCTCGCCGTACCTGAGGGACCAGGAAGGCGTCCTGACCCCGGTGGAGCGGTGGCGGTCCACGGTGCACCTGCAGCCCTGGGCGGTCGGCGGCGCGGTGATCGCGGCGACCGCCCTGCTGGCGCTCTGGGCGCGGCGCACCGAGCTCGCGGTCTACCGGACGTTCGGGACGCCCCGCTCCGTGGTCGTGGCGCTCGCCGCCGTCGAGCTGATCTTCGTGCTCGTGCCGGCGGCCGCAGCCGGCGTGCTCCTCGGCGCGGCGGCGTGCGCGGTCGTGACCGGTGCAGGCGCCCCGTGGGACCTCGCCGGAACGGCGGTGGCGCAGGCGGCTGCCGCGGCGTCGACCGGCGTCCTGCTGACGGTGCTGCTCGCACCCCTCACGGTGCGGCAGCGACTGACGGACACTCTGCGAGACCGATGACCGACGACGTCGGCCCGTTCCTCGCGTGCGCTGCTCGGTCTCGGGGGTGATCCCCGGCTCAGACCCCCGGCAGCTGCGGCACCGCCGCGAGCAGCCTCCGGGTGTACGCCTCCTGCGGGTCCGCGAGCACCGACGCCGTCGGCCCCTCCTCGACGACCCGGCCGTGGTGCAGCACCACGGTGCGCTCGCACAGCCGCCCGACGATCGCGATGTCGTGGGACACCAGCACCAGCGTGAGCCCCTGCTCGGCCGCGAGCCGCTGGAGCAGGTCGACGACCTGCCCGCGGACGGACACGTCGAGCGCTGAGACCGGCTCGTCGGCGACCAGCACCGACGGGCGCGGCGCGAGGGCCCGCGCGATCGCGATGCGCTGTCGCTGGCCGCCGGAGAACTGCGCCGGGTACCGGGACGCGACGTCGGGGTCGAGGCCGACCGCGGCGAGCACCTCGGCGACCCGCTCCCGGTGGTCGCCGGGGACCTTCAGCGAGCGCAGCGGCTCCGCGACGACCGCACCGACCCGCATCCGCGGGTCGAGCGAGGACCGCGGGTCCTGGAACACCGGCTGGACGTCGGCGCGCAGCCGGCGCAGCAGGCCGCGGTCGCGCCGCGCCAGGGGCTCGCCGCGGTACCGCACCTCGCCGGCGGTGGGGGAGTCGAGGGCGAGCAGCTGGCGCAGCAGGGTCGACTTCCCGGAGCCGGACTCGCCGACGATGCCGACGCTGCGGCCGGCCTCGACCCGCACGGAGACGCCGTCGAGCGCGCGGGTGGCGCCGAAGGTGCGGACGACGTCGACGGCCTCGAGCACGGGGGCGGTCATCGCGGGCCCCCGGACGTCGGCAGGCCGGTGACGGCCCGCGCCGCCCCGACCAGCTCCCGCGTGTACGCGGCCTCGCCGCCGGCCAGCGCGGCACCGACGGACGTGTGCTCGACCACCCGCCCGTCGCGCATGACCACCAGGTCCCGCGCGACGCGAGCCACGACCGGAAGGTCGTGCGTGACGAAGACCAGCGCGACCCCGGTCCGGTCCACGAGGTCGTCCAGCAGGTCGAGCACCTCGGCCTGCACCGTGACGTCCAGCGCGGTCGTCGGCTCGTCGGCGAGCAGCACGCGCGGCTCGCAGGCCAGGGCCATCGCCAGGGCGACGCGCTGCCGCTGCCCGCCGGACAGCTGCCACGGGTAGGACCCGAGGATGCGCTCGGTGTCGTCGAGGTGCACGAGCCGCGCCAGCCGGGCGGCCTCGTCCCGCGCCGCGCCGCCGCGCAGCCCGCGGTGCAGCCGCAGCGGGCCGGTGATCTGCCGGCCGACGGTCATCAGCGGGTCGAGCGCGGTGAGCGGCTCCTGGAACACCATCGCGACCTGCCCGCCGCGCGCCTTCGCCAGCCGCCGCGGGGGCAGCGTGAGCAGGTCCTCGCCGTCGAGCAGGACGCGGCCCGTGGCGCGCATCCCCTCGGGCAGCAGGCCGAGCACGGCTAGGGCCGTCATCGACTTCCCGGACCCGGACTCGCCGACGACGCCGAGCCGGCCGCCGGCGTCCAGCGACCAGGACACGCCGTCGAGGATGCGGCGCCCGGTCGAGGTGGTGACGGTCAGGTCCTCGACGGACAGCAGGGCGGTCATCGGTCACCCCTGAGGTTCGGGTCGGTGCGCTCGCGGATCCCGTCGCCGAGCAGGTTCAGCCCCAGCACGGCCACGACGATCGCGACGCCGGGCAGGATCGCCCCCCAGGGCTGGACGAGCATCGTGGACTGGGCCTCCTGGAGCAGCCGGCCCCAGGACGCGTTGGGCGGCGGGGCGCCCAGACCCAGGTAGGACAGCGACGCCTCGGCGAGCACGGCGCCGCCGCCGAGGAGCATCAGCTGGACGAGCAGCGTCGGCCAGACGTTCGGCACGACGTGCCGCAGCACGGTGCCCCACCAGCCGGTGCCGGAGGCGTGCGCGGCGGTCACGTAGTCCTCGCGCAGCACCCGGGCGACGTTGACCCGGGTCACCCGCGCGATCACGGCGGACCCGGAGATGCCGATGGCCCAGATCGCCGACGACAGCGAGGCGCCGCGCACCGTGACGATGAGCATCGCGAGCAGCAGCGTGGGGAAGGCGATGAGCAGGTCGACTCCGGACAGCAGGGTGACGTCGACCCAGCGCCGGGTGGCGCCGGCCAGCACGCCGACCGCGACCCCGAGCACCCCGGCGACCAGCATCGACGCGGCGGCCACGATCAGGGCGTTGCCCGCGCCGGTCATCAGCTGGGAGAGCAGGTCCCGGCCGAGGCGGTCGGTGCCGCCCCAGTGCGCGGCGCTCGGCCCGGCGAGCCGTTCGCCGGTGCCGGTGTCGTCGAGGGCGTAGGGGGTCCAGAACAGCGACACCAGGCCGACGAGGGCGACGAACCCCACGAGGGCGGCGCCGACGACGAGCGAGGGCGGCAGCCGACGGGCGCCGCGGGACCGCGCGCCGCCGGGGCGCCCGGGGGCGGCCGCGGGCGCCTCGACCCCCCGCGCGACCGGGGTCGTGGTGGTCAGCTCGCCGGTCATGCCGGGGCCCCCGCGAGATCGGGAGCGGAGCGAGCGATGTCGTGGGGAGTGCTCACGCCGCCACCTCCGCCGTCCGCAGCCGCGGGTCGATGGCGCGCTGCCCGAGGTCGACCAGCGCGTTCATGATCAGCACGACCGCGGTGAGCCCCAGCACGAGGGCCTGCACCACGGGCAGGTCGCGGGAGGTCACCGAGTCGAGCAGCAGCGTGCCCAGCCCGGGCAGGGCGAACACGTTCTCGATCACCACGGCGCCGAGCAGCGAGGTCGCCAGCTCGATGCCGAGGATCGACACGACGGGCACGGCCGCGTTGCGCAGGCCGTGCCGCGCCAGCGCGTGCCACCGGCCGTAGCCGAGCGACCGCGCGGTGCGCAGGTAGTCCTGGTCCAGCACGTCGAGGGTCGCGGACCGCACGTACCGGACCATGACCGCCGACATGGCGATCGCGACCGTGACCACCGGCAGCACCAGCGACCGCACCGCGGCCGCGGGGTCGTCCCAGCCGGTGCGGGGGAACCCGCCGGCCGGCAGCCACCGGGCCTGCAGCGCGAGGACGAGCACCAGCAGCACGCCCACCCAGAACACCGGCACCGCGACGCCGAGCTGGGACACCGCCGACACCGCGACCCCGACCGGCCCGCGCCGGTGCACCGCGGCGATGACGCCGAGGGGCACCGACACGAGCACGGCCAGGACGAACGCGGACAGGCTGAGCGGCACCGTGATGGGCAGCTTCTGGGTGATCAGGTCGGCCACGGGGAGCCGGGACACGAACGACGTGCCCAGGTCCCCGCGGACGACCTGGCCGAGCCACTGCACGTACTGCGTCACCACCGGCTGGTCCGTCCCGAGCTCCGAGCGGAGCTGGTCGAGCTGGTCCGTGGTGGTGCCCACGCCCAGGGTGGCGCCCGCGGCGTCGCCCGGCAGCAGCCGGAGCACGACGAACACGACCACGCTGGCCAGGACGAGGGAGATCAGCAGGGCGCCGATCCGCAGCAGTGCAGCGCGCACGGTCTCAGGACTCCCGGACGATGTCGGCGACGTAGAACGACTCGGTCACCTGGTCGACGGGGAAGCCGGTGACGTCGGCCCGGGCGACGCGGATCTGCGGGTCCAGGTACAGCCAGGCGGACGCCGCCTCCTCGCCGATGGTCTCGTTGACCTGCTTCAGCAGGTCGACCTGCTCGGCCTCGGTCGACGCCTGGTCGGCCTGGGCGACCCACTCCTGCACCTCCGGGTTGTCGTAGCCCCAGTAGAAGTCGGGGTTCGCGTACCAGAGCACGTCGCGCGGGTTCACGTGGCCCATGAGGGTCGTCTGGAAGTCGTGGTCCGTGTAGACCTTCTGGTACCAGGTGGCGTCGTCGATCGGGTTCGGCGTCAGGGTGACGCCCACGGCGGCGAGGTTCTTGGTGAGCAGCGCGAGGATCGCCTCGGTGGTGTCGTCCGGGATGTAGTCCACGGAGATCTCGAGGTCCGTCACGCCGGCCTCGTCGAGGAGCGCCTGCGCGGCCTCCGGGTCGTAGCCGTGCACGTCGGCCTGGTCGACGAACCACGGGTCCGTCGGCGGGACCATCGAGCCGATGACCTGGCCGTAGCCGTCCCAGACCGCCGACAGGATCGCGTCGCGGTCGATCGCCTTGTAGAGCGCCTGGCGGACGCGGACGTCGCTGAACGGCGCCTCGCGGTCGTTGAACGCCCACAGCTGCTTGGTGGTCGAGGTGCCCTCGGTGATCGTGAAGTCGGGGTTGTCCTCGAACTGCACGAGCTGGTCCGGGGAGTCCTCGGCGATGACGAGGTCCAGGTCGCCGGTGAGCAGCGCGTTGTTCAGCGCGGTGGTGTCCTGGAAGAACCGGAACGTCACGCCGGCGTTCTTCGCGGGCTCGCCCCAGTAGCCGTCGTACTTCTCGATGGTGAGGTGGTCGCCCTGGACCCACTCGACGAACCGGTAGGGGCCGGTGCCGTTGTCGCTGGTCAGCTCCGTGTCGCCGTCCTGCACGATCGTGACGGAGGCGAGGTAGAACGTCAGGCCCTGCGACGGGCGGGACAGGTCGAGCTCGACGGTGGCGTCGTCGACCGCGGTGGCCTGCTGGATGACCAGCAGGTCGCTCTTGCGCGCCGACTTCGACTCCGGGCCGATCGCCTCGGAGATGCTCCACACCACGTCGTCCGCGGTGAGCGGGGTGCCGTCGTGGAACGTCACGTCCGGCTGCAGGTGGAACGTGTACGTCAGGCCGTCCTCGGACACGTCCCAGGACTCGGCTAGCGTCGGGATGACCTGGCCGTCGACGTCGACCGAGGTGAGGCCCTCGAAGACGTTCCGGGTCATGGTCTGGGAGACGCCGGAGGAGCCGCCGACGTTGCGGACGAGCCCGGTGGGCTCGTTGGTGGAGCCGATGACGATCTCGGCCGAGGCGTCGGGCGTGCCCGAGGCGGCGGACGAGTCGCCGCCGGAGCCCGAGCCGGAGCCGCAGGCGGCCAGCGCCAGGGCGGCGGCGACGGCCAGGGCGGCGCCGAGCGGGGCGCGGCGGGAGCGACGGGTGCTCACGG
>NZ_JAANNB010000084.1 GCF_011603975.1 Cellulomonas sp. IC4_254 | reverse complement strand
GGGTCCCCGCGCCGCTGCTGGTCGTGCCCGCGCCGCCGTCACCGCGGGGGCGGGCGCGCCGCGGCGAGGACCTGGTCGGTGCGCTCGCCCGGGCCGTCGCGGCCGGGCTCGGCGGGGCCGTCGCGCTGCCCGCGCTGCGGCTGTCCGGCGGCGGCCGGGACCAGGTCGGCCTGGGTGTGCGGGGCCGCGCGGCGAACCTCGCGGGCCGGGTCCGGGTCCGCCGGCGGGCCCGGCCCGCGCTCGCCGGGGCGCGGGTGCTCCTGGTCGACGACGTGCTGACGACGGGCGCCACGCTGGCCGCCTGCCGGTCGGCGCTGGAGTCCGCGGGCGCGCAGGTCGCGGGCGGGCTGGTGCTCGCCGTCACCCGTCCGCCGGGCTCCCCGACCGGTTGGTTGGAAGCCTCGGCCGACCCGGGCTAGCGTGGTCCTCCACAGCACCGGGAGGCACTGACGTCCCCCGGTACCGGGACTCGACGGGTACGCCCGCACGAGGAGGTGGTGCCGCAGACCGCGCCCGTGAGGGCGCTCAGAGCACGCTGCCGGGCGGGCACCGACCCGCCCCCGGACCTCCAGGAGGTACCCCATGGAGATCGTCGTCGCCGGCCGTCACACCGACGTCCCCGAGCGGTTCCGTCAGCACGTGACGGACAAGCTCGCCAGGCTCGAGCAGCTCGCCCCCCGGGCGCAGCGCATCGACGTCGAGGTGACCCACGAGCCCAACCCCCGGCAGGCCGCCGCCGCCGAGCGGGTCGAGCTGACCGTGGTGGGCAAGGGACCGGTGATCCGCGCCGAGGCGTGCGCGGACGACCGGTACGGGGCCTTCGACCTGGCGATCGACAAGCTCGCGGAGCGGCTCCGCCGGGCGCGCGACCGGCGCAAGAGCCACCGCGGCAAGGTCCCCGCGCCGGTGAGCGACCCGCTGCCGCCGCTCGAGGACCTGGAGCCCGAGCCCGTCGCGCCCGAGCCCTCCGAGGACGGGGTGGTGGAGACGACCCTCGGCGACTCGCCGGTCGTCATCCGCGAGAAGGTGCACGTCGCGCAGCCGATGACCATCGACGACGCGCTCTACGAGATGGAGCTCGTCGGCCACGACTTCTTCCTGTTCGTCGACGCCGAGACGGCCCAGCCGTCCGTCGCGTACCGCCGCCGCGGCTGGAGCTACGGGATCATCAAGCTCGACGCGGCCGTGACCAGCATGGGCTCGGGCGACGGCGCAGCCGCGGCGCCGCAGGCCGGGGGCGTCGCCGCCCCCGCGGGGGCCGCCGCCCAGCGCTGAGCCGGACGACGCCACCGCACCGCGCCCGCCGACGACCCTCCGGTCGGCGGGCGCGGTCGTGCCCGCCGCTAGCGTGCGGTGGCCCACCCGCCGCGCGGCCACCGGCACGGCGCACCGGCCCGCGGGCTCGCTGTCGCTGTCCCAGGCGCGCCGGGTCGCGCTGCGCGCCCAGGGCCTGGACCGCCCCCGCGCCGAGCGCACCGGGCCGGCCACGATGCGGCAGCTGCAGCAGGTGGTGGACCGGGTCGGCCTGCTGCAGATCGACTCGGTCAACGTGGTCGCCCGCGCGCACCTGGTGCCGACGTTCTCCCGGGTCGGCCCGTACGACCCGGCGCTGCTGGACCGGGCCGCGGGCCGGGCGCCCCGCCGGCTGGTCGAGACCTGGGCGCACGAGGCGTCGTACGTGCCGCCGGAGACGTACGCGCTGCTCGGCTGGCGGCGGCGCGCCTACCGCGACTACGCGTGGGGCTCCATCCGCGAGGTGCCGCTGACGCACTCGCCGCTGGTGGCCGACGTGCTGGCGATGATCGCGGACGACGGCCCGCTCACCGCGAGCGAGGTGCACGCCCGCGTCGAGGGCCCGGTGCCGCGGGACCGCACGGAGTGGGGCTGGAACTGGACCGCGGCCAAGCGGGTGCTGGAGTACCTGTTCTTCACGGGCCAGGTCGCGTCGGCGCGCCGGAACCCGCAGTTCGAGCGGTGCTACGACCTCACGGAGCGGGTGCTGCCGCCGGAGGTGCTCGCCGCGCCGGAGCCGGACGACGACGACGCGGTGCGCGCGCTGCTCCGGATCGCCGCCCGGGCGCACGGCGTCGCCTCGGAGCGCTGCCTGCTCGACTACTTCCGGATCAAGGGGCCGCGAGCCCGGGCCGCGGTCGGCGACCTGGTGGACGAGGGCACGCTGGTGCCGGTGCAGGTCGACGGCTGGGCCCGGCCCACCTACCTGCACGCCGACGCCGACCTGCCCCGCCGGGCCACCGGCCGGGCGCTGCTGAGCCCGTTCGACCCGCTGGTGTTCGAGCGCCGCCGGCTGGAGGAGCTGTTCGGGCTGCGGTACCGCATCGAGATCTACGTGCCGGAGGCGCAGCGGGTGCACGGGTACTACGTGCTGCCGTTCCTGCGCGGCGAGCGGCTGGCCGCGCTGGTCGACCTCAAGGCGGACCGCCGCGCAGGGCTGCTCCGGGTGCACGCCGCGCACCCGGCGGAGGCCGCCGGCCCGGTGCCGGGCGCCGTCCCCGGCTCCGCGCCGGGTGACGTCGCGGCGGACCTGGCGGCCGAGCTGCGGCTGCTCGCGACGTGGCTGGGGCTGGACGACGTCGTGGTGGGGGACCGGGACGGGACGCCGCGCGGGACGCTGGCGCCGGTGCTGGCGGGCGCGCTCGCGGCGGGCTGACCCGCCCGGCTGACCGCCGGGCCGCCGGACGGGTGCCACCGGGTTGCTGCGCGTCGCCGCACCTCACCTACGATGGTCGGGGCCCGGCTGTGCGGTCGGGACGCCGGGACGCCGCACGTGGCCACGTGGGGCGCAGCGAGTCGGGAGTGCACGTGCCTGCGATCCTCGAGAAGGTCCTCCGCCTGGGCGAGGGACGGATCCTCAAGAAGCTGTCGGGTGTCGCCCAGCAGGTGAACGCGCTGGAGGACAGCTTCACGTCCCTGTCGGACGCCGAGCTGCGCGAGGAGACCGACCGGTTCAAGGCGCGGCTGGCCGACGGCGAGTCGCTGGACGACCTCATGGCCGAGGCGTTCGCCGCGGTGCGCGAGGCCGCGCGCCGCACGCTCGGCCAGCGGCACTTCGACGTCCAGCTGCAGGGCGGCGCCGCCCTGCACTGGGGCAACATCGCCGAGATGAAGACCGGTGAGGGCAAGACCCTCGTCGCGACCGCGCCGGCCTACCTCAACGCGCTGACCGGCAAGGGCGTGCACGTCGTCACGGTCAACGACTACCTGGCGAGCTACCAGGCCGACCTCATGGGCCGGGTCTACCGGTTCCTCGGCCTGACCACCGGCGTCGTGCTGTCCGGCCAGACGCCCGCCGAGCGCCGCGTGCAGTACGCCGCCGACATCACCTACGGCACGAACAACGAGTTCGGCTTCGACTTCCTCCGCGACAACATGGCGTGGAGCACCGACGAGCTCGTGCAGCGCGGCCACCACTTCGCGATCGTCGACGAGGTCGACTCGATCCTCATCGACGAGGCCCGCACGCCGCTCATCATCTCCGGCCCGGCCTCCGGCGACGCGAACCGCTGGTACTCCGAGTTCGCGAAGGTCGTCCGCCGCCTGCAGCCCGAGCGCGACTACGAGGTCGACGAGAAGAAGCGCACCATCGGCGTCCTGGAGCCGGGCATCGAGCGCGTCGAGGACTACCTCGGCATCGAGAACCTGTACGAGTCGCTGAACACCCCGCTGATCGGCTTCCTGAACAACGCCATCAAGGCCAAGGAGCTGTTCAAGCGCGACAAGGACTACATCGTCGACAAGGGCGAGGTGCTCATCGTCGACGAGCACACCGGCCGCGTCCTGCCGGGCCGCCGCTACAACGAGGGCATGCACCAGGCCATCGAGGCGAAGGAGGGGGTGGTCATCAAGGCCGAGAACCAGACCCTCGCCACGATCACCCTGCAGAACTACTTCCGGCTCTACGACAAGCTCTCCGGCATGACCGGTACCGCCGAGACCGAGGCGGCCGAGTTCCAGGGCACGTACAAGCTGGGCGTCGTGCCGATCCCGACCAACCGCGGGATGCAGCGCATCGACCAGGCCGACCTCGTCTACAAGGCGGAGGAGGGCAAGTACGACGCGGTCGTCGCGGACATCGTCGAGCGGCACGCGCACGGCCAGCCCGTCCTCGTCGGCACCACGAGCGTCGAGAAGTCCGAGATCCTGTCGAAGAAGCTCCGCAAGGCCGGCGTCCCGCACGAGGTGCTCAACGCGAAGCAGCACGCCCGCGAGGCCTCGATCGTCGCGCAGGCCGGCCGCAAGGGCGCCGTCACGGTCGCCACCAACATGGCCGGCCGTGGCACGGACATCATGCTCGGAGGCAACGCCGAGTTCATGGCGGTCGCCGACCTCGCGTCGCGCGGGCTGGACCCGAACGAGAGCCCGGAGGAGTACGAGGCCGCCTGGCCCGACGCCCTGGAGAAGGCGAAGGCCGCGGTCGCCGCGGAGCACGACGAGGTCGTGGAGCTCGGCGGCCTGTACGTGCTCGGCACCGAGCGCCACGAGTCCCGTCGCATCGACAACCAGCTGCGCGGCCGCTCCGGCCGGCAGGGCGACCCGGGCGAGTCCCGGTTCTACCTGTCGCTGCAGGACGACCTCATGCGGCTGTTCAACTCCGGCATGGCCGAGTCGATGATGACCCGCGCCGGGTTCCCGGACGACCTGCCGCTCGAGTCCAAGATCGTGACCCGCGGCATCCGCTCCGCGCAGTCGCAGGTCGAGGCGCGGAACTTCGAGATCCGCAAGAACGTCCTCAAGTACGACGACGTGCTGTCCCGGCAGCGCGAGGTCATCTACGAGCAGCGCCGCCGCGTGCTCGAGGGCGAGAACATGCAGGAGCAGGTCCAGCACTTCCTGGAGGACGTGCTCGACGACTACGTCACCGCCGCCACCGCCGAGGGGCACCCGGAGGACTGGGACCTCGAGCAGCTGTGGACCACGCTCAAGACCGTGTACCCCGTGTCGATCGAGGTGGACGAGGTCGTCGAGCAGGCCGGCGGCCTGGGCCGGGTCACCCCCGAGCTCCTCAAGGCCGAGCTGCTCTCCGACGCGCGGATCGCCTACTCCGAGCGCGAGACGTCCCTGGGCGAGGCCAGCATGCGCCAGCTGGAGCGCCGGGTCGTGCTGTCCGTGCTGGACCGCAAGTGGCGCGAGCACCTCTACGAGATGGACTACCTCAAGGAGGGCATCGGCCTGCGCGCGATGGCCCAGCGCGACCCGCTGATCGAGTACCAGCGCGAGGGCTACCAGCTGTTCCAGGCGATGACCGACGCCATCAAGGAGGAGGCCGTCGGCTACCTCTTCAACCTCGAGGTCAAGGTCGCCGAGCCCGCGCAGGCCGCCGCCGCGGCCGCCGACGGCGACGCGCAGGCCGTCTCCGCCGAGGGCGACGGCGCGACCGCGCCGGTGCTGGTGGCCAAGGGGATCGACGGCCCGGAGCGCCGGGTCCCGCTGCAGTACTCGGCGCCGAGCGTCGACGGCGACAGCGGCACCACCGTCACCCGCGGCCGACGCGCGGCCGGCCCGGCGACGTCGGCGCCGGCGGACGGCACCGCGGGTCCCGCGGCGTCGGACGGGTCCGGCGCGGGTGACGACGCCGGCAACCGCGAGGCGCGCCGCAAGGCCGCGAAGCAGCAGCGCCGCCGGGGCTGAGCCCCGCCGGCCCGACGCCGCCCGTCCGCCCCGCAGGGGGAGGGCGGGCGGCGTCGTCGTACCCGGGCCGGGAGCCTGGTCGCGGTGCCGCTCCGTCAGCCCACCACGAGCGCCGACGCCCGCCAGCGCCCCGTCGACCGGCTGAGCCGGACCGCGACGGCGCGGACCCGGTCGGCGTGGGCGACGACGACGGAGGACTCCACGGTGTGCGCGTCGACGCGGTGCACCCGCACCCGCCGCACCGACGGGCGCCGGGTCGGTCCCGCCGGGTCGGGCGGGTCGGCGAGGTCGCGGGCGCCGGCGGCCGCGTCCAGCACCCGGGTCCCGGGTGCGGTGAGGACGGCCCGGCGGGCGAGGCCGTCGTAGACGTCGGGCGTGAGCCAGCGTGCGAGCTGGGCGAGCGGCCGGCTGCCGGCGAGCACCTCGACGGCCGCCAGGGCGACCATGCAGCACGCCTGCCGCGGGTCGAGCTCCGGTGCCCCGCCCGGCGCCCCGTCGCGGGCGCGGGACCGGGCGGTCCGGACGGGTGGCTGCCGCCGGGGCCGGCCCGTGCGCAGGGCGGGCGGCACCGGGTCGGGCGCGGGTCCGCCCGGCGACGGCGTCGCGGTGCGGGGCGGTCCGGTCTCGTGCGCCGTCTGCTCCGCGGGGAGGGGCGGCGGGGCGGGGACGAGGCGGACCCCCACCGCGGTGCTCACGGCACCCCGGTCGTGGTCGTGCCGCTGCTGTCAGTGCTCATGGGGTACCTCCGTGGTCGGCCGGCCGCAGCCGGGGGGCCAGATGTACCGCGCAGGTCGGGCGGCCGCCAAGGAGGGCGCCGCAGCCTGGGGACAACTCCGGGCGCGTCGCGCCCGAGGTGCCGGACTCGCCCGAGTTCGTCCTCGATGTGCCCCGTTCGCACCGCCGGGCGGCACACTGGTCCCGTGCGTCTCTACCTGCCTGCCACCCTGGACGAGCTCGACGACCTGCTGGGCGGCCGCGCCCCGCTCGCGGCCCCGCGCCGCGCGCACGCGGTCACCCCGGCGCTGACCGCGCTGCTGCCCGACGAGGACGAGGAGGGTGTCGAGTTCGCGGCGCAGCTCATGGCCGCGGACGACGCGCTCGTGCTGCTCGCGTCCCGCCCGGACGCGCCCGGCCTGCGGCTCGTCCTCACCGTCGAGGTGCCGGACGACGCCGTGCAGGACGGAGCGCCGGAGGACGGCGCGGGGGTCGACGACGAGGCGGCGAGCCTGGTGACGCTGACGGCGCCGGCCACGCTCGACGTCGTCGTGTGCGCGCACGTCGACGAACCGGCCGCCAAGGACGAGGTCGCCCGGGCGCTGGACGGCGACGACGCCGCGCTCGACTCCCTCGCCGAGCGGGACCTGCTCTGGTACGACGCGACCGAGCTGGCGGCCATCCCGCGCTGACGCCGGGGCTCAGCCCTCGACGTCCACCACGACGCGGACCGGGTCGGCGAGCAGCTGCACGCGGTACGGCCGCGGGTCGCCGGTGACCCCGACGAGCGCCTGCGACTGCGCCTCGAACGCGCCCAGGTACACGGCCTCGGCGACGGCGGTGCCGCCCGCGACGGTGCGGGGCACCCCGACGGGCGCCTCCGTCAGCCTGGTCTCGTACGGCAGCACCGTGCCCTCGACGGTCACGCGCAGGACGCTGTCCCCGGCCAGGTCGACCTGCTCGTCGCTCGGGTCGGCCACCGCCGCGTCGACGTACTCGACCCGCCACCCGGGCGTCCCGGTGCCGCCGAGCTCCAGGACGACCCGGTCGAAGCCGTCGTGGTGGCCCACCCGGACGCCGGTCACGGTGAGCGCGGCGTCGGCGGAGGGCGCCGCGGTGCTGACCCCCGTGCCGGCGGCCGCCGAGGGCGGGGCGGTCGGGGCGTCGTCGGCGTCCCCGGTGGGGGACGGGCTCGGCTCCGGCGTCGCCGTGGCCGTCGGGGCGGAGCTCGTCCGGTCGGCGCTCGTCCGGGCGGGCGCGGCGTCGTCGGCACCGCCGCACGCCGTGAGCAGCGCGAGCGCCGCGACCGCGGCCCCGGCGAGCAGCGGGCCGCGGGCGGCGCGGGTGCGGGTCATGCGGTGAGGCTAGGAGAGCCCGCGCCCGTCCGGGGGTCGCGCGGCCGGCGCGGCAGGTCACGACTCGGTCCCGATCATCTGGTGGACTCGTGCACCACGATGTGAGACGCCTCCCAGCGGGCGTGACACCACGGGATGCGCGGCGTAGTGTCACGTGACATGCGGACGAACCTCCTCCTCGTAGTACTTCCCGAGCGCGCCGGCTGACGCCACGCACGGAAGGCTCTGCCCGCGCGCGCACCCCTCGACCGGCCCGGCTCCTCGGGCCCGAGGGGTTTTTTCGTGCCGGCGAGGACTCGCGCGGCACCCACGCGGCCCCGGTCGCAGCAGCACCCGCTCCACCCGCACAGACGCAGGAGACACCGATGGTCCAGGGCCCCCACCCGGCACCGCCCCGCAGGTCGGCCGCGCCCGCCGGCACGCCCGAGGCGCGCGAGCCCGCGCGCCTCGTCGAGCCCGCTGCCCGCGAGGCCGCCCCGGCCGCCCGGCCGCGGCCCGTCGTCACCGAGCAGGTCACCGGCGCCAAGTCGATCGTCCGCTCGCTCGAGGAGGCCGGCGCCGAGGTCGTCTTCGGCATCCCCGGCGGCGCGATCCTGCCGACGTACGACCCGCTGATGGACTCCACCCGGCTCCGGCACATCCTCGTGCGGCACGAGCAGGGCGGCGGCCACGCGGCCACGGGCTACGCCCAGGCCACCGGCAAGGTCGGCGTCACGATGGCCACCTCGGGCCCGGGCGCGACCAACCTCGTGACGCCGATCGCCGACGCGAACATGGACTCGATCCCGCTGGTCGCGATCACCGGCCAGGTCGGCGCCTCGCTGATCGGCACGGACGCGTTCCAGGAGGCCGACATCGTCGGCATCACGCTGCCGATCACCAAGCACAACTTCCTGGTGACCGACCCGGACGACATCCCGCGCACGATCGCGGAGGCGTTCCACATCGCGTCGACCGGCCGCCCCGGCCCGGTGCTGGTGGACATCGCCAAGTCGGCCATGCAGACGGACACCACGTTCACCTGGCCGCAGCAGCTGGACCTGCCGGGCTACCACCCGGTGACCAAGCCGCACGGCAAGCAGATCCGCGAGGCCGCCCGGTTGCTCGCGACCGCCCGCCGCCCGGTGCTGATGGTCGGCGGCGGCGTGATCCGCTCCGGCGCGTCGGCCGAGCTGCGCCGCCTGGTCGACGAGTCCGGCGCCGCCGTGGTCACCACGCTGATGGCCCGCGGCGCGCTGCCCGACACGCACCCGCAGCACCTCGGCATGCCCGGCATGCACGGCACGGTGGCCGCGGTCGCCGCGCTGCAGAAGGCGGACCTGGTGGTGGCGCTGGGCGCGCGGTTCGACGACCGCGTGACCGGCAAGCTGTCGTCGTTCGCCCCGAACGCCACGATCGTGCACGCGGACATCGACCCCGCGGAGATCGGCAAGAACCGCGCGGTGGACGTGCCGATCGTCGGCGACCTGCGCGAGGTCATCGCGGACCTGCTGCCCGAGCTCGCCCGCGAGCAGGTGCAGCACGGCAAGCCGGACCTCGAGGCGTGGTGGCGGCAGATCGACTCGTGGCGCGAGACGTTCCCGCTGGGCTACGACGAGCCGACCGACGGCCACCTGGCACCGCAGCACGTGATCTCCCGGATCGGCGAGCTGTCCGGGCCGGAGTCGATCTTCGTGTCCGGCGTGGGGCAGCACCAGATGTGGGCCGCGCAGTTCATCAAGTACGAGCGGCCCAACTCCTGGCTGAACTCCGGCGGCCTCGGCACGATGGGCTTCTCGGTGCCCGCCGCCATGGGCGCGAAGGTCGGCGCCCCGGACCGCACCGTGTGGGCGATCGACGGCGACGGCTGCTTCCAGATGACCAACCAGGAGCTCGCCACCTGCACGATCAACGAGATCCCGATCAAGGTCGCGGTGATCAACAACTCCTCGCTGGGCATGGTCCGGCAGTGGCAGACCCTGTTCTACGAGTCCCGGTACTCGAACACCGACCTGCACACCGGTCACGGCACCATCCACGTCCCGGACTTCGTCAAGCTCGCCGACGCCTACGGCGCGGTCGGCCTCCGCTGCGAGACGACCGCGGACGTGGACGCCACCATCAAGCGCGCGATGGAGATCGACGACCAGCCCGTGGTCGTGGACTTCACGGTGTCGCGCGACTCGATGGTGTGGCCGATGGTCGCCGCCGGCGTGAGCAACGACGACATCCAGTACGCCCGGGGCATCTCCCCGGCGTGGGACCGCGAGGACTGAGGAAGAGATCATGAGCCGTCACACCCTCTCCGTCCTCGTGGAGAACAAGCCCGGCGTGCTGACCCGCGTCGCCGGCCTGTTCGCCCGCCGGTCGTTCAACATCCACTCCCTCGCGGTGGGCCCGACCGAGCACGACGAGATCTCCCGGATCACCGTCGTGGTCGACGTCGACGCCCTGCCGCTCGAGCAGGTCACCAAGCAGCTGAACAAGCTGATCAACGTGATCAAGATCGTCGAGCTCGAGGACGCCGCCTCCGTGCAGCGCGAGCTGCTGCTGGTGAAGGTCCGTGCCGAGGGCCCGGTCCGCACCCAGGTGCTCGAGGTGGTCGAGCTGTTCCGGGCGCACGTCGTGGACGTCGTGCCGGACACCGTCACCATCGAGGCGACCGGCAGCCCGGGCAAGCTCACGGCGCTCCTCGCCGCGCTCGAGCCGTTCGGCGTCCGCGAGATCGTCCAGTCCGGCATCGTGGCCATCGGCCGCGGGCCCCGCTCCATCACGGACCGCGCGCTCGAGCGCGTCAGCCGGTCCGCCTGAGGCTGCACCCGCAGCACCACCCCAGCACCCTTCGCACGCACGACCCCGCACACACAAGGAGAACCATCGTGGCTGAGCTGTTCTACGACGACGACGCCGACCTGTCGATCATCCAGAGCAAGAAGGTCGCCGTCATCGGCTACGGCAGCCAGGGGCACGCGCACGCGCTGAACCTGCGCGACTCCGGCGTCGACGTCACCGTCGGCCTGCGCGAGGGCTCCGCCTCCCGCGCCAAGGCCGAGAACGAGGGCCTCAAGGTCGCCACGGTGGCCGAGGCCGTCCAGGGTGCCGACGTCGTCGTGATCCTCGCGCCGGACCAGGTGCAGCGGCACATCTACCGCGACGAGATCGCCCCGAACCTGACCGAGGGCGCCGCGCTCGTGTTCGGCCACGGCTTCAACATCCGGTTCGGCTACATCAAGCCCGAGGCCGGCCACGACATCGTCATGGTCGCCCCGAAGGGCCCGGGCCACCTCGTGCGCCGCGAGTACGTCGACGGCCGGGGCGTGCCGGTGATCGTCGCCGTCGAGCAGGACGCGTCCGGCTCCGCCTGGGACCTCGCGCTGTCCTACGCCAAGGGCATCGGCGGCCTGCGCGCCGCCGGCATCAAGACCACGTTCACCGAGGAGACCGAGACCGACCTGTTCGGCGAGCAGGCCGTCCTCTGCGGCGGCGTGTCCCAGCTGATCCAGTACGGCTTCGAGACGCTGACCGAGGCCGGCTACCAGCCCGAGGTCGCGTACTTCGAGGTGCTGCACGAGCTGAAGCTGATCGTCGACCTCATCTTCGAGGGCGGCATCACCAAGCAGCGCTGGTCGGTCTCCGACACGGCCGAGTACGGCGACTACGTCTCCGGCCCGCGGGTCATCACGCCCGACGTGAAGGAGAACATGAAGGCCGTCCTCGCGGACATCCAGAACGGCGCCTTCGCCGAGCGGTTCATCACCGACCAGGACGCCGGCGCGCCGGAGTTCAAGGAGCTGCGCGAGAAGGGCCAGAACCACCCGATCGAGCCCGTGGGCCGCGAGCTGCGCAAGCTGTTCGCCTGGGTGAAGCCGTCCGACACGGACTACGTCGAGGGCTCCGCCGCGCGCTGACCCGCCGGCCGCTCCTCGCGCCGAGGTAGTACCTCCGCGCCGAGGTAGGACCGTCCACGGTCCTACCTCGGCGGGACGGCCCTATCTCGGCGTCGTGGTTTCCGCTCGCGTCCGGGAGGATGGGCCGCATGACCGACGACGCCGCCGCCAGCACGCACGCCGACGAGGTGCTGGAGTTCTGGGAGGTCGCCCGGGTGCGGGCCGGCGTCGTCCGGTTCGCGTCGGTGCTCGGGCCGGGGGTGCCGGGGTCGCTCGTGCCGCCGTCCTGGGCGTTCGGGGACGACCCGGCCCTCGCCGACGCGGCGCTCGCGCTCGTGCTGGACGGCACCAAGACCGCGACGTCGACGGCCCTGGCGGAGCTCGAGCACGCCGACGCGCCGCTGCCGGTGAAGGGCGACCTGGCGATCGTCACCGACGGCGCCGGCCGGCCCGGCGCCCTCATCCGCACCACGCGGGTCGAGACGGTCCCGTTCGGCGAGGTCGACGCGGACGTCGCGGCGGCGGAGGCGGAGGGCGACGGGACGCTCGCGTCCTGGCGCGCGGACCGCGAGGGGTCCTGGGGCCCGCTGCTCGAGGCGCTGGGTGCGGTGCTGACGGACGCGACGCCGGTCGTGCTCGAGCGGTTCGAGCTGCTGTACCCGCGGCCCGGCGACCGGGGCGCCGCCGCGGCACCGTCCGAGGCCTGAGACGGTCGTCCCGGGAAGTAAGACGACTCACTAGGGTGGAGAGCATGGCGCAGCGGATCAACCTGGCGGTCGTCGCGGGTGACGGCATCGGCACCGAGGTCGTGGAGCAGGGGCTCCTGGCCCTCGACGCCGCCCTCTCCGGCTCGGGCAGCACGGTCACCACGACCGACTTCGACCTGGGCGCGCGCCGCTGGCACGCGACCGGCGAGACGCTGACCGACGCGGACCTCGAGGCGATCCGCACGCACGACGCGATCCTGCTCGGCGCCATCGGCGACCCGAGCGTGCCGTCCGGCGTCCTGGAGCGCGGCCTGCTGCTCAAGCTGCGGTTCGCCCTGGACCACTACGTGAACCTGCGCCCGTCGAAGCTGTACCCCGGCGTGGCCTCCCCGCTCGCGAACCCGGGCGACGTCGACTTCGTGGTCGTCCGCGAGGGCACCGAGGGCCCGTACGTCGGCAACGGCGGCGCGATCCGCGTCGGCACCCCGCACGAGATCGCCAACGAGGTCAGCGTCAACACCGCGTTCGGCGTCGAGCGGGTGGTGCGCGACGCGTTCGCCCGCGCGAACGCCCGCCCGCGCAAGAAGCTCACCCTGGTGCACAAGCACAACGTCCTGGTGCACGCCGGCCACCTGTGGCGACGCACCGTCGAGGCCGTGAACGCCGAGTTCCCGGACGTGACCGTCGACTACCTGCACGTGGACGCGGCGACCATCTTCCTGGTCACCGACCCGGCGCGGTTCGACGTCATCGTCACGGACAACCTGTTCGGCGACATCCTCACCGACCTCGCCGGCGCGATCGTCGGCGGCATCGGCCTGGCCGCGTCCGCGAACATCAACCCGGACCGCACCGCGCCGAGCATGTTCGAGCCGGTGCACGGCTCCGCGCCGGACATCGCCGGGCAGGGCAAGGCCGACCCCACCGCGACGGTGCTCTCCGTCGCGCTGCTGCTCGAGCACCTGGGCGAGCGCGAGGCCGCCGCCCGCGTCGAGGCCGCGGTCGCGGCGGACGTCGCGGAGCGCGGGGGCCGAGTACGGTCGACGGCCGAGGTGGGCAAGGACCTCGCCGCGCGCATCGCCGGCTGATCGCGCCCGCTCGGGGCGCACCGTCGCTGTCCCGCCGTCCCACCGAAGGCCGTCGCCCAGGTACCGTCAGATCAGACTCCTGGTGAAAGGCCGCAGACTCATGAGCATCTCCGACACGACCGACCTCGGCTCGACCTTCGAGGTCCGTCCCACCGACACCCCGACGCCCGACGCCGAGCGGGAGTCGCTGCTCGCCACGCCGAAGTTCGGCACCGTGTTCACCGACCACATGGCCCGCGTCTCCTGGACCCAGGGCCTCGGCTGGCACGACCGCCGGGTCGAGAAGTACGGCCCGCTGCTGCTCGACCCCGCCACCGCGGTGCTGCACTACGCCCAGGAGATCTTCGAGGGGCTCAAGGCGTACCGGCACGCCGACGGCTCCGTGTGGACGTTCCGCCCGCAGGCCAACGCCGAGCGGCTGCAGCGCTCCGCCCGCCGGCTCGCGCTGCCCGAGCTGTCCACCGAGGACTTCCTCGCGTCGGTGACCGCGCTCGTGCGGACCGACGAGGCCTGGGTGCCGTCGGGGGAGGAGACCAGCCTCTACCTGCGGCCGTTCATGTACGCGTCCGAGGCGTTCCTCGGCGTGCGGCCGTCGCTGCAGGCCGAGTACCTGGTGATCGCGTCGCCGGTCGGCTCGTACTTCGCCGGGGGCGTCAAGCCGGTGTCGATCTGGGTGTCCGAGGACTACGCCCGCGCCGCGGCCGGCGGCACCGGCGCGGCCAAGTGCGGCGGCAACTACGCCGCCAGCCTGCTCCCGCAGCAGGAGGCGCAGGCCCGCGGCTGCGAGCAGGTGTGCTTCCTCGACGCGGCCACCGGCACGCTGCTCGAGGAGCTCGGCGGCATGAACGTGTTCGTGGTCGGCGCCGACGGGTCCGTGTCGACGCCGCGGCTCACCGGCTCGATCCTCGAGGGCGTCACGCGGTCGTCGATCCTGCAGCTGCTCACCGAGGACGGACGCGAGGTCGCCGAGCGGGACATCCCGCTGGCGGAGCTGCTGGACGGGATCCGCGACGGCAGCGTCGCCGAGGTGTTCGCCTGCGGCACCGCCGCGGTCGTGACGCCGATCGGCCGGCTCGCCGGCGGCGACTTCGACGTGGCGGTGGGCGACGGCGCCGCCGGCCCGGTCATGCAGAGCATCCGCCAGCGCCTCACCGACATCCAGTACGGCCGCGCCGCCGACCCGCACGGCTGGATGCACCGGCTGGTCTGACGGGGTCGCCGAGTTCGGCACTCCGTCGCCCAGGTCGGCACCTCCAGGTGCCGAACTCGGGCGCGGAGTGCCGAACTCGGCCGCCGTCCCGCACGGTGGACGGGGCTGACGGCGGGCGTGACGTGTGCCACGATGTCGGCATGGCCCTCCCGATCGTCATCGCCTAGCGCGTCCGCCCACCCCCGCGGACGCGCCGACCTCCCGAACCCGGGGGGTCTTTTTGTTGCTCGACCCGCACGCCGACCCGGCGCGCACCCCCGGCAGCTCGCCTCGTCCCCTCGCCGAGAGAAGCACTCCCCGTGACCGAGCCCTCCGCCTC